>NZ_JBJODK010000009.1:0-139743 GCF_045900275.1 Clostridioides sp. GD02367 | reverse complement strand
TTTCGTCAACACTTTTTCGATATTTTTTTATTTTTTATTTTTAAAAAGGTTATAACTCTTTGTTTTTTTTAATAAATTCAATTAAAACTAATAGATATAACCCTTGATATCACAAGCAATACCTGCATATATAGTTTTACCTATTTTGCAATTTTATTTTCATAAGAATATGAATTAGCTCTGACTCTATCTGCCCAAACATTTATGCTCTTAACTTTATTAACCTTAGTTGTACTTTCAAAGATATCCATTGCATCTTTACAAAAATATACCATAACATCAAGAACTAAAAATCCAACACAGAATAAACATAAAAAATCAATTACTTGAAACATCAGACATTCCCCCAATAATTTTTTATATATAGTATTCTCAGAAAATATTCCTTTTACCTTCTCAAAAATTATTCTAAATATTTTCATAATAAATTACTTTCAATCATATTTTCTAAATATAAAGTCTCAATCAACAAAAATTAATATCATTTTTTAATGTTTGTTGGTAATTTATAAATTAAATATCTAAAAAGTAATTTGTCACATATAAAAAGCATTCTACAGTAACACTTTAAATAAAATAAAGCTATTTATTGCTAATTTAACAGCTATACTTAATTTAAAGCTTAGTAGAATGCTTATATTTTTTAGTTCTCTTCTTCTTTATTTAGATTATTATCAATAGGTTTCATAGTAGGGAATAATAATACATCTCTTATAGATGGAGAGTTAGTTAATAACATAATTACTCTATCTATACCGATTCCTAATCCTCCTGTAGGAGGTAAACCTACCTCTAATGCTTTTAAGAAGTCTTCATCCATTTCAAAGGCTTCATCATCACCTAATTCTCTTTTTCTCAATTGGTCCATGAATCTTCCTTTTTGGTCAATTGGGTCATTAAGTTCAGAAAACGCATTAGCTAATTCCCATTTATTGGCAAATGCTTCAAATCTATCAGTTCTTCTTGGGTCTTCATTATTTCTTTTAGATAATGGAGATACTTCAACTGGATGATGAGTTATAAATGTTGGTTGGATTAACTTATCTTCTCCAAACTCTTCAAAGAAAGCATTTATTACTTCCCCTCTTCTCATTCCAGGTTTTATTTCTATACCTTTTTCTTTAGCAACTTCTAACGCTTCTTCGTCTGTATCTATAGTAGAAAAATCTACCCCAGAATACTCTTTAACACACTCTTCCATGCTCATTCTTTTCCAAGGAGGTGTAAAGTTTATTTCTGTTCCTTGATAGTTAATTATCATACTTCCTGTAGCAACTTCTGCCATATGTGCGATAACATTTTCTGTTATTTCCATCATATCAGTATAATCAGCATATGCTTGATATAGTTCTATTGCAGTATATTCAGGATTGTGTTTTAAATCCATACCTTCATTTCTAAACATTCTTCCCATTTCATAAACTTTATCAAATCCACCAACAATAAGTCTCTTTAAGTATAATTCATTAGCTATTCTTAAATACATTGGTATATGTAAAGTATTATGGTTAGTTATAAATGGTCTAGCATTTGCTCCACCTGCTATAGTATTTAATATTGGAGTCTCAACCTCTAAAAATCCTCTATCATCTAAGTATGTTCTCAATGCTTTTAACGCTTTTGTTCTAGTTAAAAAAGCATTTTTTACTTCTGGATTTACTATTAAGTCAACATATCTTTGTCTATATCTTAATTCTTGGTCTTTTAATCCATGATATTTTTCTGGTAGTACTTGTAAAGATTTACATAGTAATACTACAGATTTAGCCTTTACAGATATCTCACCCTTTTTAGTTTTAAATATTTCCCCTTCAATTCCAACTATATCTCCAATATCATATGTTGAAAATACACTATACTCTTCTTCCCCTATAGCATCTAATCTTACATAAGATTGAATTCTTCCTTCTTGGTCTTGAATATCTATAAAACCAGCCTTACCTTGTATTCTCTTACTCATTATACGTCCTGCTATTTTTGTAGTTTTACCTTCAAGAGAATCAAAGTTATCTTTTATCTCAGTAGAATAATGAGTTCTATCATATCTACTTTCTTTAAAAGGGTCTCTATCTGATTCTTGTAATTTTTTTAGTTTATCTCTTCTTACTTGAAGTACTTCACTAAGGTCTTCCTGAATTTGTGCTTCTTCATTGCTTTGTTGATTATTTTTCATTTTTTTCCTCCAGATTATCTTCTTATTTCTAATATTTCAAACTTAGCAACTCCATCAGGAACTTGCACTTCTACAATCTCTTTTACAGCTCTACCTAAAAGTGCTTTTCCTACAGGAGACTCGTTTGATATTTTACCATCATATGGGTCTGCTTCTGTCGAACCAACTATAGTATATTCAACATCTTCATCAAATTCTAAATCCTTAACTTTAACTATTGATCCTATTGTGACAACATTAAGGTCTATTTTGCTTTCATCTATGATAACAGCCTTTCTAACCATATTTTCTAATTTTAGAATTCTTTCTTCAACTTGTGCTTGTTCCTTTTTAGCTTCATCATACTCAGCATTTTCAGATAAATCACCAAAAGATATAGCAACCTTGATTCTCTCTGCAACTTCTTTTCTCTTTACAACCTTTAAGTTTTCTAATTCTTCTTCTAATTTATCATATCCCTCTTGTGTCAATAAAAACTCTTTATTTTCTTCCATTATAAATACAACTCCTTCACAGATTTCTTAGGAATTTTCCTAATTATATTTTAAAAATTTTATAATCTTTTTTTAATTTATGCGCTATATTATAAGTCACTATTATTTTTATGTCAAGGAGTCTTCCATATAGTACTCCAATTTGGACACAACTTCTTGATAGTCTTCTATTTTGTTAATTTCATCCCTTAATCTTGCAGAATTCCTAAGTCCTTTTAAATACCAAGCGATGTGTTTCCTCATTTCTCTTACAGCTACATACTCTCCATGCTCTTCTACTGCAAGTTTTAAATGCTTAATGGCAGTACTTATTTTTTCGTTAAGAGTTGGCTCTGGCAAAATCTCACCTGTATTCATATAATGGTTTATTCTTTTGAATATCCATGGGTTACCTTGAGCACCCCTACCTATCATTATAGCATCACAACCAGTTTTGTCTAACATATTTATTGAATCTTCTATTGTAAATACATCACCATTTCCTATAACAGGTATGTTTAAATTTTTCTTAATTTCTGCGATTATATTCCAATCTGCTTTACCTGTATAAAACTGTTCTCTAGTCCTTCCATGTATTGCTAGAGCACTTATTCCACAAGCTTCTGCTATCTTTGCTATTTCAACAGCATTTACACTATTATCATCCCACCCTTTCCTTATCTTTAAAGTTACTGGCTTTTTTGAATTCTTCACCACTGCCTTTAATACCTTCTCAGCAAGCTTAGGATTTTTCATAAGTGCTGACCCATCTCCATTTTTAACTACTTTTGGAGCTGGACATCCCATATTTATATCGAGAATCTCATTTGAATAATCATTCATTATCTCTGCTGCTCTTCCCATAAAATCTGGCTCTGAACCAAATATCTGAACAGCTACTGGATGTTCTTCCTCTTCTATCTTAAGCATTTTTTTAGTATTTTCATCATCATAGCAAAGTGCCTTACCATTTATCATTTCTGTATATAAAAGTCCACAACCTTGTTCTTTACAAATTAATCTAAATGGTAGGTCTGTTACTCCTGCCATAGGTGATAGAAAAACTTTATTTTTCAATTCTAAATTTCCTATTTTCATTGCTTTTCTCCTATTTTTTTCCTTTATTTTACGATTTGATTTTAAAGTTCATATTTCCTCATTATAATATACCACATAAAGCTATGAAACTATCATAAAAAGGGAATTGGATATATAACCCAATTCCCTGTATATTAATTATTCTTGGTTTTTTTCATATATTATTCTTAATCCTTCTAGTGTTAAAAAACCATCTACATAATCTATACTTTTTGTCTCTGAAGCAATCAGTTTAGCTAATCCACCTGTAGCTATAACTTTAACATCATCACAATTTAATTCTTTCTTCATCATGCTTATTATTTTATCCACTAAACCAACATATCCATAAATTATTCCAGATTGCATAGCTGATACAGTACTCTTACAAATAGTCATACCTGGTTTAGTTAATTCTACTCTAGGTAATTTAGATGCACTTTGAAATAATGCCTCACTAGATATTTTTATTCCTGGCGCTATTGTTCCACCTAGATATTCACCTTTTTCAGAGATAGCGCAAAACGTAGTTGCTGTTCCAAAGTCAACAAGTATACTTGGTGCTCCATACTTTTCTATTCCTGCTACAGCATTAACTATTCTGTCTGCTCCGACTTGCTTTGGATTATCATATTTTATATTTAGACCTGTTTTTATGCCTGGACCTACTATTAATGGATGTTTTTTACAGTATTTTATACAAAAGTTTTCAAGAGAATGCATAACATTTGGTACTACAGATGATATTATCACATCATTAATAGAATTTATATCCACATTATCATACTCAAATAAGCTACTTATTAGGATTCCATATTCATCAGATGTTTTTTCTCTATCTGTTTTAATTCTCCAATAATTAACTAATTTATCACCTTTATATATACCTAAAACCATATTAGTATTTCCAACATCAAATACTAGAAGCATATGTCATTAACCTTCTTTCTATTTTTTGCTTTTCTTAAGTACAGTGGCAACGGCAGCTACTACTAAAGCTCCTACTATTGCTTCTGGTACTCCATTTGCTGCGGCAAGAGCCATTATTACTTTTCCTGCTGAACCACTTTGACCCATTGCATGAAGATATTTGTCAGCATATAAGACATATATCATTCCTAAAACTCCAGCTGTATTTAACAAGGAACCTATCGCTCCTGTAATTAAACCTGATATGTATACCTTATTTGTAGCCTTAATTATTAATTGATATACATAATAAGCCAATATACCTATCATAACTCTTGGTAATATTGAAACTAACGGATTTATAAAAACAAAGGATGTTATGGTTGGATTTATTATAGCATTTAAGAGACTTGATACTCCAAATATAAACCCTATTGCACCCCCAACTATTGGCCCCTCTATAATAGCCCCAATAATAACTGGTATATGCATTATAGTTGCTTTTGTAGGTCCAACTGGAATAAATCCCAATGGAGTCATAGATAGCATAATAGAAATAGCTGATAGTACTCCTATTATAGTCATTTTTCTTACATTTACTTTTCTTACTGATGCACTTGTGTTCATCATAAAAAATACACCTCCGTTCCAGCTCATAACGATGCCGGACTACTTAATTTTTTTGTTTTTCGGTCTTTTTTCTTATATTTCTGAGTCAGGCTACCATTCTAGGATGCCCGCTCTAACAAGAATAATTTTATCAAGACGAATTACTATTGTCAACAATTTGACAAGAAAAATATGCTAATTTCATCATATTTCTCGTTTTTTTACTATATCTTTATACGCTATTATATTTTTTACACTATCTGCTTTTTTCACCGCATTTATTATACTTTTTTCTACTGCTTCTACAGCTAATGAACCTAATAATGTTATATCTGTTTCTATTTTTCCTGTTGATATTGTGAATATTGTATCTCCATCATGAGGTGTGTGAATAGGAAAAATGGCTTTTGCATAACCATCATGCCCCATTTGAGATATCTTTTTACATTCAGCTTTAGTTAACTTAGCATTTGTTGCAATTACTCCAATTGTAGTATTATCTATACTAAATCCACCTTTACTTTCACCTTGTTTCATTAGCTTATATGTATCAATAGTCTCTGTCTTTTTATCATTTAAAGCCCCTGCTATAACCTTACCATTTTCATAAACATCTCCAAGAGCATTTACAGCAACCAATGCAGATACAATTAGACCATTATCCAATTTTATGGAATAACTACCTATACCACCTTTCATGGCATACTCCTGGCCTCTTATCTTTCCAACAGTGGCTCCACATCCTGCTCCATAATTTCCTTGATTTAAAATATCCTTGCTTGCGACTTCACAAGCTCTATAACCCATTTGTAAATCTGGTCTACACTTAAAATCTCCTGCTCCCAAATCAAATAACACTGCTCCAACAACTATAGGTACTTTTCCTACACCTACATCAAATCCAATTCCTTTTTCCTCTAAGTATCTACTTACACCACAAGTAGATTCAAGACCATATGCAGAACCACCAGCCAAAACTACTGCATGAACTTTTTGAACCATATTCACAGGGTCCAATAAATCGGTTTCTCTAGTCCCTGGAGCAGAACCTCTTACATCAACACCACAAGTAGCTCCTTCTTCACATATTACTACTGTACATCCAGTAAGACCATCTCTATCCTCCACTTGCCCAACCTTTAGACCTTCTACATCCAAAATACTATTATACATATCCCTTCTCTCCTCTTATAGAAACTTCACCTGAAATGATTTCTTTTACATTTCCATCACTGCTTTGAACTAACAAATTTCCATCCTCATTTATGTCCATACATTTCACTAATTCCTTATCATTACCTTTTAATACATATATATTTTTATCTATAATTGCAGAATAATCTCTACACATTTTTAAAGTTTTTTCTCTAGAGTTATTTACAATATAATCTAAATACAATTTTTCAAATTCAGTCAATACATTTCTAACAATATCTACTCTAGATAATTTATATCCTTCTTTATATAGTGATGTAGCTTTCTCAGCTATTTCTGGTTCAAAATCCATTGTCTTAACATTTATTCCAATTCCAAGAACAACATAGTTTGTTCTTTCAATCTCAGCAGATAACTCTGTTAATATACCACATATTTTTTTACCATTTAAAATAGCATCATTTGGCCATTTTATTAGAGTATTTGCTCCTAAATTATTTAAGGCCTTTGTTACACTTGCCCCTGCTATTAAAGTTATAAATGGTGCTTTAAATGGTTCCATATCTGGTTTCAAAATAATGCTCATCCAGACTCCTTCATGAGGTTTAGAATCCCAGTTTCTTCCCAATCGACCTTTTCCCATATCCTGATGTTCACTTAAAATCACAGTTCCATCTATATTATTTGTAGCTATTCTTTTTGCATATTCATTAGTTGAATCTATAGTTTCAAGATGTATGACATTCTTTCCAATAAACTCTGTATTTAATTTATAGTAAATATTCTGGGGACTTAATAAATCAGTTGGGTTTTCTGCTAATCTATATCCTTTCTTATTTACAGACTCTATATTATATCCTTCTTCTTTTAGAGCCTTCATATGTTTCCATATAGCTGCACGTGATACTCCTAATTGTTTTGATAATTCTTCCCCTGAAATAAATTCAGATTTATTATTTAATATAATTTCTATTATCTTATCTCGCATATTTCACCTCTAATATGACATGATTTCATGACTTATTTTCTTCTAATAAATAATTATACATTATTCATAGACTTTTAATACTATTAATTTTAAATTTCCTTTTCAATATATTATCATAATCAAATTTATATTTTATGTAGATATTTTACTTAAACCTTTGTAAAATAATAAAAAAACTGAAAGTATCAATCAAATTAACACCTGCAAATATACTCTGCTCAGTAATTTAATATTATACTTTCAGTTTTAGTATTTAATCCATAACAGATAATAATCTTAAAATGACCAATATTTTAAAATTATTTATCTTCATCAGATTTATTATCTAAATTTTTATTTATATCAATAACATTGTTTCTTTCTTCATCTTTTTCTAATTTTATAGTTAGTTGTTCTTCAACTTCTTTAGGCGAATTTTCCTCTGTAATTGCATTTTCAATATCATTTAGTGGTAATTCTTTATTGAACGCTTTTACAAATTGTTCTGCATCTAAAGTTTCATATATAAGTAAGGCTTGTGCCACATACTCTAATCTATCCATATTTTCTTGTAGTATACTTCTTGTCTTATCGTATGCACCATCAACTATACGTTTTGTTTCTTGGTCTATCTCAAAGGCAACTTCTTCAGAATAATTTCTCTTACTTGAAAAACTATTACCTAAGAACACTTCATCATCACTATCAAATGACATTGGACCAAGCTTAGAACTCATCCCATATTTTGTTACCATACTTCTTGCAGTAGCTGTAACTCTTTCTAAGTCATTTGAAGCACCTGTAGATACATCTTTAAGTACTAACTCTTCTGCTACTCTACCTCCAAGTAAAACTACAATATTTTCTTTCATTTCATTTTTTGTAGCATAGAATTTATCTTCAACAGGAAGCTGCATTGTAAATCCTCCAGCTCTTCCTCTTGGTACTATTGTAACTTGATGAACAGGACTTACCTCCTCAAGTACATGAGCACAAACTGCATGCCCACCTTCATGATATGCTGTAAGTCTTCTTTCTTTTTCACTTATTACTTTTGATTTTTTAGCCACACCTGCTATAACCTTAGTTATAGCTTCTTCTATAGTTTCCATCTTAATTTTCTTTTCTCTTTTTCTAGCTGTCAATATTGCAGCTTCATTCATTAAGTTCTCTATATCTGCAGGAGTAAATCCTGGTGTTCTCCTAGCTAATACATCCATTTTAACATCATCACTTAGTGGCTTATTTCTTGAATGAACTTTAAATATAGCCTCTCTTCCTTTTACATCTGGTGTACCAACAACAACTTGTCTGTCAAATCTTCCTGGTCTAAGTAATGCTGGGTCAAGTATATCTGGTCTATTTGTAGCAGCCATGATTATTATACCTTGGTTTACTCCAAATCCATCCATTTCAACTAGAAGCTGATTAAGAGTCTGCTCTCTTTCATCATGACCTCCACCAAGACCTGCACCTCTTTTTCTACCAACTGCATCAATCTCGTCTATAAATATTATGGCTGGAGCACTTTTCTTAGCTTGTTCAAATAAATCTCTTACTCTCGAAGCACCAACCCCAACAAACATCTCAACGAAATCAGAACCACTTATACTAAAGAATGGAACTCCTGCTTCCCCTGCGACAGCCCTAGATAGATATGTTTTACCAGTTCCAGGAGGACCTACCATAAGCATACCTTTTGGTATTCTTGCACCCAATTCAATATATTTCTTAGGATTCTTTAAGAAGTCTACTACTTCCTGTAAATCTTCTTTTTCTTCATCTAATCCAGCCACATCCTTAAATGTAACTCTAGTTTTTTCATCATCTTTATGAACCTTAGCCTTTGATTTACCAAAGCTCATAACCTTTCCGCCTCCACCTTGAGACTGATTCATAAATACGAACCAAAGAATTACCATAAAGAATATTAACAGTAATGTAGGCAACATTTCGACAAACCAAGGTGTAGATGGCTTAGCTTCACCACCAAAAGTTAGTTTCCCAGCTTTGGCTTGGTCTAACACCTCATCTGCAAGTTTATTTCCCATTACTTCTGTTGGAACATATGACTTAAACTTTGTATTTGTATCTTTTATAGTACCTTCTACTGAAGTTTGATTTACAAAGTATAATCTTGATATATTCTCATCGGTTAATTCTCTATATACTTCAGAGAATTTTAAATCTTTTATTTTTTCTGTAGGCTTACCTGAGAATTGAACTATACCCACTATAATTATAAAAACAAGTAGATAAAAACCTGCCCCTTTTAGCAACTTATTCAATATAGAAGCCCTCCTTTCATACATTGCTTTGCTCTATAATTTGTTAAAATTAATTTTTAATACTTCTTTTGTGTTCTCATCAATTTTATAATTCTCACTGATTTTATAATCTCCAACACATATTATCCCTTCACTATCTGCGACTATAGGAATTTTGCATCTTTCTTCTCTTGGGATTTTTAAATCTATGAATAAATCCTTCACTTTTTTACTTCCCATAGCAAGTTTTATCTTATCACCTTGCCTTCTGCTCCTTATTACTATACCCCCTTTTACCTTATTAAAATCAAACCCTTTAGATGAATTGTCTAATTTCATACTCTTATACCTATCTATACTCATTACTTGGGTCTCAATAATTTGTTTTGATTCTTTTATTTTAATAAACCCATTACTAGGTACATTGTAATAAAATTCAATCTCCTCATTAACAATTTCCTCATTGGTTAATATTATACTGTCTTTTTTTCTATAAACAAATATATTTCTTGGAAGAGTTAACATTTTATTTACTTTTGAATTATCCTCTAAAGACATTATATCTTCTATATGTCTTTGGTCAACAAAATTAGTATCTCCTAGTATATGTTTTATAGAATTTCTAAGAACCCTAACTTTGATAGCATCATGTAAGCAAATAAAATCGTCTAAATTTATCTCTACAAAGCCCTTTTCTTTTACACTTGAAACTTCTATAAATTTAGCCTCTGCCTCTTTCTCAATATAATCGTTATCAATTTTTAAACTATTGCTCATCCTCACTATAGATTCTATTACATTTGAATTAAAATTATCCTTCATATATGGTAAAAGGTCTAACCTTATCTTATTTCTAGTGTATATATTCTCTAAATTTGTTTTATCTATTCTAGGATTTAAATTATAAGCTTCACAATAATCCTCTATATCACTTCTTTCCACATCTAATATTGGTCTAATTATACAATTATCTCTAATATAATCAATTCCTTTTAAACCTGTTAGACCTGTTCCTCTCATGATACGCATCATAACAGTTTCAGCTTGGTCATTAAGATTATGACCTATGGCTATCTTATTAGCTTTAATCTTATCCTTAATTTCAAAAAACATTTCATATCTTAATTTCCTTGCTCCTTCTTCTAATGACACTCCCTCATTTTCACAATATTTTGGTACATTAATAGACTTTACAAAGAATACAATTCCCATTTCCTCACAAAGTTTAGATACATATAATGCATCTTTTTGAGCTTCTATCCCTCTTATCTGATGATTTAAATGTGCTGCATATATTTCTATATTAAAATCTTGTTTTAATCTATTTAGTACATGCAATAAACAAACCGAATCAGGCCCTCCAGAAAGACCTAAAACTATTTTATCGCCTTTTTGTATTAAATTATGTTTATTTATAGTACCTAGTACCTTATCAAATATCATATTTATCCCTCTTACACTTAGTTTTATTCACTTTTAAGTATACTTTCTATAAAAAAACGCTAAACCCTTGTATCAATTTTAAGAAATTAAAGTTTAATATAAATATAATAATACCAAATAAATTAAATAAAAGGTAGTTTTTTCACTACCTTTATAAAATTTCTAGAAAATAGCTATAGTTATTATTTAATACCTATGTATATATCTATTTTATTCCTACCTAAAAATAAATCTTGTATCTTTATATTATAGTCTATTTTCAATTTTATGTGTTCCCCTTCTTGTATATTTATATCCAATTCCCTTGTATTAATATCAATTAATAAAGTACCTTGTGGGGTCACATATTTTGTAGTGCTATTTTCTCCACACTTAAACAACATTGTTGAGTTAATAGCACCAAATTTTTTGATACTAACTTTATCTTTAAGTATCTTTATAGTATTAGTTATCTCTATATTTTCTTCTTTTTCTTTGTAAATAACATATATTCCATCATTTTTATAAAAAATTTTACCAAAGGTAGTCATCTCTATGGTGTCCATATTTCCTTTTTCATCATATTGTCTAGTATTTATACTTATTTTTACACTCAACGATTTTCCCTCCATAGATTCTTCATATACGCTAATATTTTTGTATTTCTACTTTTTGAATCTTATCAATCTTTTTCTTTAAGAATTCTCTTGCTATATCCGAAAACTTTTCATGTATGTCTGATACATAATATTGATATGCTCCATGAACTTCTTTGTTATTTATCATATTTTGTATTTCTAAAATCGTCTTTAAATCTTTAGCAGTCTCTTTAGCTGGGTTAACCAGTTTTATATGTTCTCCAACTTCTTCGCCTATTGTTCTCTTCAAAATAGGGTAATGAGTACATCCTAATACCAAAGAGTCTATATTCTTTTCTTTTAATTCTTGTAAATATATCTTTGCTGTTAATTTAGCTACTTCTGTATTTGCCCATCCTTCTTCAACAATAGGTACAAATAAAGGGCATGCTTTGTTAACAATTTCTATGCTTTCATCTATTTTAGATATTTCTAAATTATATGCTTTTGAACTTATAGTTCCCTCAGTTCCTATTATTCCTACAATTTTGTTTTTTGTAGAACTTACAGCAGTTCTAGCTCCTGCTTCTATAACACCAATTATAGGTATATCATATTTTTCTTGGGCTTCTTTTAAACTCCTTGCAGTAGCAGTATTACATGCTATAACTATAGCTTTTACATCTTTAGTCTTTAGAAAGTTTATAGCTTGAAAAGTATATTTAATTATGGTTTCTTTAGATCTTGAACCATATGGTATTCTGGCAGTATCTCCAAAGTATATTATATCCTCATTTGGTAATATTTTCATTATCTCTTTTAGAACTGTTAATCCACCTAATCCTGAATCAAAAACTCCTATTGGCTTATTACTCATCTTTATACAACACCTACTTTACATTTTTGTGTTTAACAACAACTTATTTATCGCTAAAATTTATATTTATATTCATAGTTAATATATTATTACCTAAATGATTATTATAGTTTATTTTACACAAAAAATAAAGGAGCTATCTCAAATTAGAAAATAATTTCTAGAAAAAGACAACTCCTTTCACTACTCAAAATTTATATTTATTTTGCAAACACATGATTTCCTATTCTCATATATGGACTTAGTCTATTTATCCATTTGCAAGTGGCTATTTCTGGATTCCAGAAATATACTGCTTTATTAGTTGGGTCAGTTCCATAAAGTGCATCTTGAGCTGCTTTACATGCTGAATCTGTTGGTGCCATATTTATCGAACCATCAAGCACAACTGAGAATGCATTTTTTTGATATATGACTTCTTCTATTGTGTCTGGAAATCTAGGGTCCAATATCCTATTTATTACTACAGCTGCTACAGCGACCTGTCCCTCATAGCTTTCTCCTCTAGCTTCTCCTGCAACCAACCTAGATAATAGCATCAAATCGTCATTAGATAAATTTATGACTTCCTTCTTTGCTATATTTTCTTCTTTTTTATTTATTTTATTAACTTTCTCTGCTGGTTCATATGCAAACACCTCTTCAATAGGCATAAATATACAAGTAAAAGCTAATAGTATAGCCATCAGTTTACTCCACCTGTCCATGATTAAAACCACTCCTTAAAATCTTATTTTTAGAACTTTTTCTCTAAATCTTTTACTACTTCAAGTACCTTAAACTTAATTTTTACTCTACTTGTTTTCTTTGGTGTATCTTGTTTTATCAACTTATATTCTTTATCTGTTAATACTTCTTTCAACTTATCATCTGTAGATTTATCTATCACTCCATTAGATTCATCAACAAAACATAATGGAGGAAACATGACACACCACCAATTTTTCCCTTCACCTTTTCCAATGATAATTTTTAAAGCTTTATATTCACCAGCTGGAAGAACTATATTAGAATATTGTTTAGTAGGAAAATTACTATATTGTATACCTACCTTTACACTGTAATTATATCCATTTTCAAGAATAATATTTTTACTTATTTCTTCCAAACTACTATATTCTCTTTTTATAATCGCTTCACTTTCTTCTATACTTTTTGAATTTTGAAGCTTAGGTTGTAGATATTTTATCACTTCATCTCTAACTTTTAATTTAAGTGCTTGGTCTTCATCTGTATTACTATTTGCTATAACATGAAATCTTATTAATTTATCTTTATAGTCTTTTGATATATTATCGACTTTTTTTACTTCACCATTTATTACTATTGTCATTATTGATATAACTGATATAAAACTTAATATTAATAATCCCAATCTAATCTTAACTTTTCTCACTGAAAATTCCCCCTTAAGATAAATTTATATCATCAATTATGTCCAATTTAATTTAATTTATTCATAATATTTTTTAATATTAATAAAAAAAGCTATTTTAAAATGATTATAATCATTTTAAAATAGCTTTTTTTACTTTATATTTTATAAGTCTTTATTAATCATAGCTTTATCTATCATAAACTGTTCTGCTTTTTCTATATGTTCAGTAGCATATTGCTTAGATAATTCACTATCTCCTTTAATTATAGCATCAAGTAAATATCTATGTTCTTCAACGATATTGTGCGATGTGTCATAATCAGACATGTAAGTAACTCTAAACCTATATACTTGTTCCCATAGTGAGTTTATCAATTGGATTAATTTTTTATTGTTTGTTGCTTTAAATATACATTCATGAAATTCTACATCAAGTCTTAATAATGAATCTACATCACATTCTAAAGTGCTTTTTTTAAAGTCTTCTGATATATCTTTAAGTTTTTTGATATCTTCATCACTGATTCTTTCAGCTGCAAGATATGCTGCTAAACCTTCCAAACTCGCTCTTACTTCTAATACATCCATAATATCTTTTAATGACATATTTGCTACATAAGCACCTTTTCTAGGCAACATAACAACTAAACCTTCTAATTCAAGCTTTCTTATTGCCTCTCTTACTGGAGTTCTACTTACTCCTAATTGTTCTGCTAGTTGTACTTCCATTAGCCTTTGACCAGGCTTTAATTTTCCTTCTAAGATTGCTTCTCTTAAATTCTCAAAAACTACATCTCTCAATGGCTTGTAATTATCCAAGTTCAGTTTAGTTAAATTCTCCACAAATTTCAACCCCTTTTTGACTGCTATTAACAACATATACCTGTTTATATTTTTTTAATAATTCTTTTTTTCCAATTAGAGCATCTTCTTTACTTTCAAATAGTCCAAAAACTGTAGGACCACTTCCACTCATCATAGAACCTAAAGCATTATTTTTCATCATGACTTGCTTTATATTATCTATTTCTTTATGTTTACTTATAGTAACATTTTCAAGAACATTTACCATATTTTCTGATAAAGCTTTTATGTCTTCAGACTTTAAACACTCTATCAAATATTTATTATTTGGTCTTTTTTTAATATTATTCAAATCTAAACCTTGATAAACTTCCTTAGTAGAAACAAATAAATCTGGTTTGCATATCAATATATTTATATCACATGGCAAACCTTTGATATTAGTTAGCTCTTCTCCAACTCCTTGAGCTAAAGCAGGTTGTCCTGATATACAAAATGGAACATCTGCTCCTAAATTAAATCCTATGTCTTTTAATTCATCTTCAGATAATTCAAGCTTCCATAATTGATTTAGACCTACTAATACCGCAGCTGCATTAGAACTTCCTCCAGCCATTCCTGCTGCTACAGGGATATTTTTTTCTATGAATATTTCTACACCTTTTTTTATATCAAATTTATTCTTAAGTATTTTGGCGGCTTTATAAACAATATTATCTTCATCTAAAGGAATATCTAAACTAGTGCTTTTTACCTTTATTTCATCTTCATTTAATCCTTTTACTTTTACTATATCGTATAAATCTATCGTTTGCATTATCATTTCAACAAAATGATAACCATCTTGCCTTTTTCCTAAGACATCAATGGATAAATTTATTTTTGCCTTACTTTTTAGTTTTATAAAATCCATTCTATCCTCCTTGTTTAAAGAATAATGCATCACTAACAATAATATTATACTACAAAAAATAAAATAATAGGGTATTATAATACCCTATTATACTTAATTACTTTAAATTTTTTAATATTAATCTACTAATACGACTTTTTTTTCTAAAATAAGACACTTGCCAGGCTTAATTGGTTCATCCAGTTTTATATCATTAAGCTCTGCAATTTCATTTTCTGTTGTATTGTATTTTTTTGCGATATTCCAGAAAGTATCGCCCTCTTTACATATATATACAATTATACTAGGAGCTTTAGACAAGTCATATACACCTTGGTCTTCACCTTTGATTATAAAGTTTTCTGCCTTCTTGTCTAGTGCCTCAGTAAATCGCTTAATTTTTATAACTAAATCTATTTGATCTCTATTTAAATCAACTTCAATTTTATCAATACATGCTGTATTAAACACAGATGCTGTATCAGTTAAGTTATCCATCTCTATATCATGTTCAAATGGAATTTCTTCACTGATTTTATAAACTAATTTTAGACCCTCAACTGGAACAAATAAAATCTCAACTTTTATAATCCCTTGTATAATACTTTTATTTTCTTCAATATAACTATTTTCTATAGACATAGTTGGACAAACGCTTACAATATCTTTTATTTGTATATCATCATTATCATTTCTTATGCCTTCTCTAACCATAAATGTCTCTTCGCTATTTCTTAGAGTCTTGTTTAATTGAATAGGCTTATGATCAAATTTTATTATTTTTTGAGGAGAATATGCATCTTGCAATACCTCTCTTGTCACTTCATCTGTAACTTTTACTTTACAAGAAGCCATACAATCTATTTCTAGAAGACCTGTATTACTTTCACTATTTTGTTTGAAGATATGATTGAAGTCTGACATAGACAACAAGACTTCTTCAATCATGCCATCACTAACTCCAGGCACCTCTACAAATTGAGTAAACTCAATACCTACTCTATCTAACTCTACAAGTTCACCCTCATATGTACAAGCTAATGGATTTATTTCCAATACTCCACCAATGATAACCTTATTATCAGTCACTCTACTTTCTTTTACTCTAATAGATGGATTTAAACTTATTATAGACTGAATTTCTTCTGTATTTATAGTTATAGTATCTCTTATAGAACTTTCTGCTTTTTCTATTCCAACTATATCTTGGAAACAAATTTCTTTTCTATGTTTCTGTATCCCCTCTACTTGTGATACATCTTTTACTATATCTAATCTTTGCTTTTCAAATAAACTTCCTCTTATATTCATAAGAGCTCCTACTTTGATTTTTCTCTCATTCATTATAGTACAATCCATATGCTCTACTTCTGAGAATAACATATATTCCATATCTTGAACAACATTATCTTTCTCTATAACTTCGTTTATATCTACTTTTCCATCTACATTAGAAATAGTATTTTTATCATCTGCAATATAAATTACATTATAATTAAAACTTCCTCTACAAAGTATCTTCCCATCTGCCATTTCAATTTTTTTAAGTGATATGTATCCTTCTGTCTTTACGATTTCATATACATCTAATTTTTTGTCTGGTACTACCGCCTCCGCCTCAATAAATGTTTGAAATTTCCCGAAGTCTATTCTATTGTCAATCTTTATTACATCTTTAATTAATTCCATAGTTTACCTCCTTAAGTATTATAAAAGTATCACACTATATTTATATTTAAGGAGCAAAAAAAAAATTACACCTATTTTTAATAGGTATAATTTTAACTTATCTGTAATTTATCTTGATCTCTAAAAACTTGCAATTTTACATTAGATGTTAATAAATCTGAGTAACTATAAGATACCCTAGGATATCCATTACTTTCATCATCTAATTTTATAACGAACACGCTTGGATAAACTTTTTCTAGTATACCCTCTTTTGTAATAATCTGCTTTCTTCCTTTATTAGCTTTCAACAATATTTTCTTTCCTATATGTCTCTCTAAGCTTACTCTTATCTTATCTAGAGTTTGAACAGTAGCCACAATATCACCTTCTTTAACGTTTATATGTTTACATAATATCACATATAAACATTTTTGTCAAATGTTTAAACTAATTATTTTATATATTTTTTGCAAAAATGTCAATACTATTTTTAAAGATATACAGTATAATTATTCTATTTTTTTTTAATGTAATATTGTTTTTGGCATTGCCCATCTAAATTTGCCTCTTGTTTCAGAGCCACCAATCCCCTTAACACCTGTAATAGTCTGCTCTATAACCTCATCAATAGGCACTACTACATCGATTCTTGAACAAGCAATTTTCTCCACTACAAAAACTGGGTCTAAAGCATGTATCATTATTCTTCCAGGTGAACTTGCATAATTTGCTCCTGCACTTATTATTTTTTCATAATTTGATTGGCATGCTCCTGCAAATATAACAAGATTATCCAAATTTGGTTGCCATTTACGTGCTTCTTTTACTGTTTTCATAAAGTTCAGAGAGTTTCTATAGTTACTCATATCTTCTATATCGCCTCTTTTTATTGTCATTGCATCATGACCTGTTATTACTAGTATATCCGGATTATATTTTTCTAGCAGTGCTCTTACTTCTTTATATTGATTTTGTTCTGAAACTGCCACTCCTACAGCAGGTATTCCAAGTTGAGCATATACATCCAAACAAATTTTTAAATATTCTTTATCTCCATCTATCTGTAATACTTTTCCAGGCATTCCATATGTGTTAGGATTTAATTGAAGTTTTGGAACTGCTCTTGTCATTCTTTTCTGTCTTTCTTTAGCTTTTCTTACTGACTTATATAATAAATTTTCTACATTTTTATCTATTAATATATCTTTTATATCAGGTGCTTTTACTAATTCTAAATCATCAATATAAGCATCTGCTATTACTCTAAATGCAATTCCCTTTAGTATAGCTATTTTTTCATTATTTTCATCTACACCAAAAGAGACTATTTTAAATACTATATCTTTGTTATGTGACTTTCTAGCTACAATGTCTCCTACCTTCATAGTTAAACCTCCAATAAATTTTTATCTTAGTTTATACTATGTTCGATATAAAACTTTGTTTCCTAATGTCAAAAAAACATTTCTTATAATACTTCTTTTATCACTCTTAAAGCATTTTTATAGTATATCTTTTCTATATCATCTTCACTAAACCCTTCTTTTTTTAGAGGTTCATATAATTTACCCATCTGAGATATATCCTCAATCTCAACCTTTGAATCTATTCCATCAAAATCTGAGCCTAGAGCTACAACATCTATTCCTCCAACATTTACAATATGTTTTATATGTCTTACCATATCTTCAAGCTTACTTTCGCTTTTATCACTTAAAAATAAATGGAAAAAGTTTATACCTGTAACTCCACCTTTATTTGCCAATACTCTAATCATATCATCAGTTAGATTTCTAGAATGATTCATCATTGCTCTTGAATTAGAATGTGTAGCAATTATTGGTTTAGAAGAAATCTTAGCAATTTCATAAAATCCACCATCTGAAATATGCGAAACATCCACTAACATTCCCAATTCATTCATTTTATGTACTACTTCTCTTCCAAAATCAGTGAGACCTTTTTCTCTATACCCTACTTTATTATGAGGAAAACTTAATTCATTCACATGATTCCAACTTATTGTCATCATTCTAACCCCTAAATTGTAAAATTTCTTTAAATTCTCTATCTTACCTTCAAGTACTGCTCCCTCCTCAATAGATAAAAGTGAAGTAAGTTTTCCTTCTGATTGATTTTTCATAATCTCTTCATAATTAGTAGCTAAAGCTATTACATCACTATTTTTTTTCATTTCCTCATGAAATTTATTTGCCATGCTCATACAATAATCAAAAGGATGCTTTACTTCTTCGGTATCAACAAAAAGAGCAAATGTTTGAGCTAACGAATCCCCTTTTTTCAATCTGTCTATATCAACAGAATACTTGTTAGACTTAAGTTCACTTGTTTCTACATTTTCCATTAGCTTTGCTATAGTATCACAATGTAAATCAATAAATTTCATATTTATACCCCCTGTATATTTTATATTTATATCCAAAAATAGAAATAGTTGTCCTTATAGACAACTATTGACAACTATTTTTTAATATTCTTTTTTATATTACTTAATCTTATTCCTCTTTTAAGTTGGGTATTACTCTTTTAACTTCTTCAATTTGATGCCATGTTTTATCTATATCATTTTCACTAATATATTTTTTTAAATCAGTTAAAGATGTAAAATCTTTAACTGATAAATTGTCATCATCGTCTGCAAATCTTAAAATAAACATAAGACTACCTTACTTCCCACAACATTTCTTATATTTTTTACCACTTCCACATGGGCATGAATCATTTCTTCCTATTTTTGCTTCTTTAACTACTGTTTTAGATTTTTTGTACGCTTTTATTATTTCTTTTCTTTGTTCTGCTGGTAATATTTCTTCCCAACCTTGTAAATTATATAGCCAATGAGCTTCAACAGTCACCATATTGTTATATAATTTTTCCCAATCTATTTTTATAGAAACCTCTTTATCAGCTTCTACATCTTCTAGAACTATATCTTCTTTTAGACTTTCACTGATTCCATCTATGAATCCCATGAAAAATTCATTAGTAGTTCCAAATTTTTCAGCCAATTCACTTACTTTACCTTCAACAACATCCATTTTATTGTTTAATATTTCATTGTATATTCCAGCTTCAATTTTTAAATATTCTTCCCAGAATTTTACCTCTGCTTCTTGATTTTCATGATTATCGCTTAAATTTCTCCATTCAGTATATAAACTCATACTTTTTTCCTCCTAAGTAAATCTATATTTTTATAGTTTTTATAGTATAAAATCTTTTGGTTAGATTGTAAGTTTCTTCTTTTTGATTATACCATATTCTATTTAAAGTTAACTCTTATATTATATCATAATTAAACAATTCTTTTAATACTTTTATAGCATACTCTTGGTTTATAAAGTAAGGGCTTGTGGCAATTGTTATGACTTTAGCTTTTTTAATTAAGTTTTTTATCTTATCCAGTTTGAAATCAAACGGTATATAATCCATATCACTTGAAAATATATCCAAATCTATATCGAGAACAAACTCTGGCTCTATATCTAAATCAAATCCATATAAACTATCTATTATTATTAATTCCGAGAATATTTTATGTTGCAATGCTGGTTTTATAAAGCTTCCTACATTTAAAACCTCATTTGTATACCTAAATACATCTTCTATATTGTTTATATCTACATCGTAGTTCTCAGGTTCTCTAGTATCCTTATGTTGGTCTACATGTACTAACTTGCATCCTCTTGTAAATTCATCGTTCATCATAGATTTTAACCAAAAATAAAATGCATGATTATGATTATCAAATACATATATTTTTTTATTTCCCAGGACATATTCGACCATATTCTCCAATCCTATTACTTTTATTTCTTCATTTTCATCTACTTCATTAAAAACTACTTTATTACCCAACTTTACATCATCTAATGTGCCACTTATAAGTTTTGGTACATATATACTCTTAATATCTCTTTTATCATATGAAAATACATTATTTCCCATTGGCTTTTCTATATAAAATCCATTGTATTCATAATTTTGCATAAGACTTAATTTCCTCCATTTTTATAATCTGTAAAACTTAAAATGCACTTATTGCAAATCATATTATCTACTATAGAAGACATCTTATACAACTAAATATAACATCTTCCCTTAATATGTATTATACAATAAGTGCAAAATATTTTACATTCCTATAACAAAGCCATCAGCTTCAATTGGGAGATAACTAACTCTTGTATTCAATTCGACTTTTCCAAAAAATACTACCCAGTATGGCCTAAAAATACTTTCGATTTTAACTATTTCAATCTCTGGAATTCCTCCCATAAACCTATGAGTTAACCTCATAGCCATCTTATTTGCCTTTGCTCTTACTCTTCTTTCATCTTTATCACTATATTGTACAATATTACAATCTACGTTTTTAACCATTTCACACACTGGCAACTCTTGCACTATACTACCAGCACCAGTAGAACCATTCACCAAAATTTTCAATTCATTTATATTATTAGAATGCTTTTTCTTCATAAAAATAGATTTATTTTTATGAATTTTAAGCGTAACAATTTTAAACTCTATATAGTGAAGTCTAACTTCATGAGTATCCTTATTCTTTAATATCAATTTGCTAATTAAAGAGTTTTTTCCACTTTTAGCTATATCTATAGCTTTATCTTTTGTAATTTTTATAGGTAACGCTCTTATATCCATAAAATCATTCTCTTTCTTATTTTTTTCTTGTCATTTTTAGAACTCTATATATGTAATCAAAAAATATTATAACTACAACTGTCATAACTCCATATGGAATTATCTTGCCAACTATAATATCATTTCTAGTCACTATACCATAAAATATAAATCCTGTTATTAAAAAGTACAATAATACTAGAAAACCATCTATCCCAAGCCATTTTATTTCTAAATCTTTTTTTACCTTAGACACTAATTTAGACATAGCAGTTTCTCCTTTTATAGATTATTTTGTGTATTTAAATTCTTACCTATTCTATTTCCAATCATCCATGCAATAAATGAAAGAGGTATAGCCACTACAAGAGGCTCTAACTCAAAGCTTTGAACTGGGAATATTTTAAAGTAACCAAAAGTCACTCCTCCTACAATCATTCCTAAAATACCACCCATAGATGTTCTTCTTCCACTTCCAAGAAGTCCACCTACTATAGGTACAAATGCAGAGCCCATCCAAATACTTCCTACAAATATACATGCATCATATACATTTTCAAATCTAAACGCTACACTAAGTCCCATAACTGCTGCTAAACATACACCTATCCTAGTAAATTTTACTAATTGTTTCTGAGATAACTCCTTTTTAGTAATTCTTCCATATATATCATTGGCTAATGTAGCTCCTGCTGCTAGATAATAACTATCTAATGTTGATACTATAGAACCTAAAATTCCTATTATGAATATTACTCTTATTCCTTGTGGCAATGTCTCCAAAACTAAAGTTATATACCCAGCGGCTGGTGCCATCTCTGGATAAGTAGCTCTTACTATAAGACCTGTCATAGTTAAAACCATATCAAAACATATCCATAGTGAGAAACAAGTTAATAAGGCTCTTCTACCAACTTTAGGAGAGTCTGCTGCCGAAAATCTCTGATAAAAAGTTGGGTCTGAATAAGCTCCAAAAGAATATACAATTAGCATCAGTGCTTTCATCGCTGACATTCCTTTTGTAGGATGCATAAGCTGAGGCGCGTCTTTAAGTGCTTCTGTAAGCCCTTGGAAACCTCCTATTTGTTCAAATTGACCTGGCATAACCATAGTTAGACCAAATACCATGCAGAAAAATAATACCATATCTGTAATGGCAACTCCCATAAGTCCACCAAGTACTGTAAGTACAACGACTACAACTACCATTATTAGGCCTATCAATTCTTTATCTATTCCCCAAGCTACATTACCTATAGTTCCCATAGCTGTTATTTCTCCAAGTTGTGCACAATATATAAACATTAAGATTGCACCAATTATAGCAACATGTTTCCCATAAAAACTTTCTAATAAATCAGGAACTGTTATATTGGTTCTTATGTGGATTCTTGGTCCAACCCATAATGCTAAAGGCATTCTTCCAATATGTGCAGCTATTGACCAAACTGCCCAAGCAGATATTCCATATATAGCCGCATACTCCACACTACCTACTGTACCAACTCCCCCATACCATGAGGCAACTAAAGTACCTACTATCAATGACCATGGTAAACTTCGATTTCCTAGGTAATAGCTCTCCATATCTTTTACATTTCTAGAAAAATAATAACCTATCCCTAATAATATAAATGCAAATATAACTATAATTCCATTTTCCCACAATGTTAACATATCTAATCTCCACGTTCTTATATTTTAATTTTCCTTCTTTAATATTTAAATATGAACAACTCTACCCATTTTCATAAAAAATAGGTAGAGTTATATAATAATTATAAGTATTTAATCAATCTTGTTATTAAGCAATCTTGTTATTCAAATTCTTATTTTCTTTTTTATTTATTTTATTTAGAGCATAAGTAGCAAATATACCTATAACTGCACACACTACAGATAAAATGAATATATAAGTATATCCTGTTTGTCCATATTTGTCTAACCAATTACCTGCTACAGTGTAATAAAATGCGTCTGGAGAAAATCCTATAAATGAAGCAAATCCAACTACAGCTCCTGTAGTTTCTAAAGATATATTAGATTCTGAAACAGATGCAAAGTATATACCTCTAAATCCAAATAAGATTACACTTAGTATTATCATATTTATTACAGCTATCCATATAAATCCTGCTCCTTTAGGAATTACCAAGTAAGCAGCTGTACTTACTGTCATTAGTATAAATCCTACAAACATTACTCTTATAGATGAACCAACTTTATCTGTTATGACACCAGCAATAGGAGATGCTCCCATTTTTATAACATAAGTTCTAATTATTGATAGAGCTGAAACTAGAGTCATTGGCATTACATAAACTTCTGATAAATATGGGCTTAAATAAGTTAAACTTGAGAATACTAGATAAGTTGAAAATATTATAAGACCAATTAACCAAGCTTTTGGCATTGTAACTACTTTTAATAATGACTTAATACTTAGACCTTCATCTGATGCTCCAGTATCTTTTTTCTCTTCTACTAAGAAAAATAAAAGTATACCACATATTATAGATGCTGCAGAATATAACCATACTACATATTTGAATCCTATTGTTATTTCGGCAAATTTACCAAAGAAGTAAAGACCTATAAAAGAAATTAATGTACCTGATACACCTGATAATCCTTCATAAAAACCAAATATTCTACCTTGCTCTGATTCACTTCCTTGCATTCTAACAATTTTAACAGATGCTGAGAAGAAAGTTAATATTGTTGTGAATCCCCATAATACAAATATTAAAAGTATCATACTATATGATGGGAATGTTGAAAAATAAAACCCTAATAACCCTGAAGTGATTAAAGAAAAAGTTATCAGCTTTCTAACTGAGAATCTATCCGCAAACCATCCTCCTATAAAATAAGATACCATTCCTACTAATCCGTATAAACTCAATAAGTTCCCTATTTGTGTATGACTCAATGCTAAAGCTTGTTGCATTGGGTCATAAAATGATGATTTCATATATGGTAAACTATACATAGCTGTTGTTCCAAATGCCAATATGAATATTATTAGAAATCTTTTAACATTACTTTTGTTCTCCATTGATTTTCTCTCCTTAAAATTTTTTATTTATAAATTTATGCATGTAATTTTATTTTAATTTTTCGATTGCTTGTTTAAAATCATTTATTATGTCATTTGAAGATTCTAATCCTACAGCTATTCTTATTAGATTCTCTCCATTCATTTGAACTAATGTATGCTCTTCTCCTAAACTTGTTGCTATTGTTGCAAGTTCTAAAGAGTTCATTAATCTTCTACTAGCTTGGTCTCTTGTCAAACCATTGATACCATCTTTTAGTTTAAATGAGACTACTCCTCCACCTAAACCGTTCATCTGAGTTTTACAAAGTTCATATTGAGGATGAGATTTTAGTGCTGGATATTTTACTAATTCTACACTTTCTTCCTGCTCTAAAAACTCTGCTACTGCTAATCCATTTTCACAGTGCTTTTTCATTCTCATATCTAACGTTTTCATACCTCTTAGAATCATCCATGCACTCATTGGTGGTAAAGATGCTCCTGTAAAACAACATAAACTTGGCCATCTAACTAAATCTATTAATTCTTTTGAACCTGCTACTGATCCTCCTAAAGTATCTCCATGTCCATTTATAAATTTAGTAAGACTATGTATTACTAAGTCTGCACCTAGATCTATTGGTCTTTGTATAATTGGTGTACCAAAAGTACTGTCAACTATAGCTAAACTCTTATTTTCATGAGCAATTTCTGCTATTGCTTTTATATCTACTAAATCTAAAGATGGATTTAAAGGACTTTCTATATAAACTATCTTAGTGTTTGGTTTCATTGCATCTTTTATATTTTGTGGATTTACTGCATCTACAAATGTAACTTCCACTCCAAATTTAGATAATAATTCAGACATAAATAATTTAGTGTGTGAAAATATACCATCTGAACTAACTATATGGTCTCCACTTTTTACTAATGCTAAGATAGTAGATGTTATTGCTCCCATGCCTGATGTACTAGATATAGCACTTTCTGCATTTTCAAGCATAGCTAATTTAGTCTCTAACTCTGTAAGTGTAGGATTACATTCTCTCGTATATACATATCCCCATGTCATGCATAACTCTTCAAAATGCTCTACTGTTTTTGCTGCAAATGTTGCTGTTTGACATATTGGTGTAGCTAATGCCCCTGTCGTTGGGTCTGCACTATGTCCCCAATGTATTATTTTTGTCTCCAAATCTTGATTAATATTATTGCTCATTTTAATTCCCTCCTGGTTTGACTTATTTATACAACGTTTTCCCTGCCAAATTTCACCAATTTGACTTAATCTTAATACAAATTTTTTAAGTATACTTTTATATTTGTTATAATTTCTAAAAATCTGACATTTATTTTGTCTTTTTACAGTTCTAATTATAAACTCTATAGTAACTATAGAGTCAATATGTTTTTGATATTTTTTTTACAATGTTTAAAATATTTAGCACAAAAATAGGTATACCTTAGAATAACTAATGTCACTCTAAGATATACCTATTTTTATATTGTATTTTAAATAATTACATAAATCATTAATTTTTTATGTAACACATAAATTTTTAAAGATTTATTACCTCTTTATAGATATACTACAGTTAAATATTTTAATATTACTTAATATTTTTAATCAGTCATACCCTGATAATAAAATTATATAATATAAAAAATAACTTACAAAAACTTTAAGAATCTTTTATGCATTACAGCTGAAAATAAGATTAGTTAGAAGTATAAATATCTTTAGTTTATTTATACCTCTAATTTTTCATAAATTACACCTCTATTATATTGATTTCTTTGCACGAATAAGTGTACTTTTAGAGATGCCAGTCATCTTCACAACCTCTCTATATGGCTTAGAGTTTAATAAACCTAATGCATATTGTATCTGTTGATTACTGTATTTCTTTGGTCTACCATCTTTAAAATCCTTTTTCTTTCTAGCAAATTCTTTACCTAATTGAGTACGCTCTATTATCATATTTCTTTCAAGCTCTGCAACTGCAAGCAACGTAGTTAGAAAGAATTTTCCCATTGAAGTATTTTCTAAGAGTCCTATGTTTAAAATGTGAACACTCACTTCTTTAGCAAACAATCCCTCTATTAATTGTATTCCTTCTGATGTACTCCTAGCTAGTCTATCTAATTTAGTTGCAACAAGTAAATCGCCCTTTTTTAAAGATGATATAACTTTTTCAAACTTAGGTCTATTTGTAGTAGTACCTGTATAAGTTTCTTTTATTATCTTAGCATCATTATATTTACTCAATATTTCCTGTTGTTGCTGATACAGACTATTGTTATCTGTTTGATTTTTTGTGCTTACACGACAATATCCATATATAATAATAATCACTTCCTAACATAAAGATTTAGTACAGAAGTTGCCTAGAGGCTTGTATCTAATCATCTTTATCCATTTTACTAAAATGGTTTTTTGGTGTCAATACTGTTAACTTTTGACACCATAATAATTCCTTTATAATTTGTTTGACTCTGTCAAAATTTACCAATATAATGAAATTAATGAGTTTATACAAATTGGAGGAAATAATATGAATAGTCTGTTAAAAGAAGCAATAGATGAATTAAAAAACATCAATTGTGGAGAAGTTTTTTTATTAAAAGAATTGTTCAAAGGCTATGAATGGAACAGGTTGGAGATGAATATCAGATTAAAATTAGGAAAGCTCTTTTTATATGAGGTGGTAAGTAATCCCAATTTGGATGTAGAGGTCATCAATAAAAACTCTGCTTATCAGCAAATGTATAAAAAAAAATAGTGACTTAAATGTATATAATAATATAAACCTCTTGTGGATTCAAAAGTTAAAACTTTTAATACAAAACAATCGTGATATTTTAAATATTTATCAATATGTCTAAATTTATATAATTAACACATATAAATAGTACAGTTTAAATCACATTATTTAAGATAGATAAATCTTAACCCTACTCCAGTATAAATACTAAAATAGGGCTCAGAATTATCTATATTTTTATACTATAAAATGTTTCGATTTTCCTCTTGATTGAACATATATATCTGGAGAAATACAATAGAAACGTGAATTTATAAAATTGCCGAAATCAGAAAATTTCATCTCAAACTTAGGTATCCCGAAGCTTTCAGGTGCTATTTCATCGACTCCAAAATAGATAACGATTCCATCATCTGTAAGATAAAAAGCTTGGTCTTCAGGTATAACCAATTCTACATTAGAATAATACATATTTCTATTTTCATTTATTTGAGACTTTATATAGTCAGTTATTATATTTATATAATCAGTCCCATCTCTAAAAATATCACCAATTAAAAGTTCTTTTCCAGTTGTCAAATCTATGTTGTAATTATTCAATGTATTATATTTAGGTCCAGCATTATTAGCAAATCCCATAAGGCTTAATATCATACTTAGTACATAATTTTTATTAAAAGTAACTGCATAACTAGTTGATACCCAGTAACTTTGTTTTGGAAGTGAATTTTGAGAAGCTGCATTATTATACTCTTGTTCTTCTTCCTTTAAGCCATTTTTAAAATTGTTTACAGTCATTCTTACAGCGTTGTTTATATTATTTAAAATAGCTGGATTTACGAAAGTAGATTGATTTCTGATATTGTATATAATCGGATACTTTACATCATAAGAAAAATACTTACTTCTTTCAAAGTCTTCATTAAATTGCACATATAATATATTATATGTACAAGTATTTGTAGATTGATTATTTTCCATTAAAATCCTCCCCCTTTTATTAAAAAAATCAGATACAATATAATATGCTTAAAACAGTAATAATGTTAATAGTAAATGTAAAGAATAGAAAGTATCTAAAACAGCAAAAAATGACTAATTTTGTGGTATAATACATAGGATTGAGAGTTATTTTATAGGAGGAAAGATATGTTATTATTAGCAGATAAATGGAAAGATTATGAACTTATAGATATGGGAAATGGAGAAAAATTAGAACGTTGGGGTAATTATGTACTTAGAAGGCCAGACCCACAAGTTGTATGGCCAATGGAATCTGAATGGGCATTATGGAAAAACCCTCATGGACATTATCATAGAAGTAATAAAGGTGGGGGGCAATGGGAACACAAAAAAAGATACCCTGAACAATGGACTATAAATTATAAAAATTTAAAGTTTCACATTAAACCAACTGGATTTAAACATACTGGATTATTTCCAGAACAAGCAGCCAATTGGGATTGGATGATAGACAAAATAAAGAAAGCTGACAGACCTATAAAAGTATTAAATCTATTTGCATATACAGGTGGGGCTACAGTAGCTTGTGCATCTGCTGGTGCAGAAGTATGCCATGTTGACGCAGCAAAAGGTATGGTTAATTGGGCAAAAGAAAACATAGAGTTATCTGGTCTTAAAAATCAAACAGTAAGATTTATAGTGGATGATGTTGTAAAGTTTGTTGAAAGAGAAATAAGAAGAGGGAAAAAATATGATGCGATAATAATGGACCCACCTTCTTATGGAAGAGGTCCTAAAGGAGAAGTATGGCAAATAGAAGAAAAATTATATAGTTTTGTAGACTTATGTATGGGAGTTTTATCAGATGACCCATTATTTTTCTTGATTAATTCTTATACAACAGGCTTTTCTTCAATAGTTCTTGAAAATGTACTATCTACAACAATAGGCAAAAAAGCAAATGCAGGAGATATATATGGTGGAGAATTAGGAATACCAGCTTCTAGAGATGGTAAGATACTTCCTTGTGGTATATTTGGAAGATGGGAGAAAAAGTAATGATAAGAGTCATATATGAAGATAACCATTTACTCGTTGTAGAAAAACCAGTTAATATATTATCTCAAGGAGATGATACTAATGATAAAGATATGGTAAATCTTTTAAAAGACTATGTAAAAAAAAAGTATAACAAACCTGGAAATGTATATATTGGTTTAATACATAGATTAGATAGACCAGTAGGTGGAGTTATGGTTTTTGCAAAGACATCAAAAGCAGCATCAAGATTGTCTGAACAAGTAAGAAATAAGACCTTTAATAAAACTTATCTAGCTATTATACATGGCAATATGAAATCTGGTAAAGATACATTAAAAGATTTTTTATATAAGAATAAAAAGACTAATATGGTAACTGTAGTGAAAAAAAATCATAAAGATGCCAAAGAAGCTGAACTTGACTATAAGATATTAAACTTTAAAGAAAACCTAAGCTTGGTTCAAGTAAACTTGAAAACTGGTCGTTCTCATCAAATAAGAGTTCAATTTTCAAGCAGAAAACATCCATTATATGGAGACCAAAGGTATGGTAAAGAAATAAATAAAGTTGGACAACAAATAGCTCTTTGGTCTAATAAAATAGAACTCTACCATCCTACTACAAAAGAAAAAATGGAATTTACATGTAATACACCTGATAAATATCCATGGAATATATTTTAAATCTCAAATGAGGTGATTGTATGAGTAAAAAGTTTTCAATAGGAGAGATGTCAAAGCTTCATAAAATAAGTATACAGACACTAAGATACTATGACCAAATAGACTTATTTAAACCTGTTCATGTTGATCAAGAAAGCAATTACAGATATTACTCAATTGACCAATTTTCACAATTAGATATTATAAAATACTTAAAATATCTAGGTATGCCTTTAAAGGAAATTAAATCAAAACTTGATGAAAATAATGAAGAAATTCTAAAACTGCTAACTAATAAAATTAATATAGTGGACGAGAAAATTAAAGAATTAGAACTTATAAAAAAAGTGCTAAGTACTAAGAAAGAAACAATGGAAAAAGGTATGAAAGTAGATGATGTTAATAAAATAGTTAGAAAACATATTCCAAGAAGAAGTATATTATCTATAGAATATGAAGAAGGGTTAAGTAGTGAAGAAACTATGGAACTTTCAAGAAGACAAATAGCGAATATATTAGAAGATAATATATCTGTATTTTATGGTGGCGTAAGTGGGCTTGTATCTATAGATAAATTTTTAAAGGAAGATAAAGTCATTTATGACAATAGCTTTGTTACAGTTGAAAGAGATTTATTTGATACAAAATCGCAAAAATATATAACAGAAATTTCAGCTGGCGATTTCATCTGTATGACCTATAAGGGACCTTACAAAGAAAATTATACTGCTTTTAAAAAATTAGTTGATTATGTTGAGTATAAAAGAATACCTATTGAAAATTATATATATGAAATACCTATAATAGACCCTTTATCTACAAACAATGAAGAAGAACTTCTAACTGAAATTCAGATACAAGTTAAAAAGAGAGAAATTGACTTAAGATGTTTAGTTTAATTGACTTTTCTCAGTAAATTTTTTAAGAAAATAGGAGGGGATGTAGCTAACGCAAATTCCCTCCTATTTTTAGTATAAATTACTATTCTTTTATTATGTGCCATCTCTTAAAATTATTTTTCTATAAAATTAACATATATCTTAAATTAAGCCATATCATCTCGCAGTGCATCGATAATATTTTCTTTTTTTATCTTATTAGTAGTATACAACATTGTAATGAATATGATAAAGAGAACGCCAAACACACTTATTCCGATACTTACCCATGGAAACATAAAGTTAATATCATCTGCTACCATTCCTTTATGAATTAACCAGGAAGAAATTACTGCTATAGGTAGCCCAAATAGAAGAGCCCTCATACCATAAAATATACACTCAAAATTCATCATTTTTTGGAAATCACGCTCAGACATTCCAATAGAACGAAGCATGGCAAGCTCTCTACGACGCAACTTGATATTCGTAGAAATTGTATTGAAAACATTAGCAACAGAAATAAGTGAAATCATAATGATGAAAGTATAGGCGAATACGTTGACAATGAAGATGTAATTACGATTATCGTCCATCATTCCATACATATTGTAGAGATTATGCTCAACTGTAACGCCCTCACTCTCAATAATCTTTTCCATTTCTGCAACTGACTGAGTTGGATTTTTTGATTGAAATCCCATACTCTTGATTCCTGTAGAAACATCAAGAGCCTCAAACTTATATTTGACTGAATAAGGAGCTAGTATTCTGAAGTTTACTTGCTTATTCTTAGAATTTCTTGCACTTGGAGGAGAATCAGGTGGCACTATTTTTACAAATGTAATGTTTACATTTTGCTTTTCAACATTATCCAAATTACCATCAGTTTCAGAGGTAAGATTAACATTCATAGAGGAGTTTGTAAAAATATCAATAGTATGGTCATCCTCAACAGCCATAGAAACAGCAAGCATCTTTGCATTTTCTCCAGTATATTCTTTTGTGTTTAAGCCAAGACCTTTGATAATATTCAGATAAGTACTGTCATCAAGAAATTGCATATCTACTGGTAAATTGACTGTTTCATTTGTTGCATGCATATTTTCATGTTGTAAGTAATTTTCTGTAAGCTTACTTCCTTTAACGATACATGAATAAGTAATCATTTCTTGATACAAACCTTCGTAAACACCATTAGCACTCTTCATCTTATCATATAGCTTTAGCATTTCACTGTCACTCATGCCTTGTGTGGAAAAGATAATGTCATGGTCAGTAACCTCTGATTTCTGGCTTGACATCTGTTTTAAATCTCCTACTAAAGCACTAGTCGATATAAATAACACTATACTGAGAGCTAATGATAAAACTATACTGCGATAGCGTTTCTTATTTCTTTTAAAATTTTTCAGAGCGAGAGTTCCCTCCAAACCATAAATGCGTTGTGAAAGATTTGATGTCTTCACAGCTTTAGATTCGACTTTTACTTCATTAGTCTGGCGTATACACTCCATCACTGGTGTATTAGCTGCCTTTCTGGCCGGAATATAAGCTGAGATTAAGATAGTAACCATACTAACCACTACTGCAACAATAATTGCGAGAATAGATAAAGTCAAGGTCAGAGGGACGTTAGTATATAGAACATTTGCAAAGTTTTTGGAAATAACAGAAATCACAAGCTTAATACTGAGTATTCCAACTGCGACACCAATTGGTATCCCAACAGTACCAATACAAAATCCCTCAAACAACACTGAATTCCGTAACTGCTTTGCTGTAGCTCCAACAGATGAAAGGATTCCAAACTGTTGTGTTCGTTCATTCAACGACATATTAAACGAATTATAGATTAGAAAAATCGAGCCAATCATTATGATAGCAAGCACAATCCCACCAACCGAATATAAAAACACATTGAATAGCTTGTTGTCAGAAGCTCCCATGAAACGTAACACGTTATCATTGAAAACATAAGCACGTTCTCCAGTGCTACTTACATAAGAATGAGCTTTACGAGGATTTTTCAATGTGGCAAACAAGCTAAAACTATCCCCTTTGAATTGTGCATCAGCTTTAGTTATCAAGGTATATCCTGGTGCAGAAGATTCCTCAAAGATAGGCTTTCGACATATACCAACAACTTTATATGTCCTCTTATCTTGTGATACAAGAGTTTCCCCTCCAGCAGTGTATAAATCACCTTGACCAAGCCTCTCATTTACATCATTTATACGTCTACCTATATCTAATGAAACAGTGTCGCCTACTGCGAATTTGACACCACCATCTGTTGCAACTTTACTGGAAACAAGAATCTCTCCACTGTTTTTAGGCAATCTTCCTGAAATCAAATCTATAGGCACAGTATCAAAGGTTTCTTTGTTGAATCCAGCTATAAAAAGATATGGCTTATCTGGATTTCTGTTGCCACTAAGTGTTGCATAGCCGATATTTTCAAATACTGTGGTATTTGTAACTTCATCATTACCTGCCTGTTTCTGGATGAAAGATGAATCAACATCTAAAAACTCAACATGCCAATCACCATACTTAGAAATAGCACCTTTTGTCAAATAGTCTATCAAAGAAACTCCAAATGTTGTAACTGCCGTAATCATGGCAGCAGATAGTACGACCCCTATAATTGTTACAAGAGTTCGTGTACGATTTTTTTTCATACCTTGCAGTGCAACTTTGTTGAAAATGTTCATGAACGATTCACCAGCCTTTCATCACGCACTACTTTTCCATCTGCAATACAGATAATTCTATCTGCCTGTAATGCAATATTTTCATCATGTGTGACAATTATAAGGGTCTGATGATATTTATTATGGCTTTCTTTCAATAGCTGGATAATATCCTGTCCATTTTTACTGTCTAAGCTACCAGTAGGTTCATCAGCAAGCATAACTGCTGGTGCATTCATTAAAGCACGACCGATTGCTACACGTTGTTGCTGACCTCCAGAAAGTTGATTTGGCAAATGCATTCTTCGCTCTTTTAAGCCAAGTAACTCCAACAGGTCATTTAGTCGTTCCTTGTTAACCCTACGCTTATCCATAAGTATAGGCAAAGTAATATTTTCCACTACATTTAGTGTTGGTATCAGATTGTGAAACTGATAAATCAATCCAACTTGACGTCTACGAAAAATAGCAAGTTTTTCATTACTTTGGCCATATACATCTTGCCCATCTAGGTATATCTTTCCACTTGTTGGCACATCTACACCTGCAATGGCATGTAGCAATGTAGATTTACCAGACCCAGAGGAGCCTATAATAGCAGTAAATTCTCCTTTTTGGATAGTAAGTGAAATATTGTCAAGTGCAGTAACCTGATTTTCACCTTTTCCATATACCTTGCATAAATTTTCAATTTTTAAAAACTCCATTATGTGAGTCTCCTTTCTTATGGTTTACCCATATAATAGAACTTTCAGCTTACATCTCTGTGACTTTAAGATGAGAGATTAGTCACTTTGGAAAACGTATAGTAAATATCGCGCCACCCTCTGGATGATTTTTCGCGTTAATTGTTCCTCCTTGACGTGTTATAATCATCTTGCATAGAAACAATCCAATCCCATACCCTGCCATGTTTGTGTTTTTCCCACGATAAAACCTGTCAAAAATAAATGGCAAATCTTCTTTTCCAATTCCCATCCCGCTATCATGAATGGTAATCTCAGTAAACAGTGTGTTATCCTCACAAACAATCTCAATCTTACCACTATCTCCTACCTTTTCTATGCAGTTTTTGAGGATGTTTTGAATTGCTTCCGAAAGCCAACTTGAATCACCATTAATAATAATCCTTTTAGGAATATCTATTTGTAAATCGATATTATGTAGCTCCATTGAAATCATAAATGGTCTAAGAGAAGCATATATCAAGTCATTTATGTCTATCTGTTCACTTTGAAACTCCACAATGCCAGCATCCAATCGAGATAATTTTAATAGAGAGGTAAGTAACCAATCCACCTGCAAGAGCAGTTCCTCTGTCTCTCGTATTAGACCTTTCCGTTCATCTTCATCAGTATTAGTCTCTAATAATGACATAATAAGAGTTACTGATGTAAGAGGAGTTCGAAGCTGGTGCGCTATATCAGCTAAAGAATCAGCAAGATGTCTTTTTTCTCTTTTTAGTGCTTCATTTTGTTCCCGAATACGCAATGTCATTTTAGTTATCTCACTTTGAAGAATAGAAAGTTCTCCCTCATCTATTTCAGCAATATACATATGGTCAGTATTATGAAGCACAATATCAATTTGTTCTGAAATATGTGCAATACTTTTGTATCTGGCCCTAGTAAATATAAGAAATAATGTACCAAAAGTAGTGTCAGATACAATTACAAGGATTCCAGCCATCATATTGATTGCAAATCCTAGAGTTACAGTGACAACAGTTATTAATAAGAACAAAATAGCAAACCTACGAAACTCTCTATTCCGAAACATGTCCTCCCCCTAATCTATACCCTGTTCCACGAACAGTCAAAATTATCTGTGGACTTGAAGGGTCATCCTCTATCTTCTCCCTCAGGCGTTTAATGTACACAGTCAATGTATTGTCATTTACAAACTCACCTGCTGCATCCCACAATTCATCAAGCAATTTACCCCTCGTAATAATACTTTTGGTATTACTAATAAATACCAGCAACAATCGATATTCTAGAGCTGAAAGAAAAACTTCATTACCATTTTTTTTCACGACACCACTTGCTGTATCAATATAAAGACCACAGATTTCAAAAGTTGCCCCAAAACGCTCACTTTTTCTCAGTGCTGTTTTAATTCGTGCAATCAATTCACGTGGACGAAAAGGTTTAGTGATATAGTCATCCGCACCCATGTTCAGCCCAGTAACAACACTCGATTCATCACCAGAAGCTGTCAGAAAGATAACTGGGATGTCTTGTGTTTCTTTAATTTCTGTACAAACTGTAAATCCATTTCCATCAGGCAAGGAAATATCAATCAGTGCCAAGTCAAATTTATTGCTAGCAATCTCATCAAGTGCTTCACTTCTTGTGGAAGCATGGATTACTGTAAATCCTTCTGCATTTAGCAAAAGAATAAGGTTCTTAGCAATTGCCTTGTCATCCTCAACCAAAAATATCCTCTTCATTTATTTTCATCCCCCTTTATTTTACTGATTTTATACTCTCTATCTGTAGCTTTCCAAATTTTATCAATCTATTTTGTTGTTATATAATAATAAATAACCCTTTATTGATTTATTATATTTCTTTTATCATAAAGATACAAGTTGGGTCATAAAACACGATATAAGTACAATAATTTTCGCATAATTAGTCTATAATCATACACCCTAGTCTCTATAATGAAAAAGTATATTCTTTCTATTATTCCTAAAATTAGTGTGTCTTTTATAATTTATACTTGAAAAATTAAATTGAAAGTCTTATTATATAATTATATATACCTCATAATATAAGGTATATGATAAAACAAAGTAGGTGAATTTATGGACTTGAACAAAGAAGTACTTAAAGGTCATATTGATACTTTAATATTATCAATACTAAACAAAGGTGATTCATATGGATATGAAATAGCAAAAGTGGTTAGAGACGAAACAAGCTTTGAATTAAAGGAAAGTACTCTCTATGTATCTCTTAAAAGATTAGAATCCAAAGGTCTAATAAAATCATATTGGGGAAACGACCAAGGTCTTGGAAGTAGAAGAAAATATTATAATATAACTGATTATGGAAAAGAAAATTTAGAAGTAAAAATTCAAGAGTGGAACTTTATACAAAATGTTATGAACAAATTTCTAAAGAGAGGTGAATAGATTTATGAAAATAATAGAAGAGTATTTAGGAACACTATATAAAAATGATACTAGCAAAGAAATTCAAGACTTAAAAGAAGAATTAAGAGAACATCTAATGGATTCTACAAACGAGTTTATTGAGAATGGATATGATATAAATGAGGCACAAAATAAGGCAATAGAAAGATTTGATGGCAGTAACGAAGTATCAGTAGAATTACGTTCAATATTTAAACAAAAAATAGAACCTAAAAAGGTTTTATTACGAAAATCATCAAATTTAAGAATTGTATTTTTGAACTTATTTGGATGGCTTCTTGCTGCTACTGCACTTACAATCAATAGAAGTTTTGGTCATGTAGCTCCACCATGGTTGATTATAGCTTTAATAATATCAATAATTGTATTAATAATGCTAAGTATTTTAATTAAGAAATTAAAAAAAGAGATAAAAAAGGATTACAAAATGTAGCTAAATAACTGTATTTTAAATTCTTACTTATTCCTATAAATAAAGATTATGAAGGGGGCTTTTTATATGGATAAAAAAATGCTATTGGAAAAATTTCTTGATACTCCAGGAGTTTCATATATCAATGAAAAAGTAAATCTATTTAAAGATACTAAATGGATTTCATTTGGCACTTATATAATGACTGTTGATAGTTTTTGCTATAGAGAAGATTCAAAACACTATAATCCAATAATGGGTACATTTGATTACGAATCAGAGATTTTTATAGTTAATGCTTCATACAAAAATGATATATATTCTATCAAGAGTAAAAAACTTTATAAAAATGTATCTAAGGGAGATAAGATAGTTGTTACAATTAAATATTCTTATGATAAATATGAAAATCTTATACATGAAGAAATTCATGATTATCATCTTTATCCTCTATTTATTGATTAAAATAAAAGGCGAAAGCCTCTATGGCTAACGCCTTTAAAATATTTTAATAAACTTACTCTACTCAGCTATATTATAAACTTTTAACTTGTCTTTATTTAGGTGCTTCTTCTTAACTTCTACTAAAGCTTTTAATGTATCTAAAGATGTCATTATCTCAGTAGAGAACTCAATCGCTGTTCTTCTCATTTTAAATCCATCTCTTGTAGAATCATTTCCTTTAGTTGGTGTATTTATTACTATATCAACTTGTTTATTTCTTATAGCATCTAATATGTTTGGTCTAGGCTCTTCAATTCTATTTACTGTATCAGCCTCTATTCCATTTTCTCTTAAGCTTTTAGCTGTTCCTTCTGTAGCGACAAAAGTGTATCCTAACTCTTTCATATCTTTTGCTATCTCTATAAACTCATCTTTATCAAGATTATTAACAGTAGCAAGTACTACTCCTCTTTCATCAGACATATGTCTACCTGCTGCTAAAAATCCTTTGTATAAAGCTTCTTCTAAGTTTTCTCCTACACCTAGAACCTCTCCTGTAGACTTCATCTCAGGTCCTAGACTTACTTCAACTTTAGATAATTTAGACATTGAGAATACTGGCACTTTTACTGATACTAATTTTGGCTCTTTGTAAACTCCTGTACCGTATCCTAAATCTTTTAATTTGGCCCCTAACATACATTTAGTTGCTAAGTCAACTATTGGTACTCCACTAACTTTACTTATATATGGAACTGTTCTACTAGCTCTAGGATTAACCTCAATTATATATAACTCATTTTGGAATTCTATAAATTGTATATTAACCATACCAAGTACGTTAAGCTCTAAAGCCATTTTCTTAGTATATTCTACTATCTTTTCTTTTATTTTATCAGATATATTTTGACTTGGATACATTGTTGTACTGTCTCCAGAGTGAACTCCAGCTCTTTCTAAATGCTCCATTATACCAGGTATTAATATATCTTCTTTATCACATATCGCATCTACTTCTATTTCTCTACCAGTTAGATATTTATCTATTAGTACTGGATTTTTGTGGTCTCTATCAAACGCATCATCCAAATACTGAATTAATTTTTCTTCATTATAAGTTATTTCCATACCTTGACCACCAAGTACATAAGATGGTCTAACTAATACTGGATAACCTAACTCCTTAGCAATCCCAACACCCTCGTTAGTTGTCCATACACCTTTTCCTTTTGGTCTATTTATGTCTAGTTTTTCTAATAAATCATCAAACTTCTCTCTATCCTCTGCTGCATCTATATCTCTAAAATCTGTTCCTAATATAGGTATATTTTTCTCATGTAAGAACTTAGCTAATTTTATAGCTGTTTGCCCACCAAACTGTAATATCACACCTTCTGGTTTTTCTTTTTCAATTATATTTAAAACTTCTTCTTCTGTTAATGGTTCAAAATATAACTTGTCTGAGGTATCAAAATCTGTACTTACTGTCTCTGGGTTATTATTTACAATTATAGTCTCAATACCCATTTTTCTTAAAGATTTTACACAGTGAACTGAACAATAGTCAAACTCTATACCTTGGCCTATTCTTATTGGCCCAGAGCCCAACACTATTACCTTTCTCTTATCACTAACAACTACTTCATCATATTGCTCATAAGTTGAATAATAGTAAGGTGATAAAGCTTCAAATTCTCCCCCACATGTATCAACCATTTTATAAACTGGCTGTATATTATATAGACTTCTCAACTCGTATAATTTTTCTGGACTTATTTTCATTAAGTCAGATATACCTTTATCAGAGAATCCTTTTTTCTTTAATTCGTGTAAATACTCTTTGTCTAAGTTTTCTATTTTTAGAACTTTTAATTTTTCTTCTTGCTCTACTATCCATTTAAATTTATTTATAAACCACTTATCAACACCAGTTATTTCTGAAATCATTTCTACTTTATAGCCTCTTCTTATCATTTCAGCTAAGTCAAATAGTCTCTCATCATCAGGTACTACTACTCTAGCCTTTAATTCTTCTAATGTTCTACCTTCTGATGGAGCATGAACTAATGAATATTTTCCTGTCTCAAGCGATCTTATTCCTTTAAGAATAGCTGCTTCAAAGTTACTTCCTATACTCATTATTTCACCAGTTGCCATCATCTTAGTTCCCAATTTTCTATTGGCATGTCTAAATTTATCAAATGGCCACTTTGGTATTTTTACTACTACATAATCTAATGTTGGCTCAAAGCAAGCATATGTTTTTTTAGTTACTGCATTTTCTATCTCATCTAAAGTGTATCCTAGAGCTATCTTAGCTGCTACTTTTGCGATTGGATAGCCTGTAGCTTTTGATGCTAAAGCTGATGACCTACTAACTCTTGGATTTATTTCTATTATCGCATATTCTAAACTATGTGGATTTAAAGCTATTTGAACATTGCAACCACCTTGAACTTCTATTGCATTTATTATATCTATTGATGCTTTTCTAAGTAGTTGATACTCCTCATCACTTAAAGTTTGACTTGGAGCAACAACTATACTATCTCCTGTATGAACTCCAACTGGGTCTACATTTTCCATATTACATACAGTTATACAGTTACCATTTCCATCTCTCATTACTTCATATTCTATTTCTTTCCAACCTTTTATACTCTTTTCAAGAAGAACTTGACCTACTGGACTTAATTGTAATCCATGTGTAAGAGTTTCTCTTAATTCTTCCTCAGTATCGGCTATACCTCCACCAGTTCCACCTAATGTATATGCTGGTCTTACAACTACTGGATAGCCTATTTTATCAGCAAATTCAAGCCCTGCTTCTAAATTTGTAACTATATCACTAACTATTACTGGCTGATTTATTTCTTTCATTACCTCTCTAAATAAGTCTCTGTCTTCGCCCTTTTTTATAGAGTTTATAGATGTTCCTATAACTTTTACATTGTATTTTTCTAATATCCCAGCATCATGTAGTTCTACAGCTAAGTTAAGCCCTGTTTGACCTCCCATACCTGCAAGTAAACTATCTGGTCTTTCTTTTTCTATTATTTTTTCTATAAATTCTATTGTTAATGGTTCTATATATATTTTATCTGCAATCTCTTTATCAGTCATTATAGTAGCTGGATTACTATTAACTAATACGACTTCTATTCCCTCTTCTTTTAATGCTTGGCACGCCTGTGTTCCTGAATAGTCAAATTCTGCCGCTTGACCTATTATTATTGGCCCTGACCCTAATACTAAAGTTTTCTTTATACTATCTAATTTAGGCATAACTCTTTCTCCTTATCTAAACAATTTTCACGGTTCTTATCTTTATCATCTATATAATCAATTTTAATTACTTTATTTCATCTTAAATTTAGATTTCCTTATTATACATATCTATGTTAATTAAACCAATGATTTTTTGATTTAAATTATTCTTATTTTTTAATTATATCTTAGTACTATTTATTTTACTAACTCTAAAAACTTGTCGAAAATATAATCATTATCTTTTGGTCCTGGGCAAGCTTCAGGATGGTACTGAACACTGTATACATCTAGACTCTCATGTCTCATTCCTTCAACAGTATTATCATTTAAATTTATATGTGTCATTTTCATTTGTTCAGGAACTTCTGAAACATAATATCCATGATTTTGAGAAGTTATAAATACTTTTCCCTCTTCTAAATCTTTAACTGGGTGATTACCACCTCTATGTCCAAATTTAAGTTTAGCAGTCTTTCCTCCAAGAGCTAAAGCTAAAAGTTGATGTCCTAGGCATATTCCAACTATAGGTTTTTTACCAATAAGAGCTTTTATATTTGCTATAACATCTTCTAGGTCTTCTGGATCTCCAGGTCCATTTGACAAGAATATTAAGTCAGGATTTATACTTAATACATCTTCTGGAGATGTTGTGGCTGGAAATATTGTTATATCACATCCACGAGCTGCAAATGATCTTAATATGTTTCTCTTAACTCCAAAATCCATAACAGCCACTTTTGGGCCATTTCCTTTTATATGCTCTACTTCTTTTCTTGTAACTGTTCTAACTGCTTCTGTATTTGAAAACTTATCCAATTTATGTTTAACATCTTCTAACTTACTGTCTTCTAATGTAATTATCCCTTTCATTGTTCCATTATTTCTAAGTATCTTAGTCAAAGCTCTTGTATCTATTCCCTCAAGCCCAATAACTTTATTTTGCTTTAGATATTGGTCTATATCAATTTCACATCTAAAATTACTTGGAGAATCACTTTTCTCTCTTACTATAAATCCCTTTACTTGTACTTTTTCAGATTCTGCTGATGATAAATTTATACCATAATTCCCTACAAGAGGATAAGTCATAGTAACTATTTGACCATAGTAAGAAGGGTCTGTTAGAACTTCACCATATCCTATCATAGAAGTGTTAAATACTACTTCTCCTACACTTTCTTCTAAATATCCAAATGCCTTTCCTATAAAAATTGTGCCATCTTCTAATATTAACCTTGCTTTCATATTACAGTACCTCCTATAATTCTCTTTAGGTAAACTAAAGAACATTAACTAAATATAAGCTTTTAAATATCTATATATATTTTTCACTTTTACATTCTAGTTTTATACTTATTTACACTTATTTTTTATCTTTTTCTATTATACTACAAATTTCTTAAAAAAAAGAAGTTATCTCAAAAGTAAAAACTCATAGAAAAAATAACTTCTTATTTTTAATTTAATAATTAAATTCTTAAACTATAAAATCAAATTAATGTCTATTCAGCTATATTGTAAACTTTTAACTTATCTTTGTTTAGATGTTTCTTCTTAACTTCTACTAAAGCTTTTAATGTATCTAAAGATGTCATTATCTCAGTAGAGAACTCAATCGCTGTTCTTCTTATCTTAAATCCATCTCTTGTAGAATCATTTCCTTTAGTTGGTGTATTTATTACTATATCAACTTGTTTATTTCTTATAGCATCTAATATATTTGGTCTAGATTCTTCTACTCTATTTACTGTATCAGCCTCTATTCCATTTTCTCTTAGACTCTTAGCTGTTCCTTCTGTAGCGACAAAAGTGTATCCTAACTCTTTCATATCTTTTGCTATCTCTATAAACTCATCTTTATCAAGATTATTAACAGTAGCAAGTACTACTCCTCTTTCATCAGACATATGTCTACCTGCTGCTAAAAATCCTTTGTATAAAGCTTCTTCTAAGTTTTCTCCTACACCTAGAACCTCTCCTGTAGACTTCATCTCAGGTCCTAGACTTACTTCAACTTTAGATAATTTAGACATTGAGAATACTGGCACTTTTACTGATACTAATTTTGGCTCTTTGTAAACTCCTGTACCATATCCTAAATCTTTTAATTTTGCTCCTAACATACATTTAGTTGCTAAGTCAACTATTGGTACTCCACTAACTTTACTTATATATGGAACTGTTCTACTAGCTCTAGGATTAACCTCAATTATATATAATTCATTTTGGAATTCTATAAATTGTATATTAACCATACCAATTACATTAAGTTCTAAAGCTATTTTTTTAGTGTATTCTACTATCTTTTCTTTTATTTCATCAGATATATTTTGACTTGGATACATTGTTGTACTGTCTCCAGAGTGAACTCCAGCTCTTTCTAAATGCTCCATTATACCAGGTATTAATATATCTTCTCTATCACATATCGCATCTACTTCTATTTCTCTACCAGTTAGATATTTATCTATAAGTACTGGGTTTTTGTGGTCTCTATCAAATGCATCCTGTAAGTATTGAGATAATTTTTCTTCATTATAAGTTATTTCCATGCCTTGACCACCAAGTACATAAGATGGTCTAACTAATACTGGATAACCCAATTCATTAGCAATTTCAATACCTTCACTAAGTGACCATACGCCTTTTCCTTTTGGTCTATTTATATCTAGTTTTTCTAATAAGTCATCAAACTTCTCTCTATCTTCTGCTGCATCTATATCATCAAAATCAGTACCTAATATAGGTATATTTTTTTCGTGTAAGAACTTAGCTAATTTTATAGCTGTTTGCCCACCAAACTGTAATATTACACCTTCTGGCTTTTCCTTTTCGATTATACTTAGAACTTCTTCTTCTGTTAATGGTTCAAAATACAACTTGTCTGATGTATCAAAATCTGTACTTACTGTCTCAGGATTATTGTTTATAATTATAGTTTCTATGTCCATTTTTCTTAAAGATTTTACACAGTGAACTGAACAATAGTCAAACTCTATACCTTGGCCTATTCTTATTGGCCCAGAACCCAACACTATTACCTTTTTCTTATCACTAACAACTACCTCATCATATTGTTCATAAGTTGAATAATAGTAAGGAGATATAGCATCTATCTCACCTGCACAAGTATCAACCATCTTATATGCTGGTTTTATATTATATAGACTTCTCAATTCATATAATTTTTCTGGACTTATTTTCATTAAGTCAGATATACCTTTATCAGAAAATCCTTTTTTCTTTAATTCAAGAAGATAATCTTTAGTTAAATCTTCAATTTTCATAACTTTTAATTTTTCTTCTTGCTCTACTATCCATTTAAATTTATTTATAAACCATTTGTCTATACCTGTAATTTGCTCTATCATTTCTACTTTATAGCCTCTTCTTATCATTTCAGCTAAGTCAAATAGTCTCTCATCATCAGGTACTACAACTCTTTTCTTTAGTTCCTCAATACTTCTTTCTTCAGATGGTGTGTGAACCAATGAATATTTTCCTGTTTCAAGTGATCTTATTCCTTTAAGAATAGCCGCTTCAAAGTTACTTCCTATACTCATTATTTCACCAGTTGCCATCATCTTAGTTCCTAATTTTCTATTTGCTTTTTTAAATTTATCAAATGGCCATTTTGGTATTTTTGCTACTACATAATCTATAGTTGGCTCAAAACAAGCATAAGTTTTTTTAGTTACTGCATTTTCTATCTCATCTAAAGTGTATCCTAGAGCTATTTTTGATGAAACTTTAGCTATTGGATACCCTGTAGCTTTTGATGCTAAAGCTGATGATCTACTAACTCTTGGATTTATCTCTATAACTGCATATTCAAAACTATGTGGATTAAGTGCAAATTGAACATTACATCCACCTTGAACTTCTACTGCATTTAATATATCTAAAGATGCTTTTTTAAGCATCGCACATTCTTTATTGCTTAGAGTTTGAGTTGGGGCAACAACTATACTATCTCCTGTATGAACTCCAACTGGGTCTATATTCTCCATATTACATACAACAATACAGTTACCTTTTGAATCTCTTATTACTTCATATTCTATTTCTTTCCAACCTTTTATACTCTTTTCAAGAAGAACTTGACCTACTGGACTTAATTGTAATCCATGTGAAAGTATTTCTCTTAATTCTTCTTCATTATCGGCTATACCTCCACCAGTTCCACCTAATGTATACGCTGGTCTTACAACTACTGGATAACCTATTGTAAGTGCATAGTCAAGACCTGCTTGTAAATCCGTAACTATATCACTAACTATTACTGGCTGATTTATTTCTTTCATTACATCTCTAAATATATCTCTATCTTCACCTTTTTTAATAGATTCTACTGAAGTTCCTATTATCTTTACTCCATATTTATCTAGTATCCCTTTTTCATAAAGCTCAACTGCTAAGTTTAGCCCTGTTTGCCCACCCATACCTGCAAGTAAACTATCTGGTCTTTCTTTTTCTATTATTTTTTCTATAAATTCTATTGTTAATGGTTCTATATATATTTTATCTGCCACTTCTTTATCAGTCATTATCGTAGCTGGATTACTGTTTATTAATACAACTTCAATTCCCTCTTCTTTTAAAGATTGGCAAGCTTGTGTCCCTGAATAGTCAAATTCCGCTGCTTGACCTATTATTATTGGTCCTGACCCTAATACTAAAGTTTTCTTTATACTATCTAATTTAGGCATAAATTTTTCTCCTTATCTAAATGGTTTTTACTATCTGTAAATAATACTAAATCTATATTAATGCTAAGAATTTGTTAAATATACAATCTAAATCTTCTATTGTTGTGTATTCTGGAATGTACTGAACACTATATATTGGTAATTCTTTATGTTTCATTCCTTCTATAGTATTGTCATTTAAATTTATATGAGTTATCTCTGTATTTTCTGGCATTTCTGAAACATTATATCCATGATTTTGAGAAGTTATAAACACTTTTCCAGTTTCTAAACATTTAACTGGATGATTTCCTCCTCTATGTCCAAATGTAAGCTTTGAAGTTTTTCCTCCTAATGCCAAGGCTAAAATTTGATGTCCTAAACCGATTCCTGTCAGTGGCTTTTTACCTACTAAATTTTTTATATTTTCAACTATATCATTTACATCTTCTGGATTCCCTGGTCCATTAGATAATAATATTAAGTCAGGATTTATATTTAAAATTTCTTCTGATGTAGTCATCGCTGGTACTATAGTTATATCACAGTTACAAGCTTTAAGAGACTCTAGTATACTATTTTTAACACCAAAATCTATAACTACAACTTTTGCACCAGTCCCTTTAATATTTTCAATTTCTTTTCTTGTAACATTTTTTACTGAATCCTTGTTACAATGCTCTGCTAACTTAGATTCAACATCTTGTAATGATGCATTTTCTAAAGTTATGATACCTCTCTTTGTTCCATTATTTCTAATAATTTTAGTTAATGCTCTTGTATCTATCCCTTCAAGCCCTATTACCTTATTTTGCTTTAGGTATGTGTCTATATCCATCTCACATCTAAAATTATTTGGGTTATCACTTTTTTCTCTTACAATAAATCCTTTTACTTGTACTTTATTTGATTCTACATCTTCTAGATTTATCCCATAGTTACCTATAAGTGGATAAGTCATAGTAACTATTTGTCCATAATAAGTTGCATCTGTTAATAGCTCTCCATATCCAGCCATTGAAGTGTTAAATACAACTTCTCCAACAGTTTCTTTTAGATATCCAAATGCTTTTCCTTCAAATACTGTTCCATCTTCTAAAATTAATTTCCCCTTCATATAAGCTACCTCCCAAATATTTTATCTAAGCATTTTCTATTTCTTTTACAATATTAATCGCTGATTCTCTTGGATTTTCTGCTTTTGTTATAGGTCTTCCAACAACTAAATAATGAGCTCCTCTTTTTATTGCATCTAATGGAGTTACAACTCTTTTTTGGTCTCCAACCTCTGCTGATTTAGGTCTTATGCCTGGACAAACTGTTATAAAATCAGTTCCACATGCTTCTACTATCTTATCTACTTCTTGTGCTGAACAAACAACCCCATCTATTCCTGATTCTTTTGCCAGTTTAGCTCTCTTTATAGCTAACTCTTCTGTTGTCATATTGCATCCTATATCTTGTAAGTCTTGATTGCTTAATGAAGTTAGAACTGTTACTCCAACTACTAAAGGCTTTTCTATATTTAATCTTTCTGCTTCTTCTTTAGCAACTAGTGCACATTGTCTCATTCCTTCCATATCTGATACATGTATTGTCATTAACCAAACATTATCTCTTACTGCAGCTCTTACTGCACTTTTCATAGTATTTGGAATATCATGGAATTTAAGGTCTAAAAATATTTTTTTCCCTTTTTCTTTAAGATAATCTATTGTTTTTCCTTTTGTAGCAACATATTGTTCTAATCCTACTTTAAATATATCTACACTATCCTCTAATTTGTCTATTAATTCTTTAGCTTTATCAAATTCGTCAGTATCAATTGCAACTATTAATTTTTCTTTACCATTTATCATTTTTACATCTCCTTTTTAATAAAGCCTAAATCTTCATAAAAAAATCCTCACACCAAAAGAGGCACAAGGATTTTATCTATACATAACTCAATTCTTAGCTATGAGATATCTTTCCCAGTCTCTCTGGACTAGTTTAAAAGACTTTATTATATTTAAATTTTTATTTTATACTCATCAAAAACCTCTAGAAGATTTACTAGAGGTTATATATTAACACTATCTATAACCCTTTAGTCTCTCTGGACTAATTTAAGGAATTTAGCTGTAATATTTTTCTTTATTAATATAACTTTATGTATCTCTAAGATAATTTAAAGTTTTATCTTTTTTTATAATTAAACCACTAATTGCTTTTTATGTCAATAAGTCTTTGAATTATTCTTCATCTTTATCAAACAATTTTTTTTCAAAATATGACTCTGCATTATATATCGCAGCAGCTGGATTATGCCCAGTTACTCTATCTTTGACAATTAGAGTTGTTATAGGAGCTTCCATATATTTCATGGCTAATGTATCATGTCCAACACATAATCCAAGAATTACATTAAGGTCAACTTTAGCTTCATTTAAAAACAAAGCCTGTCCTATTGGATTACACATTATTTCATCTGCACACTTTGATATTGTTTGAGATGCTTCTAAGCCAACTGTGCTCTTAGATATTGCTCCATTTTTACATATAACCGAAAATACTTCAAATCCATGGTGTTCAAATATTTTTTGTACTGTTTGCATTTCTCTTTTTAATCCAATACAAAATGCTATACCTATTTTTTTATAATCACATTTCTTAGCAAACTCTATTATCTCTTTTAGTCTAGTATATTGACAATACCCTTCTGACTCAACTAATCCAGCATTATAAGCTATTTTTCTATTTTCCTCTTCCTCATAAAGTTGTTTTGCTTTTTGTTGTAGCTCAACTTCTCTAGTAGGACATATCTTCATTAGCTTATCCATATTTCCATCAGAACAACCCCTAAGATTACACTTTCCACACTTGTACATATCCAATATCCCCTTCCAAAATTTTATTCTTCTTGTGATTCTTCTTTCTCTGGACTTACACTTTCTTCTGGTATCTCTTCTTCTGGTTTCACATGCTCAACTACAGTTATAAAATATGATTTTCCTATTTTATTTCTTATTGGAAGTTTTTCATATGAAACATCTATTTTATTTTTTATACATGCTATGTCAAAATGTCTTAATCCTACGCCTAAGCTAACTTTATTCATATCTTCACAATGTTTCTTAGGTTTTTTTTCAAATAAATGAAGACCTCGTTCATCCTTATGGAAATACCACGGTTGAGAATTCTTTACAGATGGAGCTCTTCTTGTAAATTCTAATACTTCTTTCCACTTTTTATTTCTGTTTATTTTATTTATCATATCTTTTACTGGTTTTCTATCAGGTCTAGCATATCTTGTTCTAAATAAATCCTCATTTCTCGCTGGATATCCAAAAGCTATTATTATATAAGGATACTCTATTTCTTCTTCCTTATCTTCTTCTGTTTTTATTCCAGCTAAATAATCTAAATCGTCTTCTTCATCTTCTTCAGAGTTTTTATTTCCTATATCTACAAATTCCAAAATATCTTCTCTCTTTAAGTTTCCCTCCAGCCAACAGGTAGCTACACCCAATGTTGTAAGACGTAAAACTACACCTTCTGTAGCAAAACCTATATTTTGTAGATAATCTTCTCCTTTATTTGATGTGATTACTATATAATGAGGTGCTTTTACTTTACATTCCTTACCCATTAAGAAATGTATTATATGACCTCTATCAACAACATGCGCTTTAATATTTAAATCTTCATTTAAATATTCTAAATTTTTACAACTTCTCTTTATTTCTTCCATTAATGGCTTTTTTATCTTATTACTGGAAAAATTTCTTACAGATTTTCTATAAAAAATGGCTTCATAAAGCTCCATTTATGCCCTCCTAACTGAAATCTTCTGTTCATAATATATAAACTACTATATTTAAACATATATAAGCTTTGCCAGAAAATTTTTTATTTCATTATTTATATTTATCTCATTATTATATTATAAGTTTTTTTCAGTATTCTTGTATAGCTTTTCACTAAAAAAGTATTTTTATTTCTACTTTAATACTAATATCAACAAAAAATATTCTTCCAATTAAGTTTGTGCTTCTAAACAATCTGTTTTAATTAAAATAGATATTTTTTATTTCTTAGTTTATAGAGTATAAATATTTTAAATATGACCCAAAATCTAAGTAATGTTATAATACTTTATAGGTTATTCAATATTAAAAATATAGGAGGATAAACATGGATTTAAATAGAAATTTAGAGAAATATGCTGAATTGGCAATCAAGGTCGGGATTAACATACAGCCAGGTCAAACTTTACTTATAAAATCACCAATAGAATGTGCTGATTTTGCAAGAAATGCACTTAAAGAAGCATATAAATGTGGTGCTAAAAATGTATATATAGAATGGTCTGATGAAGAAAGTGCTCTTATTAAGTATTTATATGCTCCAGATGAAGCATTTCATGAGTTCCCAAAATGGACAGCAGAACAATATGTAGATATAGCAAAAGAAGGTGGAGCATTTTTATCAGTATATGCTCAAAATCCTGACTTACTAAAAGATGTTGACCCTGAAAGAGTGGCAAATTTTCAAAAAGCATCTGGTAAGGCTTTAAAAGAATGGCGTTCTTATACTCTAACTGATAAATGTAAATGGAGCATAGTTTCTGTGCCAACAAAAGCATGGGCAAAAAAAGTATTTCCAAATTTATCAGAAGAAAAAGCAATAGAAGAATTATGGGATGCTATATTTAAGTGTTCAAGAGTAGATGGTCAGGACCCTATAAAAGCATGGGAGGAACATAATAAAAATCTTAAGTCTAAAATGGATTTCTTAAATAAAAATAATTTTAAAACTTTAAAATATAAATCTTCAAAAACTGATTTGACTTTAGATTTGCCAAAAGGTCATATTTGGTTAAGTGGAGCATCTAAAGACCCTAATGGAATAAGCTTTAATCCTAACATCCCAACAGAAGAAATCTTTGGAATGCCACATAAGTTTAAAGTGAATGGAACTGTTTATAGTACTAAACCTCTTGTTTATGGTGGAAATATAATTGATAATTTCTTCTTAACTTTTAAAGATGGAAAAATAATAGATTTTTCTGCTGAAAAAGGACTTGAAACTTTAAAGAAACTTATTGAAACAGATGAAGGTTCTCAATATTTAGGAGAAGTTGCTCTTGTTCCATACAACTCACCAATATCCAATACAGATATAATTTTTTATAATACTCTATATGATGAGAATGCTTCTTGCCATTTTGCAATTGGTTCTGCTTACAGAACTTGTCTAGATGGTGGAAACAATTTAAAAGATGAAGAATTGGATGAATATGGTGTAAATGATAGCTTAACACATGTAGACTTTATGATTGGGTCTGATGATATGGATATTATAGGAGAAACTTATGATGGAAAGCAAATACAAATTTTTAAAAATGGCAACTGGGCTTTTTAATCTATGCTTTAACTAAAAAGGGCTGATGGAAGTTATACCAGACTTCCCAGCCCTTTTTAATGTTGATGATAAATATTTTTTTATATTAATTAATCTCATTTTTATAGATTAATTCCTATTGTTTCAAACATAAGTATCTAAAACTTATATCTATATTATATATAAAATATCCTATTTAGTAAAACCTTTATTTTAATTTACATGCTAAAAATTTAACTTTGCTATTTCAACAGCAGATTTTGCATCCTTTGAATAATAGTCAGCACCCATTTCTTCTGCATATTCTTCTGTCAAAACTGCACCTCCTACAAATACTTTCGCATTTATATCATTATCTCTTAATGCTTGAATCGTATCTTTCATGCTTTGGACAGTTGTAGTCATAAGTGCACTTAATCCTACTAATTTTATATTTCTTTTTTTGGCTACTTCTACTACTTCTTCAATTGGAACATCTTTACCTAAATCTATAACTTCATATCCATAATTTTCTAGCATTATTTTTACTATATTTTTTCCAATATCATGGATATCGCCTTTTACTGTGGCAACTATTATTTTTCCTTTAGATACATTATCACTACTTTTAATTAGTAAAGTTTCCTTTATTGTATTTAATGAAGCTTTAACTGTCTCTGCTGATTGAATCAATTGCGGTAAGAATATATCTCCACTATCATATCTCTTTCCTACTTTATCAAGGGCAGGAATTAAAATCTCATCTAATATATAATTTTCATCCTTTTCCTTCAAAAGATTCAGTGTTACATTTTTTGCTTCGTCTTTTAATCCTCTTTCAACTAAAACATCTAGAGACAAATCTTTGTCCGTTTTCGTAGAAGAGTCTGATTTTTTTGAATTATTTATATTGCTATATTGATTTATATATTTGATACACCCTTTATCTGTATTATTTAAGATTCTAAAAGAGTTAATAGCCTCCATCATACTATATTCATTTGGATTTATAATTGCTAAATCAAGACCTGCTCCTAAAGCTAATGTTAGAAAAGAAGCATTAAGTGCTTTTCTATTTGGAAGTCCGAATGAAATATTTGAAACACCTAAAATAGTTTTTACTCCCAATGTCTTTACCATTGTTATAGCCTTTATCGTCTCTATTGCTTCCTCTTGTTGTGCTGACACAGTTAATGATAAACAATCTATAAATATATCTTTTGGCTTTATTCCATAAGAAACTGCTCTATCTACTATTCTTTTTGCTATTTCAAATCTTTCTTCAGCTTTTTTAGGTATACCTTTTTCATCAAGAGTAAGTCCAACTACACATGAACCATACTTTTTGACTATTGGTAATATACTTTCTAAAGACTCCTCTTTGCCATTTACAGAGTTTACTATTGTTCTACCATTATAATATCTAAGCCCTTGTTCTAATGCCTCTACATTGGAAGAATCGACTTGTAAAGGTGTATCTACTACTGCCTGTATTTCTCTTATTAATTTTGGCATTAATTTTTTCTCATCTACCTCTGGTAAACCAACATTTACTCCTAATATTTGTGCCCCAGCATTTACTTGTTCTAGTCCTAAGTTTATTGCATAATCTAAATTTTCATTTTTCAATGCTTCTTGAAGAGATTTTCTTCCTGTAGGATTCAATCTTTCTCCAACAACTATAGGTGATTCTACTTCTACAAATTTTGATGGTGAACAAACTACACATTTGTCAATTTTCTCTATATTTCCCTTTACAACAGAATTTATATTATCAGATATTTCTTTTATAAAACTTGGATTTGTACCACAGCATCCACCTATTATAGTAGCACCAACCTCAACGAATTTCTTAACACCTTCAAAAAACTCTTTTGCATCAACATCATATATAGCCTCTCCATCAACTATATTTGGTAAACCAGCATTTGCTTGAACCATCACAGGTATTGTAGCTCTTGATACTATTTTTTTTACTATTGGTAAAAGTTGTTTCGGTCCTAATGAACAGTTTACTCCTATTGCATCAACACCCAATCCTTCTATAGTAGCCACCATACTCTCTGGCATACATCCAGTAAAACTTCTTCCTCCTTCATCAAATGTCATAGTACAGAAAACAGGTAAATCAGAATTTTCCTTTGCAGCTAATACAGCTGCTTTAGCTTCATATAAATCCATCATAGTCTCTATTACTATCACATCAACACCAGATTTTGCGCCCTGTAATACTTGTCTTTTAAATATTTCATATGCTCTATCAAAACTTAAAGTCCCCATAGGCTCTAACATCTCTCCTATAGGCCCAATATCTAATGCTACATATCTAGGTTTAGTTTTATCTACATTTTCTATAGCTTTCCTAGCCACTAAAACAGCATTATCAATCACTTCTTCTACTGTATAGTTACTATCTAATTTTAGCTCATTACATCCAAAAGTATTTGTAAGAATTACGTTTGAACCTGCCTCTAAATATGAGGTATGTATTTCTATAAGTTTGTCTGGATTTTGAATACCAAACACTTCTGGGTTTTCACCTAACTTTAAACCTTTTTGTTGAAGCATTGTTCCCATTGCACCATCAAATATTAGTATATTATTCTTAAGATATTGTCTTATTTCCACAAGAATTCTCTCCTTTTCTATATGTACAGTTTCTATAGTTTTTACAATTTTCACACGATTTTTCTTTTTTAGATTCATCTATTTTTATATTAGAAATACCTATGATAGCCACTACTGACTTTCTAGGTATCATAATCCCATTGGAAGTAATTGTTAAACCTATTTGTTTTTGAGCATTTAACACATTTAATATATCTATATTTTTTTCTATTGGTAAATCTCCATATCCTGGACTATATCGCATAGTTATAAATTTATTTTGTTCTAAAAAAACCTTTTCTACACTATCTTGAATGATATCACATACTTCTTCTATTGCTGTTGTTCCACATGAATCTATTATTAGTCCTTTTGTTAAATCTGAATAAGAATGTCTTTTTATTTCTTTTTCTATCTCTAATCCTAATGTAGCTGCCATAATTACACATTCATTACATTCTTTTAAAAGTTCATATATATCTTTACTTTCTAATGTTAAATTTGTCCCCTCTAACTCTACAACATTATCTTTATTTATTTTAATAGGATAAATCCTAGATAAATATCTAGGATTTATTTTATTTTTAGTTATATCTACACATTCATCAATAGTATCTTTAAGGTCTTTATCTATCTCTTGACCTCTGTATTGTAAGTATCTTAAAACTTCACTTTGATTTATGTTTATATTTCCTTTTTCAATTAAATTATTCTCCATATATGTTTAAAGAAAATCCTTTGTCCAAAACATCTTTTGCGTATTCTTTTGCTCCAAATAAAGATAAATCTCTGTAGTTCCCACATTCTATTGCTGTAGCTGCCGGCATTTCATCTGATTCAACCACTTTTTTTAATGCTTCTTCTAAACCAACCTTAACTGTATTGGCATCTACATCTCCCCATAGTATTAAATAAAATCCTGTTCTACATCCCATTGGAGATAAGTCTATTACTCCCTCTAATGTATCTCTTAAATAAGTTGCTAACAGATGCTCTAAACCATGCATAGCAGCAGTTCCAAAACTCTCTACATTTGGTTGTAAAAATCTTAGGTCAAATTTACTTACCTTATCTCCCTTTACTCCATCAAGTACGCTACATTTTCTTACAAAAGGAGCTTTTACTTTTGTATGGTCTAACTTAAAACTTTCCACTTTTTCCATTATTTAATCCTCCATTATCTTTTAAATTCATTACATTAATTCTAAAAAAAACTCCCCCTATCCATTATTGATAAGAAGAGTATATTATTTCAAATCGTCTCATCGTCGTTAGCAGGACCACCTAATAAAAGGTTGGTATAGGATCACTGAGCTAACTCTCTCCCCTAACTCTTGATAAGTATCTTATTAAACTGACTTAAATTATATATTACTTTTTTATTTTTGTAAACACTTTATCGCTATATTATTTATACATCTAATTATACTTTTGTTTTATAACTCAACTGATTGTATTATTGGCAGTTGTACCTCAAATACAGTTTGATGTTTATTGCTTGAAACAGTGATTTCTCCACCATGTAAGTTTACAATGTTCTTTGTGATTGCAAGACCCAATCCAGACCCTCCAGCATTTCTATTTCTTGACTTTTCAACTCTATAAAATCTGTCAAATATATTTGGTAAATCTAATACTGGAATTGGTTCTCCATAATTTATGACCTTTACAATCGCCATATCTTCTTTTTTCTCTGTGACTATATCTACATAGAGTCCATCTTTTCCATACTTCATAGCATTAGTCATAAGATTCTCAAATACTCTTACTAATTTATTTGGGTCAGCTTTTACAATTAATTTTTCTTCATTAAAATTAACTCTACTAACCATAAATTCCTGCCTAAAATAAATTTCAAATTGAGATACTATCTGACTTAATAACTCTACTAAATTTATTTCTATCTTATTTAATCTCATTGTATTGTTTTGCATTTTAGTAAGTTCAAACAAATCATTTATGAGTACATTTAAATTTTTCGATTTTTCATATGCAATATTAACATAATACATCATCTGTACTTCATCTTTATACTTACCTTCTTCTATCAATCCTAAATAACCCATTATTGATGTCAAAGGTGTTCTTAAATCATGTGACACATTTGTTATTAAATCTGTTTTGGTTTGCTGAGCTTGTCTCTCTTCAACAGTTATGTTTCTAAGTTGATGAATAATACTATTAATTTTATGTGCTAGTTCATCAATATCATCAACTTCTTTATCCTTTAATTCTTCTAAATCATACTCGATATCTATATTCTTTTGTAAATCACTTTCATCCATTGAATTTACAGCATCTAAAATAACTTCTAACTTCTGATTCTTTTTATTAGCTTTTTTTATAAAATCTACAACTTGCTTATTTCTCTTGTATGATATTAAAGAGTAAATTGCTAACGATGAAATTAGAAATAAAGATGGATAAAACAATCCCTCTCCCATAGATGCTCTTAAATCTCTTAAATTATATACAAGATAATTAATTGTAGATAAATGAGTATTAACATATAACAATTTTATTATATAAATGCTTGTTAACATAATTATTAAAGTAATAATGCAACTTATTGCAAAATCTATTATAGGACGAAACATATGATTTAATAAGCTTTTATTTTTCAATTTTATATCCTACTCCCCATACAGTATGAATTATTTTTTCTCCATCTGTATATTTTTCAATTTTATCTCTTATTCTACTCATATGGACCATTACAGTATTATTAGATTGATAATATTTCTCTTTCCATACCTTTTCAAATATTTCTTCTGTACTATATACTCTTCCCTTATTATTTGCTAGTAAGTACAATATCTGAACCTCCCATGACTAAAGTCACAGGGTTCCTGCTTCATAGAATTTTGCATACTAAAATATGTCTTACTAATTCTCCACAGGCTATCCCCATAGTTCCTACGGTTCTTACATAAGTTATTTATTTTAAACTGTTATTAGTCTTAATCCTTCTTTTAGTATATTTATACTTGCATTTATATCTCTATCGTGAGTTACATTACAACAAGGACAAATCCATTCTCTTATATTTAAATTCTTAACTTCCTCGTTTTTATATCCACATTTATTGCATATTTGTGAACTTGCAAAGAATTTACCTACCTTTACAACTTGTCTACCATACCAATTAGCCTTGTATTCTAATTGACGAATAAATTCTGACCATGACACATCAGAAATTAAGCGAGATAGTTTACTATTTCTAGTCATATTCTTTACTTGTAAATCCTCTATGCAAATAATATCATTCTCTCGTATTAATTTAGTAGATAGTTTTTGTAGAAAATCCTTCCTTTGATTAGCTATATGTTCTTGAAGTCTTGCAACTTTTAATCTTGCTTTATTTCTATTTAAACTACCAATTGTTTTTCTCGATAGTTCTCTTTGTAATTTAGCAAGTTTGTTTAATGACTTTAGAAGATACTTAGGATTTTCTATAAAGTCTCCACAACTTGAGATACAAAATTCTTTAATTCCTAAATCTAAACCTATCTGATTATTAGTATTTTCAAATGCTTTAATATCTATATCAGTACAACATAATGATACATAATATTTACCACTTGGTTCTTTGGATATAGTAGCATTAAGTATTCTCCCTTGAGGTACTTGTTTATCCCTTACTTTAACCATACCAAGTTTAGGTAATTTTATATATTGACCACAGTACATAATATTTCCATTTGTAAAGTTAGTTCTATATGAAAATCTATTAGTTTTCTTTGATTTAAGTTTAGGAAATCCTGTGTTTTCTTTAAAGAATTTTTTATATGCGTTTTCTAAATCTTTTAAGATGTTTTGTAGTGAAAATTTGTCAGGTTCTTTAAGCCACTCTAATTCTCTTTTTAAATTGGTCAAATCAGAACTGCACTGTTTATAAGTAAAAGTTTCTTTATCGCTTTCATAAACTTCTATTTTTTTAGCAAGATATTTATTATATACAAATCTACAACATCCAAAAGTTTTGTTAATTAACTCTTGCTGTTTTTTATTTGGATACATTCTAAACTTATAAGCTTTTTCCACTACTATCACCTCACTTTACTTGTTTTTTATGATTATGTTAATACTAGATGTTCATATTTTACACACCATACTATATGGTATTGTACTAAATATACATATCTGAGCTACTTCAATTTTTACTCACCCATCCTAATATTAACAAGGTAAATTTTTTTAAACAAGTATTTTAAAGGTTTTTATATTTATTTTTAAATAACATATGTAAGAACCGTAAGTCCTAACTTTTATCATTTTTGAGGTTGTCGTTCACATAGGTTCGCTACTACCTATGCAGTTCTCTTATGAACTTCTTACACTTTCATGTAAGCACAGACTATATCTTATCCTTCGGCGTTATCCGTTAAGGTCTACCCACTTCCACTACCAATAGCTTGTAGTGTACTTCCCTCAAGAGGAATAGTCGTTGAAGTTTCTCCTATTCGGAGCTTACCTGCTGATTGCCCATTTTAAAGTACTTAGGGTTTAACCTTATACCATCTAACCAATTTTTTCTACTTTCGTAACTTTCACACTTAGGTTTATTTCATCCTTATGTTTTAGTTTGGTTAGCTTTAGGGGTTTCCAGCAATTCAAGTAGTATTGGATAGGTTCCATCCTATCTCTACATATAAGTTTCCCTATATGCTGACTACTTTAGCTACTAACTCACGACTAAAGTCATGAGTGTGCATAGCTATTTTTTAATCAAATTCTCTTGATGTTAAAGTTATGTCCTTCCCAGCTACTGTTACACTATGCTTTTCCTTATCTATTAATAACGCTCCAACTTCTATGGTATTCTTATTTTCATTATTAGCACCACTAAAATAATATGCTCTTCTAATCAAAGATTTGACTCTCACAGTAAGCTCAAGTGGATTAAATGGTTTTGTCAAATAATCATCTGCGCCAGTCATTATTCCTTGTATTTTATCCATATCTTCTGATTTTGCACTCAACATAAGTATTGGTATATTTAAACTTTCTCTAACTCTTCTGCAAACTTCTATACCATCCATTTTGGGCATCATTATATCCAACACCATTAAATGAATATTCTCTTTTTTTAAAATTTCTATAGCTTCTTCTCCATCTTCAGCTTTAATTACACTATATCCACTATTTAAAAGATATATCTCTATAAGATCTCTTATTTCTTTTTCATCATCAACAACAAGAATTGTATTTTCCACTTTTACACATCCCAACTTAACCTTTGTACATAGTTTTTATTCAAATAAAATTATACTATACTTTAGTTAAAGTAATCCATTAAATTTCTTCAACTACCCACTTCCAATATAATACAATTCATCTTAAACATTTATATTATTTGCTTTGTAGATATTCTTCTAAAGTTAATCCTCTTGAATAAATTTCCTCGGCAATATCTTTACCAACATATCTAATATGCCATGGTTCATATGCTGTACCAGTTATATCTTCTTTGCCTTTAGGATATCTTATTATAAACCCAAACTTATGAGCATTTTCTGCAAGCCATATAGCTTCTTTTGTACTACCAACAAACCATCTCTCTGGATTTGTTAAGTCAATACAAAGCCCAGTCTGATGCTCACTATGACCAGGTTTTGCCACATATTCATCTGCTTTTTCCTGCCCTTGAGATTTTACTCTTTTTGTATAAGTATCTTGCTGAGTATTGTAAGACCTATATGCTGAAGACCCTAAAAACTGTATTCCTTCTTCATTAGCTTGCTTAACTAAATCTTCCACTGCTTTTGCAGGTTCTCCTGCCATTTGTTTTTCTTCTTCTGTCGCTTCTTCAACAAAAGGTATATTTACTTTAGTAATATTTTCGGGAGCATAATCTTTACTAATTCCATTTGTCTTGTTTACCAGTAATATATTTGCTATACTATTTGAGTGATTTTTATTTTGGGAATTTGATTCAACATCTTCTTCTGAAGCAAATTGGGCAGTTCCTGTTGGTGTTTTATCTTTTATAAGAAATTTATTTTTAGATATAAATACACTTATAAATACTACTATAATAATAGCTAATATTAATTTAAATTTTTTCATGGTTACATCTTCTCCTTTTTGTATGTTTGTCTATAATGTTAATTTTAGAGTATAAGTTTTAAGTATTTTATAAGTAAATCTTAAGTAAATCTTAAATTTAATATTTTTGAAAGGTGGTGCTAAAAATGTCTATACAAAAACTTCTTAGTAAAGCTCGCAAGGCTATACAAGACTTTGATATGATACAAGAAAATGATAAAATTGCTGTTGGACTCTCTGGTGGAAAAGATAGTTTAACACTACTTCATATACTTAAAAGCTATCAGAGATTTTCTCCTCAAAAATTTGAATTGATAGCTATAACTTTAAATACTGGTGGTATTGATAATTCTCCACTAAATAAATTGTGTCAGGAAATAGATGTACCCTTTTATGAATTTCAAACTGATATAAAGGAAATTGTGTTTGATATAAGACAAGAAAAAAATCCTTGTGCATTATGTGCTAATTTAAGAAGAGGTGCCTTAAATGATAATGCTAAAAAACTGGGATGTAATAAAGTGGCTCTTGGACATCATAAAGATGATGCAATTGAAACATTTTTAATGTCTATGTTTTATGAAGGCAGAGTAAATTGTTTTTCTCCAAAAACATACTTAGATAGACAAAATTTAACTGTCATAAGACCTATGATTTACATAGAAGAGTATATGACTAAGAAGATTTCAAAAGATTCTAACTATCCTATTATAACAAATCCATGCCCTGCAAATGGTCATACCAGAAGAGAATACATAAAAAATCTTATTGCTGATTTAAATAAAGAGATGCCAGATTTTAAAAGAAATGTATTTGGTGCTTTAAATAATTCAGAAAAACTGTTTGTATGGGATAAAGAAAAGATAAAAAATTTAAATAGTAATTAATACTTTTACAAAAAAGCAAGATTGTATTAATTATAAATAAACCATAAATAACCTACACAATCTTGCTATATTTTTTTATCTTATATTGTTTTAATCTATATCTTAATAGTTATTAATAATGTTTCTATTATCTAATATACTAATTATAACTTGAACATTTGTATCTTACTTAATTCAATCTACTTTTGCAATTTCTACCCATTCTAATAAATAAAATAGTATTTCATACTAAATTAGAATGTTAAATTCTACTATTTCTGGTATATTAAAAAATCTAAAGGGTAACTTTGTACTTCCAAGACCTGAACTCACATATAAGTGATTTCCATTTACCTCATAAAATCCTTTAGTATATTTCCTTCCATATGGAGGAGTAACTAAGGCGCCTTTAAAAGGTATTCTTATTTGACCACCATGACTATGCCCAGATAAAACTAAATTCATTGAATCTTTACTAAACATATCGACTAAATCTGGTTCATGTGCTAATAATAAATTAAAATTATTTTTATCAGTCTTATTCTCTAGATATTTTATATCAGGATTTCCATTTAATATTTCATCAACACCTAATATATTAATATACTTATCATCAGCTAACTTTATCTTTTTATTTTCATTTATCAAAAGATTGAAGTTGGAATTTTTCATAATTTGTCTATAATACCTAGGAAGTTTATACATATAATCATGATTGCCGAATACTGAAAATTTTCCCAACCTAGCATTCATACTTGATAAAATAGCTGTAATTTCATCTATATCTGGATTTTTATTGGAATAATCAATTAAATCACCAGTAAATACTATTATATCTGGATTCAAAGCATTAACCTTATTAGCCACTTTTTTAAGGTTCTTAGTTGAGTAAAAACTACCTATCTGAGTATCTGAAATTTGAACTACTTTTATACTTTCGGATTCAGTCTTTACTATATCATTTTTTACTAAATTTCCACTTTCATTTATACTATATTTTTTCACGATTAATAGACTCGGTTCTATCGCAACTGAGTATATAAAAATCAGAATAAATATCAGCATAAAAATTTTTAAAAAAGATTTAACTCTTAAATTCAAAGCATCTACCTACTTATTTACTTTCTTAGACTATTTGCATCACAGATTCAACTTTGTCCATTTTTCTGTCATGCATTTTTGGTTTATTAGCTAAAAACCATTTATATGTAGCTGTAAGCCCTTCTTTTAATAATACATTTGGTATATAAAGCCCATGTTCAATAAGCTTATTTATATCCAGATTGAAGTCTATGTTTCTAAATGGGAAATATGTTCTTTCTCTAAACTCTACTTTTTCCATATCTACATACTTTATAATAGGTTCTTTACCAATAACTTCTCCACATGTATGTATAAGTTCGTCCCAAGAAATTAACTGTGGATTTGTTACATTATATGCCTCTCTTACATGAGGATTTTTCATTATACTTTCTAATACCTTTACCAAATCACCAATATATATAAATTGATTACTTACTTGTTTTCCTTTTGGCACTGGTATCTTTTCATTTTTTTCTATTTTTTCGAAGAAATAATATTCTCTATATAAATTATTATTTTCCCCATATATATAAGTTGGTCTGATAATTATATATGGTATAGAGCTACTTATAACAAAATCCTCTGCTTCTTTTTTATTTAGGCCATATTTTCCCCAGTTTTCATTTTCGCCCTTCTCATTTTCTTCTTTAACATTTCTCCCACTATCTTTGTATACTGCTCCTGCTGACAACACTATATATTTCTTTAGGCTATCTGGGTTTACAAAATCAATAAGATTACTTACATCGTCTTTTGTGTATGCTGTCATATCATATATGTAATCATACTTTCTTCCTCTGATAATGTTTTCCATGTCTTTGCGAACTTTTCTATCACAAATTAGATGTTCTTTAAAACCTGTATAATCTATTTCCTTTTTACCATTTGTAAGTATATCAATTTGATACCCACATTTAATTAAACGCTTAGCAAGTGCAGAACCTATGAAGTCGCTTCCACCCATAATTAAAATAGATTTCATTTTAAGTGCATCCTCCTCTTTTTTAAATGACTTCCTTAATTATAATATCATATTTTTAAATATGCTACAGTATTTTGTATTATTTTTGTTTATAAAAGATATTTATAGCAAAATATCTTTTATAGAATCTACACTTTCGACAATATAAGTAGGTTCACTTTCACTAATCTCTTCAAATGAACCATATCCATACAACACTCCAATAGAATCTACTCCTATTTTCTTAGCACCAATTATGTCATACTTTCTATCTCCAACCATAATAACTTTATCTTTATCTTTCACATTACACAAATCTAGTACATATTGTATAACTTCATTTTTATTTACCCTCGTACCATCAAGATTACTACCTACTATATACTTAAAATATCTATCTATATCAAAGTATTTAAGTATAGTTTCTGCAAAAACTGTTGGCTTAGAAGTAGCTAATAATAATATTTTATCATTTGTATAGAGCATTTCTAATATCTCTTTTATATTCTTATAAATTTTATTTTCAAATATCCCTTTATCTGAAAAATATTCTCTATACTTCTCAACAGCTCTTTTAGCTTTTTCATCATCAAATTTATAGTATTCTTTAAAAGTATCATGTAATGGTGGTCCTATAAATTGTTCTAAGTTATCTAAATCTTCTTTTATACCAAAACTATCTAATGAATATTGAATAGACTTTGTTATTCCTTCTTTAGGGTCTGTAAGCGTTCCATCCAAATCAAACAACACTATTTCATAGTTTTTCTTCATGTTTAAATCCTCCATATTTATAAAAAATAATATCTCCTATTTTATATTTATCTATTTTAAAAAGCTATAGTAATAGAAGTTTCTATACTATAGCTTAAGTAATAATTAAATCTTATATGTTTGGTGTTAAAATAAATCTAAATCGTTCTATTTAACTGTTATAGCTGAAACTGGACATCCTTCTTCTGCTTCTTTACATAAATCTTGTAAATCTGCTGGTATTTCCCCTTCAATTGCAACTGAATGTCCTTCATCACTCATACTAAAAACGTCTGGACATGTTCCTATACATGCCCCACAAGCTACACATACATCCTTATCAACAAATGCTTTCATACTAAAATACCTCCCCTAAAATTATCTTTTTTTAATTATTGTTTCCTTAGATATTTATCCAATATATGCCAATTTAAACATATATTTATTATTTTATCACGATTGCTTAATTTATTATAGTATATTCATATCCATGTCTATAAACTTCGCTACTTTTCATCCATGATTTTACAGTATATTGTAAACTTAATTTTCTATCTAAAACTAATTCATTATCATTGTAGTCTTTTATAATATCGTTACTCTTCTCCATTGTAAATATAGTAAAATCACCTTCTCCACCAACCTTTATTCCGCCCTTATTTGAATGTAAATCGAAAATTTTTGTTGGATATTCAGTTACTTTTTCTATACATTTTTCTAAAGATATTCCAAGCTCCATAATTTTATTTATAACAGTTAAAAGAGAATAGTTTATGTCTTTCATATTTTTTATATGCATATCTGTGCTTATTAAATCTGGTTCTAATCCTTGATTTATTGCTTTTTTAAAAACTTTAAAATCAAACTGGTCTAATCCATAACACACATCAAATAATACTCCTCTATTCTTTGCATTTATTACTGATTCTCTTAGCGTGCCAAATTCATTAAATATTCCATTTGCACTGTTTCCATATACAGGTGTAACTACATCTCCTTTACCCAAAATATTCATTACTTCATCTATATATGATGGATGCTCACCTATATATACCACTAATGGTAAATTTAATTTCTTAGCAACTTGTTTTGATTTTTTAACTATATCTATACCATTTTCATTAGATTGAAATTTGCTTGCTTTTACCTTTATACCCTTTATTTTGTCCATATTTTTTTCCACAACAGACTCAACATCATCAAAATTTATAACATCTAAAGATGTCGACTCATTCAGTATATTTAATCCCTCATTTGTTACATTTAAAAATGAATATACTTCAGTTTTACACTCATCCATATATTTTTTCTTAAAATCATAGTAATTTAAAGGGCCAGCTGTACCCGCATCAAATATAACTGTTGAACCTTTTTCAATTCCAATTGAATCAGAGTCCATACCTGTAGGTAATTTTCTCTTATAACAATGGATGTGAACATCTATAAATCCTGGAGAAATATACATATTATCAGCATTTATTATCTCAAACTCTTTGTTTTTAAGCAATTTCTCTTTTCTTATTTTTTCTTTGAGATTCAATCCAATATCATATATTTTCCCATGCAAAACCAGGATATCTTTTTTTTCAAACTTGATACCATCTTTTGGAGATATTATTGTCCCATTTCTTATAAGTAAATTTTTCATCTATTCCACATCCTAATTACAGTATAATTTCTCTAATAGTTTTCTTACATAAAGAAAATAAGTCTAAAAATAAAAATATTTTAGACTTATTCATTATATTATACTATATTCATTATATTAAATTAAATAAAAACTTCAATTTACTTTAAGAAGCAATTAAGTATTTGTTGCTCAGCCTCTTCCTCAGTAAGACCCAATGTCATCATCTTTAGTATTTGGTCTCCTGCAATCTTTCCAATTGCTGCCTCATGCACTAAGAGAGCATCTGGATGATTTGCTGCAATCTCAGGTATAGCACTAATTTGAGAATTTCCCATGATTATTGAATCACATTGAACATGTGCAGAACAAAGAGAATCCCCAATAACGCAAGGATTAAACTTTTGCTTAGAATTATCTTGCCCAACTGTACGAGAAATTACTTGAGCAGACGAATTTTCTCCCTCTAAAACAACCTTCATATTAGATTCTGCAACTTGATTTCCATGAGTTAATAATTTCTCAAATACAACTATTTTAGCCCCTTTACCTAGGTTTGCATCCATTTCCCTTTTAGTTGAATCTACACCCTTAATTTGAATTGTTTCCATCTCACAATATGAATCTTCATCCATATTAACAATAGTAACTGGATTTAAGATTTTCTTTCCTTCTCCGTCACCTTCACCATAATGTTTTTCTACATATTTTAAGCGAGCTCCTTTACGTAAGAAAAATCTATGTATTCCATTATGTTCACTATCATCACAACCACAGTTATGTATTCCACATCCAGCAATTATAACAACATCTGCATTTTCTCCAATTTCAAAATCATTATAAACCATATCCTGCACACCAGCTTCTGTTACTATTACTGGTATATGGACATTTTCGCCTTTTGTGTTTGGTTTTACTATAATATCAATTCCAGGTTTATCATTTTTAGGAACTATAGTTACATTTTCAGTTGAATGTCTTTCTATTCCTTGCCCATTTTTACGTATATTGTATGCTCCTAATGGAGTTCCACGAAGTTCAGCAACTTTTTCTAAAAGATTTAAATCTGTTTTGTTCATTTAATTTGCCTTCCTTTCTAATTAATTCATATCTTTCATTAATTCACAACTTGAATTAACTTGGCACATGATTTCAGGTAATATAGCATCTTTTGTTCCATGGCTTTTTACTGAACCATCTTGTAAAACAATTATTTCATCAGCTAACTCTAATATTCTTTCTTGATGAGAAATTATAATTATAGTTTGGTCAGACTCCTCATGTATTTTCTTAAAACTTTCATTAAGCTTTCCAAAACTCCAAAGGTCTATCCCTGCCTCAGGTTCATCAAATATAGAAACCTTTAAATCTCTGGCAAAAAGAGTTGCTATCTCTATTCTTTTCATTTCTCCTCCAGAAAGCGAGTTATCAACTTCACGATTTAAATAGTCTTTTGAACACAATCCAACATCTGTAAGATATTGGCAACATACATCTGTAGACAATGGTTCTCCATGAGCAAGTGTAAGTAGATTTTCAACAGTCATGCCTTTTATTCTTGGTGGCTGTTGAAATGCATATCCTATCCCCCTCTTTGCTCTTTCTGTAATACTAAGATTTGTTATATCTTCTCCATCTAAAATTATCTGACCACTAGTGGCTTTTTCAATCCCCATTATTAGCTTAGCAATTGTGGATTTTCCTCCACCATTTGGTCCTGTGATAACAATAAGTTTTCCTCTCTCAAACGAAAGGCTAACATCATTTATTATTCCTAGTTCCTCATTGTTAGACTCAACATTAAAGGAAAGATTTTTTATTTCAAGCATAATACCCCTCTTTTCTGTAAAATATTACATTGATATCCATTCTTTTATTATATCAGTAATTTTTATATACCAGCAACTCCAAAGAGACAAAATATGTATTAAATAATAAAACAATCTTATAAAAAATAAAAAAGATGAGTCTTATACTAACTCATCTTAAAAAATTCTTATTATAAACTTATATGTATTTAAATTTTAACCTTCTATATACTCTAGTATTATTTTTTGATTATCTTTTAACATAATCTCTTCTTTTTTAGATTCTATTCCATTCTTTTTTATCTTTACCTCAGCTATAAAAGCATCATTGCCTTCAACCATTTCTAATAACTCATAAGCTTTTTTACGTCCTATTTTAGTTGCTATATCTTTTAATACTGCCATTTTCTTAAACATTTTATCACCTCTACTCAAAATTTACAATTGATTTTAATTGTATAATCCTAGTCTTAGACTAAATTATAATAATTATTGTCTCTAATTATATCAGATATTGAGTAAATTTAATACTTTGTAAAATCATTTATCTTCTCTAACCAAATAATCATTTCCATCTTGGTCTTTAAAGGAAAACATCCTTCCATAAGGCATTTCCATTAATTCGCCAACTTCAACTTTATTATTAGCCATTTGTTCATAAGTTCCATTAATATCTCTTGTACTCAAAATTATTGATGGATGAGATACCTCTATCTCTTTATTTTGCTTCATTATTAGATTTTTATCGTACAGTACAAATGTTGTAAATTCATTTTTACTTGGTGCTATTTCTACCCATTTCATATTTGGTCCCATTTCCTTTTCATAAGTTACTACAAAGTTTAATTTCTCTGTCCAAAAAAGTTTTGCATCCTCTTGATTGTTTACATATAGACTTATCTTTCCTATTTTATTTATCATAACAATACCCACCTTTATTATTAAATAAATATCTAATATTTTTTATATTTAATAATATACCCATATATATTATTTTCTATAGATATATATATCTAATATTTATCCAATATTATATAATCCTAAACTATAATGTAATTTATATATTCAATATTATTATAGACTTTATTCATATGATTTAATCATTCTATATCCTACTTATAATTATGAAAATATATACGCTAAAAATCACCTCCAGATAGAGTTTTCTATCCAAAAGTGATTATATATGTCCTATGCAATTTTGTGTTTTAGCCACTTTGTTCCTCTTAATCTTAAACAATATAAAGTTCCTCTGACAAGCCAATCTGTGTACATACCTATCCAAATTCCAAGTACACCAAATTTTAATACAACCCCCAACACATAACCTGTAAAAATTCTAAAAATCCACATCCCTATTATAGCTGTCATCATTGTATATCTTGTATCGCCTGCCCCTTTTAATCCTGCTGACAATACAAAGGATATAGGCCATATTACCATGGCTAGACAATCACTTCTAATCAGTTGTGTTGATACATCAATTACACTAGTGTTTTGAGTATACATACTTGAAATCCAAGGAGCAATTGGTATAAATATAGCCCCTACTGCAAATAAACAAACTGTTGCAAATTTAGTTAAGTATAGGAGAGTACTTTTAGCTCCTTTAATATCTCCACGTCCTATATACTGACCTACCAATGTTGTTGCAGATAATGCTAAAGCATTCCCAATTACATTTATGATAGATGCAATTGACATTCCTATTGCATTGGATGCAATTGCTGAGGTCCCCATAGTAACTATAAATACCTGAACAATTAATTTTCCTGCATTAAAAAGTAGTTGTTCAACACCAGCTGGTATTCCTATATTAAATATAGATTTTTGAGTTTCAACATCAATCTTAATTGGAAATATTTTACCTATAGATATAAATTCATTTCCTTTGAATAAAGCTCTTACAATAACTATACATCCAATTATTCTGGCTATAGCAATAGACATAGCTGCACCTGTTATCCCATAAGATGGTATTTGTAGATTTATACCTAAAGAATTTAAATCAATACCATATATAAGTATATATCCCAATGTCACATTTATTATATTCATAAACATAGTTACATACATGGGTTTCTTTACATCTCCACAACCTCTTAGAATACCATTTGCTATTTGCTGTGTAGCAATAAATGGATATGTGAATAATGTAAACTCTATGTATAATTTTGCATTTGATTTTACCAATTCTTCTGCTGAACCATAAAATAAGTTAATTACACCAGTCCTAAAAACCCACATTAAGATTGTTATTGTAAAAGATAGTATTACTCCTGATACTAGAGCTTGCTTGATAGTTTCGTTCGCATTTTCACTATCTCTTTTGCCTATTTGTTGAGCTACAACAACAGTGGCTCCTACAGATAATGCAGCAAATACAGATATAAATATATTGTTTATTGAATCAACCATCCCAACTGCAGATACAGCTTCTTCCCCAATATGACCTGCCATCATTGTATTAAATACCCCTAGAAGCATGACAAATGTCTGCTCTATCATTATAGGAATTGCTAATTTTATAACATTTTTCCTTATAAACATCTCTCTTCCTCTTTTCCCTCTTTATATAAATTTAATTTTTAGTTAGTTTAGCAAATTGTTAGTTAATCTTTTAAAGTTTAAATTTATATTCCCAACTCATAATATACTGTATTCAAATAATATTATTCTTGTTTAATATCATTTTAACACAGTACATCTTTATAATTATTTTATGTTTATTATTTTTTATGGATACTATAATTTAAATATTTGTATATTTAAATTAACCACTTAGCACCCACCAGAATTTATTTATTACTACATATTACAGGAAATTAAAATATAAAATCTTACAACATAAATGTAACAAAATTGCCTTAATTTAAATATTGTATTTTATAGACTATTTTTAGGATGTGATACTTTGATTAATTTGAATGCAACTAATTTAAACGTAAACATGGTTTATCCCGTTTCTGCTACAGAACCTATACGTTTTAGAAGATACACTGTTTCATACTCAGAGAATACAAACGATATTTATTTAACTATAGCTACCTACTTCGATACACTTAGCTTAGGAACAGTAAGTATTGATAAAGTTTATGGTCAATGGGCTTGGGTTGTTGGTGACATATACGATTTAAATCTATTCGTTTTTGTTGGAAACTATCCTTATGAAATTGCTAGAAATAGATATGATGCCTTTGTTAGAGTTCTTCCAATTGCGATTACTTCCATTATAAATGGTGATAGGTTGTTCTTAGTTTCTAACTCTTGTTTATTAAACTCAAAAATTACAGTTAGATTTATATCTAGTCATCCTACGCTTAATAGAACTGTTGATTATGGCAGTATTAGAACTTTCGTTTTGTAACATTACAACATGATGTACTATTTAAAGTAATGTCATAATCTAAATAGTATTATTAAATTATAGTAATATTATTAATCAGTACATCATGTTTATTTGTTACAACTTTAGCATATTTTCTTATTTAAGATAACTTTTAGATTTTTAGTAATTAATATTTCTATTTACTGATTTTCTCTGTTCTAAATCCTATCTCTTTATTGGCTAATATATAACCTTCTTGTATCATCTCTTCTCTTGTCAATGCATTCCCCAATAAATTATCAATACTCAGTTGTTTTCTATCACTAAAGTACTTATCTAATAATGATTCTTCTATGTCTTCTTGAGTCTCTAAATGACCCTCATGCATTATATATTTTACATCAAAACCTTCTTTATTCAATACCCTACCCAATAAAATACTTCTATGACATCGTATAGGTTCTTGCATTGCTCCCAATAAAACTATCTTATATCCCATCTGACATCCATTTTTTAGTCTTTCTATTCCTTTTAAGAAAATATCTTCCTTAATTACCTTTTCAAAATCTGCATATCCTTCCTCTGTATATACATCTTTGTTGGTTCTCTTTGCTCCAAACTCCTTGCCCATGTATATATATATAAATCCAGATTTTTTCAATGATTCATTGAAGGACTCTCTATTATACTGAATATTATATTTAGAATATGGAGTTTCTCTAATGTCAACTATACAGTTTATATTGTACTTTTTTATCATATCAATAAGTTTATCATATGGATAATTTGAATGTCCTATTGTGAATATCTCCATATAAATACCTCCTATTCTTAAAAACGAATTAATGTCTCATGTTTTTCCACTTTATCACCTCAACGAAAATATACTACTTTATATATAAAACATCAATATATTTTTCATATATAAATCTATAATATCTATAAATATCAAAAATGAGGCATATCTTTTATTTAGATAGACCTCATTTAATAACTTTATCTTTATTGTTTTAACCTATTATAAAATTCGTTTCACTGGTATCTGAACTTCTGTTAGCCAATCTTCCTCATTCTCTTTATTCCATATGCCATCTATATAAGACTCTCTAGGATTTCCAATCACATCATATTTATTGTCCTCTATCCATTTAAATGCATCTGCGTAAGTTTTTCCTAATGTTGAATATGAACCATTGTGTAATATACAAACAGCACTTTCAACTTCATCTAGTTCTTTAAATTTTAATATGTCTGTATCTTCTTTTAAGTCATTTATAGCTTGACACATCTCAACATCCATATTAGTCTCTCTATATTCACCATCATGATATATATTGAAACAATAATCTGGAACTGCACATGTACACTCAGCCTTCCTCATTTCTTCAGCCATTACATTTGGAAATAGACTGAAAAGTTCATCATACCCCTTTAATACCTTTCTCATAGAAGCAATTTTAACTTTTGGTAAAGACTTAATAATTACATCATTCATATTGACTTCTCCTTTCAAATTCACAAGGTAATTACGCAGTTTAATGAGTTTATATTCTTCACTTTTAATTACATCCAGCATTTCTTTTTCTTTATTTTTTAAAATATTTTCGACCGTTTTAGGATTTTCTATAGCTTCTTTTATCTCAGCTAGTGACAAACCCATTTGTTTTAAAGTTATTATCTGATGTAATTTAGGTAATTGCTCTGTCGTATAGTACCTATATTTTGTAAACTCATCTACATATTCTGGCTTTAACAATCCGATATCTTCATAATACCTTAATGTCTTTGTAGTTATTTTATTTATTTTAGAAAACATTCCTATAGAAAACATCTCATCACCTGCGCATTAGATTTGATTAATTTAAGTTTATACCTTCCCCTTAGGTTAAAGTCAATGCAAATAAATTATAATTATATTAATTCTTCAATTCTATCTCCACTTAGTACCAATGTATCCCCTGTTTTTATAACAGTTGAGCCTTTGGGCACTAAAACCTGTTCCTTTCGTTTTATCATAACTATTAATATATCTTCTGGTATATTAGAATCCATTATACTCTTATTTGCCCATTTACTACTATCATCAACATTTACCTCTATAAGTTTAGAGCTAATTTCTCCATCATAATCATTAAATGTTTTTAATACAGGTGTATTATCATCGACTAAATCTAGCTTTCTAGCTACTGTTGGTATCAATGTACCTTGCACCCCTACTGAAAGTAAAGCTATAAAAAATATTATATGGAATATGTCATTCTCTATAATTACTCCTTGAGTAACTGCATAAATTGCAAAAACTACTGAAGCTGCACCTCTAAGACCTACCCATGATATGAACAATTTTTCCTTATTTGAAAATTTAAATTTTGCTAGAACTATAAATGTCGCTAATGGCCTTGCAATAACTATCATGAATATAGATATGGCCATCGCTATACCAAATATATTTGGTAGCTTGGAAGGGAAAGATAACAATCCTAACATAAAGAATAACATTATTTGCATAATCCATGAGATTCCATCAAAGAAATGAACCAAACTTTTTTTATGAGGTATTTTACTATTTCCTATAATAATACCTGAAATATACACACTTAAATATCCATTTCCTCCAACATACTCACTAAGTGCATAAGAAAGTATTGCAATAGCTGTTATAAATATAGTATAGAATCCTTCTATCTCGAAGTTTGAATTTCTTAAAATATAAACAGACAACTTTGCTAGTATAAATCCTATAGCTAGCCCAAAAACTATTTGTTTTATTACCATTGGTATAATAAGTTCTACCCCAGAATTATTCATCAGTGTCAAAAGAATTAGTGTCAACATATACGCTATGGGGTCATTACTCCCACTTTCGACTTCCAATAATGAAGCAAGGGAACCTTTTAAATTTAGTTTTCGAGAACGCAACACAGCAAACACAGATGCAGCATCTGTTGAAGCTGCAATTGCTCCAATTAATAAGCCTTCAAGTAAATTAGTTCCTACTACCATATGACAAAATATTCCTGTAACTCCAGCTGTAATTATTACACCCAGCGATGACATTAGTATAGATGGTACTGCAACAGGTTTAGCCATATTCCAGTTTGTTCCAAATCCTCCAAAGAACATTATAAATATTAGTCCAATAGAACATAATTGTTTTGTTAATTCATAGTTGTCAAAATAAATTCCTACCATTCCATCAGACCCAAATAACATCCCTAATAGGATAAAAATTAGTAATATTGGTACTCCAAATTTATATAAGACCTTACTCGAGGTTATACAAATCAATAGCACTAATCCACTTATAATCATCAATTCTGTCATAGCATCAACTCCATTTCATATAAATTTTGCAGATTAAATTATATCTACAATTTTGTTACTTGTTCAAATATAACATGACATAAGTTTATAAGTTATGGTGCATAAAAGTACAATTAAAATTCGATAATACACTAAAATATGAGTATTGCACTCAAGTTTATATATTTATTTTAATTATATTCATTTAACATTCAAAATTTGAATTATTTTTTATTAACATTTCATTTTTCAGTTGATTATTTAATACATTTCATACTCTTATAGTAGTTTTATAGATACTATGAAATATATAATATTTAGATAAGTAATAAGAAACTAACATACAATGTTAGGTACTTTAGATATGAAATCTTCAAAAACTTCATACATTGAAATATTTCTTTATATATATTATTTTATATTTGTTACAAATTATTGTCAATTTATTTTTTTCTCAAAAATAGAAAAATTGCATAATTTTTTTCAAATTATGCAACTATAATATTTATTTCCAAAACTCTTTCATCCCTTCTATTATCTCAGTATAAGGCAACAAAGTAGCTTCGACTATTGATTTATTTGTTTTCTCTAAATAATATTTAATCATATAATATCCACAAGCATATCCTGCACAGTAAGGTAAACCAACTGGAAAGTATCCTTGCATTTTGGCTATATCATCACCATATAGATAGGATGTGATGTTTTGAAATCCAGTCTCTTTTAAAGCATTTTTTATTATTGGTTTTATATATGTGTCTAATGTTTGGATATCCGTTTTACTAACCCAAGGCCCCACCATATCCTCACCAAACATCCATGTTGCAAAATTCTCTGCAAGACCCTCATTTATCATCATCTCTTCTAGTGTTATATTATTACTCCAGTCTATAAACTGGAATCTAATATTGTGATTACATTCATGTGCTAGTGCTACTTGTAATCTATCAATCGTGTATTCATTAGGAACCAGTGATATGAACATATATCCAGGTATCCCACCATCACCCCAACATCCATCACTTAAAATTGTATAAGGACTATTTGGATTAGCCAACAATATTGAATATTTATAGTCCTTAATATTTAAATCGTATCCTTCTCTTATAAATGAGTTCATAGAATTTTCTATAGTTTCTTTACAAGTGTTCCAAAGTTTATCATCAGATATTGCATTTATATTATTTATTTGATTTTCATTAATATTCTTAGGTGATAAAACCCCCATCATTTCACTTGCCATAATTACATCATATCCACCTTCTTGTTTGGCAACCATTGGAACATCTATACATTTCCATTTGAATTCAAAAGGCTTCATAAGTTCATATCTATATATATCTTCTTTTTTGTTTACTGGTGCATTCATTATCTTCTTATATACTTTATCTGAGCGAATTTCTATGATATTCATCTTTATCATCTCCTTCAAAATAGAGTATATAGAATTACGTAGCGTCAATGTCAATATATTTTTTTATAATCTAACCTTCTTCAATTATAGTCTCATCAGAATCATCACCAAACAAGTAATAAGCCACCCTATTGACAAATCCATTTTGTTGCCAATAAATTACATCATCCAATAAAAATGGATTATCAGTAATTATGCTATCTACATTTAAATTAATCATTTTTTTCATTAGTTTACTATTATTAATAGTCCACACAAAAACTTGCTTTCCGTTTTGGTGTATATTATCCACAACATTTTCAGTTATAAATGTAGATTCTATTCCATATATATCAACATAATCCCAGTTATAAAAATTTCCGTATGCAACTGCTGTCAAGTAACATGTTATTATATCTGGATTTAATTTTTTTATATTTTTTAATACATCTTTATCCATAGATGCTACAACACATTGATTCTCTAATCTATTTGATTTAATCAATTCCAAAACCCTTTTTTCTACATTGGTTTTTTCATGACCATTAAGTTTTATTTCTATTAGAAGTTTTATTTTTCCTTTCGAATATTTCATCGCATCATCAAGAGTTGGTATTTTTTCACCTGCAAAGTTTGAACTAAAGTGACTACCAGCATCATAGTTCTTAACTTCATCATAATTTACTTCCCAAACATTTTTATTTATACCAGTTACTCTCTCAAAGTTAGAATCATGAAATAAAATCAGTTCTCCATCCTTAGTTTCTTGCACATCAATTTCAGCATACTCAGCTTGAGTTACAAAAGTTTCTTTAAACGCAGCCAGTGTATTTTCTGGAGCAATTAATGAAGAAACTCTATGAGCAGTTGCTGTTGTATTATAAAAAAATGAAGAGTTAAATAAAATATCATTATTTAAAGAGTATGCTATAGATTCACTATGTAGGATAAATAAAATTATGGATACTTTTAGAGTTATTTTTAATAGCTGAGTTACTGATTTTTTTTGTTTATCAGATTTCTTTTTATAAATTCTAATATCATTATATTCATAATAAAATGCAGAAATAAATCCTGTACTAATTATAAATATAGCTATTGATGAAATAAATGTAGCATAGTCATTGAACAATATACACCTATTAATAAATATATCTTTCAAAAAAGTTGCCTCAGTATAATTTTTTGTCCATATTCCTATCAATATAACAATACTATGGTATATTATATATCCTATAATACTGACTATTATGGATATCCCTAATGAATAAAGAATTAGTCTTATTGATTTTCCTTTTGTAAGGCTAATACTTTTATCCCTCGCTTCTTTAAAACTATCTGTGTTTAAAGTTATTTCATGTATACTAAAAATCCATCTAATAACTGATATATATAATATTAATATTAAAAACATATAAATTATATTTAGAACTATATTAGAATTTATATACTCTAATATATACTCTGGGAGCTTTATCTTTCCAATAAATCCTGAAGTTAAGGCTATGTTTGTAAGTGGAACTATTAATAGCACAAATATAAATAACAATAGATTTTTAGGATACAATATTTTTATAGATTTTTTTAAAGACATTTCAACAAGTTTATATAACGTAATTTTTTCAGAAATTCTTGATTTCTCAAAACATATAATTACTGAAGTAAATTCAAAAAACATGTAAAATGTTAATATCACAACTGAAAGTATAGCTAGTAATATTGATATAGGATTGGTTAATATTTCTCCTATATTATCAGTACTTAAATAGACTATATTTGCACTTTTCATAGAACTACTCAATACAAATTTAATTGATGGTAATATAATTATCAGAGCCAGCCCTTTGTGAAGTAGTTCAAATGTAATTAATGTACTCCAGTTATATTTTATTAATTTTACAAAAGTATCTAAAATCTTCTTATTCATGGTGTCCCCTTAGTCTTTTTATTGTATTTTATCCTGTAAATCTTATAAATATATATTATTTTTTTAAAATTAATAATTTTATGTAAGCTGATAATAGAAAAATTATATTTCCTATATGTTTTATTCTTCATTTAAACATATATATATTAAATTAATTTCATATGTAATATTGGAAATGGATTACCCTGCCCATCTATTTCAGACCTATCAAATTCCTTAAATCCTAAATGAGTATAAAATCCTACTGCTTTTTTATTTTGCTCATTTACATCAACATATTTTATATTATATTTATCTATAGCATATGTCATTAGCTTTTTTCCAATACCATATCCTCTATATTCATCTTTTATAAATAGCATCTCGATTTTGTCTTTTTCTATTCCCATGAAGGCTTTTATCATATCATTATCTTTCACAACAACTATATTTTCTACTTCTCTAAGTCCTATTTTAACTAATGGTATTAGAGATTCAATATCTTTCTCCTTTAAAAAATCATGTGTTGCTCTTACTGACGATTCCCAGACTTGCAATATTTCCTTATATTCACTTGAATTTATTTTCTTCATTTCAAAAATCATTTCAGAGTTCATAAATACTTCCTTTCTATTCTATATAATTTTTAATTTTGTCTAGTTTATTTATATAAATTTAGAAAGAGCTATGAATATTAATATCATAGCCCTAATTAAATTTAAATATTACCCATTACATTTTTATCATTTATATACTAAAACCTAACAAGTTTACTACAATAATTTCCATTAGTTATACTAAAGGGGCTTCTATTTGAGTAGTAAAAAGAAATTTATGACAGTGACCATCATTAACAGTAGTATTTCCACATACTAAATGAACGTGTTTATTAGTTCCTGGTATCTTAATAGCTGGACCTGTTGTAACACATATTTTATGAAAATGGTCAAGGAAGTCTACATTATCATTTATTTTATGAACATGATTTGTTCCACCATTTATTGGTATAACTTCACCAGTAACTCCTGCTGCACGATGATTATGTCTATCATCACACTCTTCTGCTAACTTAACACTCTGTGAATATTCATGAACATGTGTCATTTCTTCATAATCATTATAACACTTATTACATTCATTATATTTATAATCATCATATACATAATCTCTTTCACATTTATAATTTTGATAACTCATTTTTATATCTCTCCTATTATATATTAAGAAATTCTTCTAAAGAATCTCTAATATATAGTATGAAGTAGAGTCAAAAAAGTTCATATTTTGTAAAATCATGTATTAATTTAATTATTTGTTCCAGTGTTTAGGATGTACTAGTGAAGCTGGTAATTTTGTATTAGAATCGCCTTTTGCAGTATTAACTTGCAATTGTGTTAAAAACACACTATTTTTAAGATTAGCTCCTCTAATATCGCAATCTCTTAAGTCTGCTCCTATTAAATTTGCTCCACTTAAATCTGTATATTTTAAGTTTGCTGCTATCATTAATCTTCCTTTTAAATCTGCTCCAATTAAATTTGTTTTTCTAAGGTCTGCTCCTATTAAGTCTATACTTTTACTCAATTTTTTCTTGCTTTTAAGATTAGATGTTTTAAGAAAAGATTTGACTTTTTCCATTACAGACTCACCAGCTTGAGATAATAATGAATTGACCTTTACTCTATGTGATGTTATATCTAAATCAATTAGCTGTTCTGGAGTCATAATGGTTATCTTTTCAGTTTCTTCAATTATTGAATCAATTTTTGTTTTTATTTTATCTGATATGTCTAATACAGATGCTTCTTTAAGATACCATAGCATTTCATGTAATTGTCGCATGATTAAAAACACTTCAGACATTTGATTTGCTAATTCTGATGATTGCATCCAGTCTCTACCTTTATATGTTATTTGCGCTACTTTCTGACCTGAACCAAAACAATCATATGCAGTACAACCTCTAAAACCTCGCTTTATAAGATTATTATGTACAGAACATTTAAAATCTGATTGCAAATTAATACATGGCTTTCCTGATTCCTTATCAGTGGGAAATCCATCTGAGGCAGAAAAATAGAGAGCTAAACAACAAAGTCCAAAACACTTCTCACAATCAATTTTTAACTCATCAAATAATTTATTATTATATATATTTTTATGTATATTTATCATATCACTTCTCCTTCTCAGTATAGTTTTTTAATAAGCTAATATTGTAAATAAATTACACTTAAGCCTCTTATGTAACATTTCTTATTCTTAATTATAATTTAATGTGTCAGTTATTCCAATAGTATACATAGGTTTCTTATTTGTCTAAATAAACTTGTTAAAATTACATATTAATAAAACCACAAGAAAATATAAGGATAAATAAACTTTAATTCCTCAATAAATTCTTATGGTTTATAATGTACTATAAAATTATATAATAAAGTGATTTTTTATGATTTTACGCTTTTTTAACTACAGAAGACTTCAGCTTCATAGCTCCAAATCCATCTATTTTACATTCTATATCATGCCCATCTGATGGGTCGTGTACTAAACGTATATTTTTTACTTTTGTTCCAATCTTTATAGATGATGAACTCCCTTTTACTTTAAGGTCTCTGATTACTGTAACAGAATCTCCATCATTTAATACATTTCCATTTATATCTTTAATAATGTTTGAACCTTCTTCTTCTCCTAATTTTAAAGCCCATTCATGAGAGCATTCTGGACACACTAAAAGAGTTCCATCTTCATAAGTATATTCTGAATTACATTTCGGGCAATTTGGTAAATTTTCCATATTCATATGTCCTCCACTTGTTATTTTTAATTTTTTCCTATATAAAATTTCTTTTGAGCCTATATGATATCATATTATACTTATATTTACAAACAACTCTTTTGCTTATGATTTAAATTCTTAATCTTACTATTATTTTTAATTTGATTACTGATTATAATTGGATACATACTTATGTATATCTTGCACTCACCATAATACACTTTATTCTAAATTTAGTTTGTCGTATCCCTTTTATTTATATATCTCAATAAATAACCAACTCCCATACCTATAAAACTACCCGCTATCCCCCACATAAAATTATCTGTAATAAATCCTATTGATATTCCTATTATAAAACCACCTATCATGAAATTATCTGACAGTTCATCTTCTAACTCATCTTCATCATAATTTGTACTATTTGTAGGTAATTTACTTGATTTAATAACATCTTCAATTTTATCTTTATTTTCATCAAATAACAAATCATCTAAAGCTATATTAAATATATTTCTTAACAAAATTAAATTCTCTATATCTGGATATGTTTTATTAGATTCCCATTTTGATATAGCTTGCCTAGATACATTTAGCATTTCAGAAAGTTGTTCTTGTGATAAATTTCTTTCTTTTCTTAGTCTCTTTAAATTTTCTCCAAAGTTCAATATTATCACCTCATCTCAACTTAATTATATTTATATATTGGCTAATTCACAATCCTCCTATAGTTGCACTTTGTTAACTAATAGTTGCATTACTGATTTTATTTATAATTTGGATTAAAATATAAAAAATACTAAATAAGCTGTATCATAATAATTATAAACTACTATGATACAGCCACAACATTAAACTTCTCTTATATTTTTAATTATTTCACGAATCTTTTTAGCGTTTTTAGCAATATCCCCAATATTACCTTTAGTTAATAGACTACCAAAACCGCATACATCAACACCATTTTCCAACCATACATGTAAATTATCCAGATTAATTCCACCACTCGCTAAAACTGGCATATCAGGTATTGGTGTCTTAAATACCTTTACTAGCTTAGGTCCATAAAAATCTGATATTGGAAAGGCCTTGATAAAAGCTGCTCCTAAACTCAGAGCCTCTACTGCCTCAGTCAATGATGTACATCCTGGAGCATAAGGAATCTGATACCTATTACAAGTTTTTGCTACATCTTCATTATAATTTGGTGCAATGATAAATTGAGCTCCATGTAAGATAGCATGACGAGCTGTTTCACTATCCAAAACGGTTCCTGCCCCAACACAAAGAGATTCACCATATTTTTTATTAAGCCCTTGAATTATTTCTCCAGCATTATTTAAAGTATAGCTCATTTCTATATTTGTTATTCCACCTTTTATACACCCTTCAGCAATTTCACATGCACGATTAAGTGTTTCTTCTCTTACAATCGCAAGAGCCCCACATTCTGCCATTCTTTTGATTATATTCATCTTTTTCATATCATCACCTCTATATTCATCAAAACATTTTACTTCTCCATTAAGCCTCCATTAAGTTAAATTGCTTTTAATAAAGCATATATTATTCACATACAAATCTGATTCTTCTCGTTATATTGTCTATTCTAACTATGTTTATTAAGCATTTCTCTATAATTTTCGACCACTTGCTTAATTTCTTCAAGAGATTCTCCAGTTGGTTCAGTTACAGGAAGTCGTGCAGTTCCAACATTAATTCCATTCAAGACAACAGTTTTTTTTATAACAGATGGAATTGTTCCAAGCTTTAGAATACGGCGAAGTTCTTCAATACTATTTTGAGCTTCTTGAGCTTTTTCTAAATCCCCATTCATAAAGTTTTCATAAATAGCAATATCAATCTCTGTGAGGAAATTTGCTGTTGCAGCAACAGCACCTTTCCCACCAGCCTTCAAACTATCAAGAATAAGTGAATCTGAACCTGAAAATATACTAAAATCCTCACCCTCAGTTGCTTCAATATAAGCTTTCATGTTGTCAAGTCTACCACTACTATCCTTAATGCCAACAATATTCTTTATCTTTGATAATTCACGCACTGAGTCAGGTTCAATATTAATCCCTGTCTTACCTGGCATATTATACATCATAATAGGCAAATTAACTGAATCAGCAATAGACTTATAATGTAAAATTAATTCCTGTTGTGTTGGTGTCACAAAATATGGAGTGATAATTGATAATGCACTTGCACCTATTTCTTCCATTCTTTTGGACAAAGTTATAACTTCACGGGTTGAGTTACCACCTGTCCCAACAAAAACAGGTACACGATTATTAGTATGATTGATAACAATTTTTGCAAATTCAACCTTTTCATCATCTGTTAGTACATGACATTCACCATTAGTTCCCAAAATAAATAATCCATAAACTCCCTTATCTATTAGATAGTCAATTAACTCACATGTTGCTTGTGGATTTATATTTTGGTTTTCATCAAAAGGTGTTATCATTGCGCATATAATACCTTTATATTTCATAAAATTACATTTCCTCTCTAATAGACTTTCCAAGGCTTCCTCCTGGATGCCACTTCAAATACTGTTGTACATCAAGTCCTTTAGCATATTGTAATGCAACACTTAATGACTGTAATACTATAGTTTCCGCAAGAATTGAAGCACGAGGAGCCTTATTAAGACAATCACCTTCATGTTTAACACCTGCAAATAAAAATATATCAGAAACATCCTTTAAGAATGAATTAGTATTACCACTTACACCAATTATCTTTGCTCCATTTACTTTTAGTGTCTCAATAGTTGCTTTTAATTCTTGAGTCTCTCCACTATTTGATATTGCAATAACAACGTCCCCAGCTACTACTTGACCACTTGAACCATGTACTGCTTCTGTACCATGTAATATATATGCTGGTGTTCCAGTAGATGAAAGTAATGAAGAAATATACCCTGATACATGTCCTGGTTTACCAATACCAGTCACATGTACACGTCCATGATTCTTTTCAACTTCAAAAATTAAATCACATGCTTTATTTATAGATATTTCATCTATTGATGAAATAAACTCTGATACTTCAGTAGATAGAGTGTCTAGAAATGCAGATAGTGTATTTTTCATAATAGACTTGCCCTCCTTTAAATTATATCAACCATACCTATGACTTTTATATCATTGATTTAGACTAGATAGGCTTTATAAATTGTAAAATATTATGTAATATTGAACCAACTACGTTATAATCAATGTTTGGGAAAGTTGCGCCCTCTATACCAAGAGTCCCATAAACTGGATATAATATCACTGGTAAAAATGCAAGTAATAATCCTACAACAAATGACCCTGCAATAGCTCCTCTCCATCCTCCTGAGGTATTACCAAATATTGCAGCTGTACCACCTGAAAAAAAACATATATGAGCAGCTGGAATAATTACTACAGGGAATATACTAGGAAATGATGCCATAATAGCAATTGCTAATAGACCAGCAGCATATGCTGAAATAAATCCAATAATAACTGCATTTGGTGCATATGGGAAGACTGTTGGAACATCCAGTGCAGGACGTGAACCTGGGATATATTTTTCTGAAATAATTACAAATGCGGCAGTTATTTCAGCTAAGAACATACGAACACCTGACATCAGTATTGACATCCCAGCCACAAATGTAAATGCTTCTATAAGTGGAAATACTAACCAATGTGTTGAACCAGCAATTTCTTGAGTAAAGGCCTTCCCAGCTTTTAAGGTTGCAATATAAAATAAGATTAGCATAACTATAGATAGACCCATTAAAAAGTCTCTAAATATTGATAACCACTTAGGAAATTCTATAGTTTCTGTTGTATCATCTTTATGTTTTGAAAATAAACGTCCAATATATCCTGATAAACCATAACCAATCATATTGAAGTGACCAATGGCTTGTTCATCCCCACCTGTTAACTCACGCATAAATGGCTGACAGAATTGAGGTAGTGCAGCAGACATAAATCCTAAAATAACTCCACCTATTAAAATAGTGATTGTATTATCGAATCCATGTGCTTTCATAATTAAAACTAATACACAAGAAAAAAATAAACTATGACCTGTTGTAAAGAAAATATTCTTGAACCTTGTAATACGTGCAAATACTAAATTTAGTATGAATCCAAGAATTAATGTACATGAAACTGCAAAACCGTATGTACTTTGTGCAAGTGCTGTAGCTGCTTCTGGTGAAGCTATAACACCAGTAATTCCAAACCCCTGCTGGAACAATTTATTGAAATTCTGAAGTGCGCCAGTCATAGCAGATGCACCAATACCAAATATTAGAAAACCAATAAGTGTTTTTGAAGACCCAGTAAATACTTCCACTGCTGATTTCTTTTGAAGAATCAGTCCTATACATGCAACTACACCAAGCAAAACAGCAGGTGTACTCAACAAACTAATAATAAACTCCATAAACATTCCTCCCTATTTTCTTAAATTTATTCCTCTTTTGAAGCAAGAAATTTTTCTAGCGCTGTCTTGATTTCGTTGCGGTCAACAATATTACGAATTCCAATTATATCAAATCTTAAATTCTTCTTTTCTAATTCTTCAGCAACATCAATTAATGTTTCTACAGCATCTCCATTGAATCCATTTAATGAATCTAATGAACCATGTTCTACTTCGATTGGAAAGTTATTTTCTTTAATGATTTGTTGAGTCTTTATTTTTAACATTAAACTTGAGCCAACTCCTGCTCTACATGCGATTAAAATTTTATACATAATTAAATCCTCCTTTATAATTCGTGTTTTTTTATAAAATCAATAATTTCTTTGCCTTCTTTAGCAGTATCTAACGCTCTAAAGAATTCATCTTGCTCCAATAATTCAACCAGTTCAGACATAGCACGTAAATGACTATTATTATCTACTGCACTTAAACAAAATACATATTTTACTGGGTCATTTTCATCATTTCCAAACTCAATAGGGCTATCTAAAGTAGCAATACCTATCGCAATTTCTTTTGACCCAGCTTCTGGTCTAGCATGAGGAAGTGCTACATGTTTTGTAATTACTATGTATGGCCCAGATACCTTTGCTGAGTCAATCATTGCATCTACATATCCCTCAGTTACTTTATTGTTTTCTACTAAGGCAGAAGCTGATTGTCTAATAGCATCCTCCCAGTTCTTAGCTTTTACCTTTAATTTTATTAGTGTTTCACTAGTAATCTCACTTAGCATAGGCCCCTCTCCTTCCTTGGATGTAAAATTCTCTATTTGTGCAAAATAAGCTAATAACTCACTTGAAAGCATACTTTCAGAAGTTACTTTTGCATATTTTTTTATTATATTCATAACCTCATCTATTTTAGGTTGTCTTAAGAAAATATCTCCCAATTGAATATACACTTCACGTGTAATCTTATACTTTTCTTTTGTGGTCATAACAGGACTTACTTTAATCACTGGCACATCTGTCTTTAAACCTTCTGTGTTATAATTAGTAGTAAATACAATGTCTACAGGTTCACTGATATTTTCTAATCCAACCGATTCTGACATTGGTATAAAATGTAAGTCAGGAAATAAGTTTGTAAGTTCTGCATGTAAAATAGCTGAACTCCCAACACCATTTGAACAAACTATTAATGCTATTCTTTTTCTAAAATCATCAAACTCTTTTTTATTTGAGAAAAGAGTTGCAAAGTGCATTGTTAAGTACGCTAACTCCTCTTCTTGAATTTCTTCTCCAAATAAGCCACAGAATTCTTTCATTGCATTACTTACAATTCTATAGACTAATTTATATTCTTCTTTTACCTTTTCACAAATTGGATTATAAATAGGTAATTTAAATAAAAGTCTGTAATAGGCTGGTCTAAAATGAGAATATAATTGTTTAAATATCTTTTCTTGACTTATATAATAAACCCCACTTAAATACCCAAATCTTGTCATCATTTTATTTACAATTTCTGAAATTACAACCTTATCTTCTGTGTCTTCTTCATAATTTCCTACTGATATACCTAAAATCCAAGCACTAATATACATTATATTATGAGGTCTTATATTTTCTTCACTTTCATATACTTCTAACAATTCCTTAGCAAATTTATATTCCTTCATTGAACTCATAACTGCGATACTAGGGATATCTATATTTTCTTGAGTAACTATTCTAGTTGAACACATTCTTGCCTTTAGAAAGATAAATATATAAATAAATTCTATTAATCTATCCTCAACAAAATTAATTTCATATCTTTTTATAAGCTTTAATATAATCTTTTTGGCTTCTTCAAATTTATCTAGATTATATTCTTCTATAAAAATATCAAATACTCTTGAACTTTTCTCATTAGACAAAGTTTCTATAATATTCTTAATAAGTACTCTCCTAATTTCCATCTCATTTCCAACTAAATAATAGCCACTTATACGATTATTCTTGATTTCAATACCCTTTTTTTCAAGATTTGGTATTAAATCTTTAAAATCAAGATTTACAGTAGACCTGCTCACTTTTATAGAGTTTGTAAAATGGTTAATTGAGATATCTTCCATATTAATAAAAAGCATTAGGTACATATATAAAAGTCTTTCTTCTTTACTAAAGTAATAAGTATTCTTAGAATAATTTTTTTCTAGAATTTCTTTAATTGCTTTTTTGGTTTCTTTTCTAACGATAATATCTTTATCAGCTCTTAAACATATAAGTGGTACTTTTTTTACTTTAAGCATGTCATTGATTTTATTTATTCTATAAGTAATTTGTCTTTTTGAAGAATTAGATTCCTCTTGTAATCCATTAGTTGTAATCAATGTGCTATTTAATAAAATCTGGAGAATCGATACAATTTCTTTGTCCACTACCATTAATCCCTACTTTCTTATTAAGATTAGTCTTCATATTATCATTGGATTCTTTCATCACCTCCACAATATTTATTTTATTGGAGAATTTTATTGTTTTCAATTTCATTTAAGTATAACTTTTGTTTTAGATTGAGACAAAAATTATACTTATCTAAAATAGATACTGTAGTACAATTGTAGATTTTATAAATAAAAAAGGTTTCTTTAGTAAAGAAACACAAGAAAAGTGATTTAAATAATAAAAATCATATTAACTTTTAATAAATTGTTCCACCTAAAAAAGCACATTAATTTAAAATAAAATTGATGTGCCTTATTTTACTTGTACCATTCTAATACATTAGATTTGTTTATTAATTTGTACTCTAGTATCATTTTTCTGAAATTAATTTATCTAAATACAAGATTCAGTAACTTATACCTCTTATGACTTTAATATTTTAAAACCAAGTAGGTTAAATTTTCTTTATTATAAATAGTCTATATTTGTTTCATTCTTTTAAGTGTTTCGTCCAGTGAAATGCATTCTGCGTATCTCCCATTCCATATGAATTCATTGTAGTATTTATATGATTGTTCTGCTGACATAAATAAATTATCAACAGTTGTATTTGAATAAGCTGGAACTATCATATTAAAACCATGCTCAAATCCACATTTTATAGTTGCATCAATACAATAATCTGTTTGAAGTCCAACAACAATTATATCTTTTTCACCCTTATTTGTTAAGTATTCTAATAGACCCGTTTCCTTAAAAGCACTGTTTACTTTTTTATCAAATATTTTTTCTTTATTGTATGGTTTAAATTTTTCATATATCTCAAAGCCATCTTTACTCTTAGTCAACTCATTTTCAGTCCCATCATCATGGCGTACATATATTACTTCTATGTTACTTTTTCTAGCTATATCAATTAAGCTTTTTACATTTGCTACAAAACTATTAAAATTATATAACTTTTCGTTTGTTATTAGTTTTTGTGTATCAACTACCAATAAAATCATATTTACTCCTCCTTAGATGTTATTTTAAAATTTCTTTATATTTTACCATAAAAAGTGAATACAATATTATTGAGTTTTTCTTTGTAAAAATTCTACTAATATAAATCTAGGCATACCTGAGTAAACATAGTATTCACAATCTTTTGGTATTTTGTAGACATAAAAATATTCCCTTTATGATAGCAGTTTTATTATTTCAACTCTCTATCATAAAAGGAATGTCTTAATCTTTAAATACACCATAAACACTTTTTAATAAATATCTTATAATTTTTATCTCATTGGAATATATCCACGATACTGTGAATATGCATCCATCGTTGCTATATCACCTAAAAATACTGATGCGATATTGAATTGTGGCTTTAGATATGGAAACTCCTCTTCTTGTGCCCATGCTGGTTTTTTAATAAATGATTTTGCATCTTCAACTACAGCTTTATACCACTCTTCTTCTCCTTCAAACCATAGTTCTACTACACGGTCAAATGCAGTTGCTCCATAGTTAATCATGATTTTACTGCTTACAAAGCGATTAACATAGCAACAGTTTGTAAAGTATGGAACTATCTCATCATAAAACCATTTTTCTCCTTCTTCTTTAGAAATACCATCTGGATACTTAATCATAAATTGCCAACGATAGTTTGGTCCATCTTGTACAGTACGTCCTTTTCCTCTAAAGTCTTCTTCCCAGTTTATTGGAACAAAAGCAAATATAAATGGTGGACATCCATTATCTCCACCTACTGCACGTCCTGCATCTCCACTTTCTGCATTTTCATGAACCCTTTTATTTTCTACATCTGGTATACACCCTTGCCAACGTAGAACATCCATAGGCATATATTCTGTCATAATTCTATTTGCCATCTCAGGCATATGTTCATCTACAAGCCAATAATGTTCTGTTAGTTGCATCTTACGTGCACCAAAACGCTCACCTTCATTTGGTGTAGGATATGCTTGATAAAAGGCATATTTAGTACAATATGGTCCAAAAGTGCTAATACTATCTGGAATATGGTGACGATATAACCAGTCCATTAGCTTAGGTCTATATTCTTCCTTGGCAAGTCCTACATATATTAAACTTCTCATTATTTTAAATTCAAAACCCATAGCCATTCTCCTATAATCAAAGTATATTCACATGCTTTCAATTTCCCTTTTTCCTATCTTTACTCAAAATATATATTGTAAACAAATCTACACCTGCACCCACGTACCATACTCCTACTGCCATAGCTACAGCAATTTGAATACAAATATCTTGTAAATTAATAATATTTTCACCTGTCATAATAGTTAGACCTATAGCCCAGCCACAAAGCCATGATGGTAAGAAAAGTATTTTTTCAAATAAAGATGCGATTATAACTGCAAAAAATCCTAATATACTAAGTGTTAAAAATAATTCTAGGTTTTGATTGAAGTTTATATGTTCCATAATTAAAATTGCCAATACTGCCCACAAATCTCCACACCAAAAACCAAACATTATTTTTAATCCATCTTTTTGTTTATTGCCATTGGTTACATATAATCCTGCACAAATTAATGCTACAGCTCCAGTCTTTATCCCTATGTAAGGTGCTAACACTGCCCATAAAGGAGGTAATAAAGCAATCCCTATGGACAGTGTTAATATTTCTTTTTTCTTTCTATCCATTTTCCATATTGTAATTAGCATATTCTCTAGATTGCCTTATCTCTACCAACCTAGTTGCTACTGGATTTACAATCGTAGATACTACAAAATAAATTAAGTATAGTGGCATTATTAGTGCTACAACTGACCTTATAAAGACTATAGGGATACTTCTTACTGTATTAACAAATACAATTTGTCTAAAACTTGATTTCTTTTTCATATAACAGGCCTCCTATAACACTCCTTAAAAAGAACCTTTATATTTCAATTATTCTCCTAATGAAACTTCAACTTGCTTTTCTTTAATCAATGGTTCTATAAAATTATAAGCTACTTTTCTTTCTTTAAATTCTGTTGTTTTACGAACTTCTGCATAATGACCTTCCATTCTTTTAATATCATCACCATGTATAAACTTACCTGGTAAAGTGTCATGAGCATGTCCTAATTGCTCTTTTGGAAAACTAAATATAGTTTTTCCACTTGTTGTATCTAATTCTCCAACTATGCCACATAGAGCACATATTGACTTTTTAGTACCTGGTTCAAGGTAGAATAGCCTATTATGGCAATGCGGACAGACTCCTTCTTCTCCTTGGTATGAAGCTTTTTCGAAATCTTTTGCTGCTTCAACTATATTTATCCCTATTTGACTAACTTGAGCAAGTTTTTCATCATTCATGACTAGTTCCTTTGCCCATGGAAACCAAGCATTATCTATCACTTTCCACATTGGTATTAGGGCTAACATAGCATGTTCACATTGAACTCTTGTCCCCCAGTCTGAACCACCTATTCCCATAAATGATACTACTTTATCTTTAAGTATTCTTGGGTCTGGAATTTTTCCCCCCGTAGCTTCTGCAACTTTTGTTCCTATAATATTATTTCCCTTGTCTACTCTTGGCCCAAAACGGTCCATTATAGTATGAAATAATCCTGATGCTCCTTCTTCGAATATTGGGTCTGAGAATACTATCCCATCTGCGTCTTTTATTTTATCAAGTAACCATTCAAAGTCATCTTTTAGTATACACATACTACCTTTTCCAGATAATAAAGTCTTAACACATGCACAACACCCAGTGCAATGTTTAATATTAAGAGATGACATTTGAATAAATTCTACTTCAGCTCCAACTTCTTGAGCTCCTTTAAGTGCTACTTTACACATTGTGTCATTATTTCCATTTTTCGTTCCAAAAGAAATACCTAATATTTTCATATTTAACTCTCCCTCTTTAGTGTTTATTAATCTTCTTTCATTTTTAATATATAGAACCCATCATCTAGAGCATCTATAATGATGTATCCTCTATCATCAACAATAATATCTTCTGTTACTGCTAAACGTGGTCCAGGGAATCCTGGGAAATAAGACTCTTCTGGTGCTTTATTTGGATTTGGTGGTATAAAATATGCTAATTCTTTGATATAATATGGGTCTGATACATCGTAAACTCTTAAACCTGCATGGAAATAACAGCAATACACTCTATCTTCTCTTTGCTCTAACCATGGCTTATTATCCATTGGTTCGTGAAGGTTATGTGGTCCAAATGGTCCTGGTTTTCCTAGCCCTGCAACATTAAAATTAGGATAAGGAAAATCTTTTGGTACTTCAGGATATGGAAACTGAGCAATTAATGTCGGTTTTGTTGGATTGCTAACATCAACCATATGTATATTATTCATAGCTTGGACATCTGTAATATTCTCTGGTTTAAAAAACTGAAAACGTTCTCCTTCGTTTTGAACAACAACCAAATCCCTTCCTGGTAATGGTAGTGCTGTATGCGTTCTTGCTCCTGCAAGTCTGCTAGAAAACGCAGGCATAAATGGTAATTCGCCCAAACATCTTGGTCTTGTTAAATCCTCAACATCTAACACAACTAAACCGGCTCCTCCATAACCACAATAGGCTTTTTTATTTCTTACAAATGGAGGTCCATGAAGCCATCCTTTATCCATAAATTCTGGACAATGAGGCGCTCCTGGATCAAATGTTCTATTTGGATATCCATCTGCATATTGGTCTGGTCTCCACCACTTACCTATTTCTACTGGATTAGTTGGGTCTATTATATCTATAATTCTATAAATCATTCCTTCAAATCCAACACAGTCACTTGATAAGTGTACATATCTTCCACCATTATACATAAATCTATGAACACCCATTACATGCTTTAATCCACAATCCCAATATCCTAAAAACTTAGGATTTAGAGGGTCCTCTTTTAAACTATATATTCTAATTCCTGCTTCACACTTAATACTTTCTAATTTAGCTTGGTCAACAAGTGCTCCTGGACCACTTCCACAACTCATGGCTACTATCATTAAATCATCTGCTATTTGAATTTTTGGAGTTGTTGTTGTAGGATATTCTTTTGGATCTAACACTTGAAAGTGTTTAATAAATTCTGGATTATAAGGATTTGTAATGTCACTAATCATTACTCCATTCTTTTTACTTCCCCCGAAACAACACCCATATAAATAATATTTCTCGTCTCTTTTATAAAGCGCCATTTGAAACATTCCACAAGTTCCATCTAAGTTGTTAAAGGAACAAACTTCAAGGTTTTTGATATGCCCGTTATTACCTTCACCTTTTGCATAAAATTTATCTTCCATTTTTTCTCCTTTCTTATCTAGGTTATTATCAATTGATATACTTTCATTTTATGGGATAAACTCAGTCAAATCCAATATCGTTTTTATGGGAATATATAAGTTATTCTTATTAATAAATTTATAAAATTTAATGTAAATGCACATTTAAACATATATTTTTATACAAATATTTTCTAATATTATTTAAAAGTAAGTTTCCTTATACTATAATAAGTTTTAATTATATAACTAATGTTTACAAGCAAGATAAGTTTAAAAAGGGGTGATTCTTTGAATACTAAACAATTGGAATATTTTATATCTGTAGCAGAAAATTTAAGTTTTACCAAAACAGCAGAAAAATTTTATATTTCTCAAACTGCTGTTACACAACAAATTAAAGCCTTAGAAGAACAGATACATGTAACTCTGTTTACAAGAAGCAAACGACACGTTGAGCTAACTCCAGCCGGAAAAGTTTTTTTATCTGAGGCACGCACTATAATAAAAAATATCAATGATGCTATTGCAAAAACACAAAAGTTTGCAAATGGTTTTTTTGGAACATTAAGCATTGGAATTTTAATCGGATATGAAAAAAACAAACTTCAGCAATATTTAAAAGAATTTTCTCATACATACCCTAACATATCTATGGAACTCTGTACTAACGAGATGACTGAGCTTTTAAACTTAGTGAAAAATAATTTTATGGACCTTGCTTTTGTTATTAACCCAGAAAATCAGCCATTAAAAGGTTTTGAATATAAAACTGTAGCAAGATATTCTTTAGTTGCCCTTTTACCTCCTGGACATCCTCTTTATAATAAAGAGTGTATCGATTTAATTGAGTTACAACATGAGAAATTTATTTTTGTAAAGGAGACAGGAGATGAATATGGTCAAAAATCTATGATACAAGATAGATATCGTGAAGCAGGATTTGTACCTAATGTGGTACAACGTTCAAATAATCTCAATACTATTGAATCTCTAGTAGCCTCTAATATGGGTGTATCCATATTACCTTCATTTTGTGCTGTAGGTAATATGATAGAACATGATATTTCAATTGTTCCTATAAAGGAAGTACAGAATAGAATTGAAGTTGTAGTTGTATGGAATAAAAACAATACAAACCCAGCATTAGAAAAATTTATTTCTATAATATAAAATTAATTAATATTGATTATAAAAATAGCATTAGCCATTTTTCATGGTTAATGCTATTTTTTATTCTTTATTTTTTAAACTTTATTCTATATAAAAATAATATCTTATTAAAAACTGGTCTTTTGTCTTCTATAAATAGACGGCGATACTCCTGTTTTCATTTTAAATTTTTCAATAAAATAACTAGTACTACCAAATCCACACTGATAAGCTATATCTGAAATCGAATCATTAGTTGAAATTAATAAATTTGAGCTAGCTACCAAGCGGTAATTAATAATATATTCAAAAATAGTGCAATTCATATATTTTTTAAATTCACGACAACAAGTACTTTTAGATAAATTAACTTCTTTTGCTAAATCATTAAGTTCGATTTTCTCCATATAATGGTCACATATATAGCCAATTATATTTCTTATATGCAAACTATTATTTCTAGCATTATCATTAGGAAATGATACAAAATAAGATTTTATTAAAATATTCCATACTTCTATTAATAATATAAATATATGTAATTCAAATCCCATTTCCTTTTTATTATACTCTTCATAAATTTTAAAGATATTGTTTAGTATAACCGATTTCCAGTCAATATCATTTTTCAAAATACAATAATTAATTCTAGAATTATCTATATAAGGTTGTATATATTTTATATTTATGAGACTTCCTGCAAAGCTAGATATAAAGTCTGAATTAAAAACTACACTTATATAAGAGCAATCACTTCCTTTATAATTTTTTGCCTGATGTAATTGCCTTGCATTTATGAATATCCCTTCTCCTTCAGATAAAATTATTGAATCTCCATCAACATTAAAATTAATATTACCTTTTGTTACAATACAAAATTGTAACTCTTCATGCCAGTGCCAATCAATATACCCCAAAATATTTTCACTTATTTTAGTCTTATAGACTGTAATTGGAAATTCAAATGAACCTTGTTGTGTTACTTCTTTTTTATTTTTATTAGTAACAATATTATCCTTCACAAATCTAGTCTCCTTTTGCTAATTTCGATTTTTTTTAATCATACACAACTTGATAATATAACGATATTTATTGCCTATATTATTATATATTTTTTGCTAATTAGTCAATATAATTATAATTAAGAAATAAATAATAAATAATTTTAGGAGATAAAAACTATGAGAAATATAAAAGATATCAAATATATACAAAATGAAAAGGCAAGAAATTTACACAAATCTAAAGTAAGTGTAGACTTTATTAACAAAGAACAAATAGAAAAAATTAGAAACTTCCATAAAAGCTTTTCAGAGTATAAAGTAACTCCTCTTCACAGTTTAAGTGAATTAGCTAATGAATTAGGTATTAGTAATATCTGGCTAAAAGATGAGTCATATAGATTTGGACTTAATGCATTTAAAAGTCTTGGTGGTTCATATGCGGTTGGAAAATATATAGCAAAAAAATTAAATATGGATATTTCTAATCTTTCTTTTGAAATGCTAAATAGTAAAAATATAAAAGAAAGGCTTGGAGACTTAACTTTTGTAACAGCCACTGATGGAAATCATGGAAGAGGGATTGCTTGGTTTGCAAATCAAATTGGACAAAAATCAGTAGTATTTATGCCAAAAGGGTCTTCTGAGATAAGATTAAATAATATTAGAAAAGAAGGTGCAGAAGCATCTATAACAGACTTAAATTATGATGATGCAGTAAGATTAGCTACTAAATATGCTGATGAAAATAATGGTGTTATAATACAAGATACTGCTTGGGATGGTTATGAAGAAATTCCAACTTGGATTATGCAAGGATATGTTACTCTTATCGATGAAGCTATAGAGCAAATAAATTCTTTAGATAATGGAATGCCTACTCATGTATTCCTTCAGGCGGGGGTTGGCTCTTTTGCTGGAACTGTACAAGGATATCTAGAATATGTATTTGGCAATAATAGACCAATAACTACTATAGTTGAACCAAATGAAGCAGCATGTATATTTAAATCAGCAGAAATAAATGACCAAAAACCACATGCTGTTACAGGTTTTATGGAAACTATAATGGCAGGGCTTAATTGTGGTGAACCTAACACTATAGGTTGGAATATTTTAAGAGATTATTCTGATATGTATATTTCTTGCCCTGATTATGTAGCTGCAAGAGCAATGAGAATACTTGCTAACCCACTAAAGGGAGACCCTAAGGTTGTATCTGGAGAATCTGGTGCGGTAGGTTTAGGGATTTTAAGTTTGATTTTAGAGGAAGATGGATTAAAAGAAATAGCTGATAAGCTAAACATAAATAAAGATTCAAAAATACTTGTTATAAGTACAGAGGGTGATACTGATCCTGAAAATTATAAAAGAATAGTGTGGGATGGCGCTTATACATCAATTTAATAAAGTAAGGTAGATTAGGTATTCATTACCTTATCTACCTTACTTTATTGATTCTGTTATATCACTTACTTGTGATACGGTTCTCCATTATTTATCCTATATGCTCTATAAATCTGCTCTAACAATATCAACCTCATCATCTGATGAGGAAAAGTCATCCTAGAAAAAGATAACCTATAATCAGCTCTTCCTAGGACTTCATCAGAAAGCCCTAGAGAACCTCCAATTATAAAACAGAGACTACTATTACCTCTAACTGCTAAATCACTCATAGTCTTAGCAAGCTCCTCAGAAGACAAATTCTTTCCATCAATGGCTAAAGCTATAACATAACTATTGTGCTTTATCTTCCCTAAAATTTTCTTACCTTCTTTATCTTTTATAATTTCCATTTCCTTAGCACTCAAATTTTCTGGAGCTTTCTCATCGTCCAACTCTATAATTTCCAACTTACAGTACTTAGAAAGTCTTTTTTTAAACTCATCAATACCTAATTTTAAATATTTCTCTTTAATTTTACCTACCACAACTATACTTATATTCATATGTTTCTCCTAAACTTAATTTTGCTACACATTTATATCCTAATATAATCTATAAACTCTTATAAAATTATCTCACTCTTTCTTGATTTGCATACTCTATAAACTCTTCAAAAGTTACAGCTTTGCTATAATAATATCCTTGATATATCTCACATCCTAATCCATATAGCTTATCTCTTTGACTCAAATTTTCAACATATTCAACAACTATGTCAAACTCCAAATTTTTTGAAAGATTTACAATAGACATTATAATTTCACTACTTCTTTTATTTGTAAGTATCTCTTTAACTAACGAACCATCCAATTTAACTATATCAAAATTATTATTTTGAAGATATATGAGTGAGCTATGACCCATACCAAAATCATCCATAATTAGCTTTATTCCCAAGTTATGTATCGCATTGATACGTTCTATAATTATTTGCGAACCTGATAATGCAACCTGTTCTGTAATTTCTATACCTAACATATTAGGATTTATATCATTCCTATTAATGATATTTTTTATTTGCTCTGGTAATTTAGGGTCATCAAGTTGGTCTGGAGATATATTTACAGAGAATTTAACAGGATTTCTCAATAACTTCTCACTCTTCTTTAAGTCAATACATGCTTTATCAATAATATACTCTCCAAGCTCATCTAAGAACCCTTCTTCTTTAGCCAAAATTATAACTAATGGTGGATAAATGAATCCTCCTATTGAATGTTTCCATCTAAGTAATCCTTCTGCTCCTACAACAATTCCATTATAATTGACTTGAGGTTGATAAAAAAGTTCTATCTCTCCTCTTTTCATGGCGAACTTTAAATCTGAAGCTAACATTTTTGAAATTGACCCTATTTTACCACTGTAATTTAAAAGATTTGGCTGTTCACCTGTTAACTCATACCTTTTTACTAAATTTGTTAAGTTTTCTATATTATTTTTAAACATATATGTATATCTATTTTGCGACATCTTTATAAATGGTATATAAATCATAACCCCAATACATAGATTAAACAATTGTAACATACTTCCTCTTATAGAGCCTGTAGCCATATAACCACTTAAAAATATAGGCGATGTCCATTCTACAGGAGAAACTGTACATGGAACAAACCCTATAGACATAGCTATATAACTTGTAATAGTCAAGATTATAGGCGTAATTACAAAAGGTACAAACATAATATGGTTAAAAACAATTGGTATTCCGAAAACTAACATCTCATTTATATTAAAAAGAGCTGGTATGGAAGCAATTTTGGCTAGCTTTCTTACATTTATACGTTTTTCACTAAGAAAAATCGCAATTACTAGACATAGCAAAGAACCGCATCCACCCAACAAGACCATTGTATCAAAAAAAGTCTTAGTAAAGATTTCTGTTGGCAATTGATTATTATTAACTAAATTGATATTAATTGCCATACTATTTTCAAATAAACTTTTTGCAACTGTATCTAGAACATTACTCCCATGAATTCCAAAAAACCACATAAAATGCATCAAGAAAATAAATAATAAGGCACTCATGAGATTTCTTCCCATTTTGCTAAATACATTTGAAAATAAATCGTAAAATATATCTTGAAAGTTTGAACTACCAATTAAACTTATCATTATTACTCTAAAAATAGAAAATAAAAATACTACAATTATAAATGGAACTATAGCTGAGACTACCATATTAAAGTCTGCATCTGCTCCCTCTGTATGAAACTTTACACTTGTGACAAAAGATTCTGTAAGTTTTACAAACAATACAGATGATGTCATAGCGACAATAATAGCCGTAAATAGCCACTTTGTGTTAAATACTTCTATATAATTAAGTTCATTGCCACTTGAAAACACTAAAAAAGAGCACATTGCAACTATAGGAACAAGTACTGTATACTTGCTCCCATATATTTTCCCATAACTATAACTTATTGTTAATAATATTATTAATGAAATTATTCCTAAAGTAGAGCCATTTATAAAGTTAAGAATCTTTGTGATTTCTCCATTAAATAAATTTGATAAACATTCTTGATACGCCCTTATTGGAAGATTTAAAATGACAAGAGCAGTTGAGCCAGTCATAATAGCAGGTATGGCTAAAATCATTCCTTGCTTTATAGAATATAAAATTTTATTATCTTCAACATTTTCGAAATTTCTTTTTAGCAAAGTTATTCACCTCTACTTCATTTCATAAACATTAGAAACATCATTTCGTGATAGTACATCTAGCTTCACATCTTGTCCAACTACTATATCATTTGATGCTAATACTCCTTTTGAAGTCTCATATGCCAATTCTGGAAAATTATTTTCTTTACTTAAGTGAGCTAATAATATAGATTCTGTACCTTCATTAATCAGCTCAACACAGAAATTAGCAGCATCTTCATTAGATAAATGTCCAGTGTTTGACATTACTCTTTTCTTTAAAGCATATGTATATGAACCCATCATAAGCATATTAGGGTCATAATTTGATTCTAATACTACTAACTTAGATTTATATAGATGTTTTTTTATATTTTGAGTTATACATCCTATATCAGTAGCTATAGATATCTTTTCATCACTCTCTGTATAGAAATTATATCCAACTGGGTCAGATGCATCATGTTCTATTGAAAAAGGTCTCACTATAATATCTCCTAGTGAATAAGTTTTATCATTTTCAAAAACTTTCATATTTTTATCTTTGACATCTCCTAACTTATCCTTCATAGAACACCATGTCTTTATATTAGCAAATATTGGTATATCAAACTTTCTTGATAATATACCTGCCCCTTTTATGTGGTCAACATGTTCATGTGTTATAAATATTCCTTTTAATTTATCTGCATCTACATCAATGTCTTTAAGACCTGTAGTTATTCTCTTTCCACTTAACCCTGCATCTACTAGTATATTAGTATTTTTATACCCTATATAATGGCAGTTTCCACTACTGCCACTTCCAACTGAACAATACTTTAGCATTCCTTCACCTCTTTTTCTGCCTTATAAATTATATTATACCAAAAAAACAGGAGTTGTCTCGAAATTGATTTTTTCCAATCAAATTTTAAGTTCAACTCCTGTTTTAAATTTTCATGTTTTATTTTTGATACTTCATATTAACGAATAGGCAACATCATTTTAGTCAATAGTTCATTTGTTGGGCGATTTGGTGTATTTAAGTATTGATAATAAATTTCTCCAAGCATTTCATAGGGGCTACTCTGTACCCATGCAAACAATTCTTCTAATGTAGGGTCTTGCAAAATATAATCACCTTGGTCAATTGCAGTAACTATCTTTTGTGCAGGTATTTCTATACCCTGAATATCATCTACGCCTTCCATCTTAGTTGCAGTAGGAAAGCCTATTTCAATATTTAAGTTTTCTAAGTCCATATTGTGAAAGCAGACAATAGGTGCTCCTGCTACAAAAGTATTTTTACTTTTTATATAGTCCATGATTTTGGCATATCCTTCAGCAGAAAACTCTTGAAATTCAACCATGAAGTTAATTGTTTTCTTTATTACTAAAGCATAATATGCACTCTGTTCGACCACAGTAATATCTGTTATTCTTGACATTTCATTTCCTCCAATAAGTTTATTTTATATTTATAGTTAACATGATATCATCTAGCATATATTGTGGCTTGTCCTACAATGCTCTTTTCAAGCCCCAAAGTAATATTTATTAAATTGCATAAGCATATTTGAATACTATATACAATGTTTTCAATATGCAAACCATAAAGCAAGTTACTTTAAAAAGATATTATAAATTGCTAGGAATATTAACTCTATATTCTATAAGACATTATATATAAATAGTTTATTGTATAGCTATCTTTAATACGTTATAATTTTCCTAACATTCCAGTGCAGAGGATAGTTTACAATTAAAATCAAAGGAGGTAATTATGTATAGAGTAAGTCAGTTTTCTAAAATATCTGGTTTAACTGTAAAAGCTCTACACTATTACGATAAATAAGATATCTTAGAGCCATCATTTAGAAATGAAGAAAATCAGTATAGATACTATGATGATGAAAAAAATTTTGGAATAGTACAAGTCATATAAACTCTGCTAAATAAAAAACTATTGTTGTAGCTATAAGGTAAATATGCACTCAAATAAAGTATAATGATATAATACTTATTTTGAAACAACAATTAGACATGATACTTTTCTTTTTTTAAGAACAATTCTCCTGTAGACTAGAGGTTCTTAAGAACCTCCATTTCTATTTTTCTGTTCTTTACATAAAAAAGGAAATGCTCCAAATTCTTATTTTGAAACATTCCCTATACAAAATTTACTTGTATTCACTTATAATCTTATTTATATCTACCCCTTTATTGCTCCATATCTCCACAAAAGCCCTTCCATTAGCATTTTTATGTTTATATTTATTATAGTATTCATTTAAAGTCTCAAAGAATACTTTATCACCAACTTCTTTTCTCACTTCATTAAACGCTATTGCACCTTTTGTATAAACATTCAAGCTATATTCAGTAGAATTTTTATACTCATTTGCTGGTTTAAATATATTCTCACTCAAATAACTCTTTGTCTGTATCTCCATAGTTTTTAGAAGTTTATTTGCCATCTCTTTACCATATTTTTGCTCAAAATACACTATTGTAGAATATTCAGTAAGTGCTTCATCTAACCAAGGTTCACTTATTTCATCATTTCCAACAGCAGAATACCACCATTGATGTGCTGTCTCATGGGCAATAACATATTCAAGTAGAAATTCATTTTTCTCATTATATAAGCTTTGGTCTATCATAACGAGCATAGGATATTCCATCCCACCTATAAAAAAGTCACTCGCTACGACAGAGTATTCTTTATATGGATATTTCCCAAATAATTCACTAAATATATCTATTGAATCTTTTGCCACTTCAGTTGCTTTTTTAGAAAGTTTTTTATTTAAATTGTATGTATTAATTGCTATTCCTTTTGAATCTACCTTAGTCACATCAAATTTACTACTTAATATAAATGCGAAATCCCTAACACTTTCAGCTTCTATTTCATATAGCATCTTTTTATTGTCATGTTTGTCATTAATAAGTTTTCCTGTGTGAGCAATCTTATACTTATTTGGAATTAATAGTTTCACATGAAAATCGCTAGTCTCACTATAGAATGGGTCACCAATTGTTTCATAACTCTTTAGATTCCAACCTCTTTCATCATTAACACAAACTATAGGAAACCAGTTAGTAACGTTTATAGTATTTTCCCCATATCCAAATCTTCCAACTGAATTTGGTATTTTTACATTATATTTTATATCTAATGATATTCTTTCATTCGGTTTTAATTCTTTCCCTAATTCTATTTCTAATATATCATTTTTATCCCCTTTAATCTTATACTCCATTTTACTATTCCTATTTAATATATTCTTTATATCTATGTACCCTTCATTAAACCCATTAGGATAAGCTTTTGTCATTTCCTCTTTTTCAAAAGGAGCAAACTCTTTTTTTGAAAAAGCATTTGGATATATATGAAAATATATTTTATCCATGTTTGATTTTGTATTATTTATGTACTCAACATTCTGATTACACATTAGCCTCTTCGTTTCATCATCAAATATAACATCCATATTATATTGATTTATCTTTGAATTAGTTTTTTCTTTATACGCTTCTAAACTGTCATCCTTTTCTATAAAGCAACCTATTATTAATACCATAAATAAAATTGCTACTGATAATGTTCTTCTTACTTTTTGGTTGAATTTTATAACCAAAATATCTCCTCCCTTTCAAAATGAATCTTTCTAGAAAATATTTACATGCTAATCTTGCGACCTTTTATTTGTTTACAGACAAATATAATATAAAAAATGATATAATTTAATCTGAGGTGATAAAATGTTTTTCAAAGAAAGCAATGAAATAGATTTAGGTGAAATCACTATTCCCAATATCTTTATAGATATATTTATGCCAATGGCGGACGGGTTATACGTAAAAGTTTATCTTTTAGGCTATAGACAAGCATGTGATATTACTTCTAATCCTAAGTTCGACAATAATTCAATAGCCAAAAACCTAAATATACCTTTGTCTGATGTGTTATCTGCTTGGAAATTTTGGGAGGAAAAGAAGATTATAAAAATACATGACAATGGAGAATATGATAATTTTAATTATTCAATAGAATTTTTAGATTTAAAAAATTTCTATATTGAGAATATATTAGGTAATAATTCATCTATAAAATCTAATACAGACCAAGTTGTATCTACTTCTGAAAATCCAAGTATTAGAAAAATGTTCAATTCCATAAATAAAATAGTTGGCCGCTATCTCGACCCAAGTGAAAAGATAAGTATCATGGATATAATGAATAAATACAATATGAGTCCTGATATGATACTTTGTGCTTATGAATATGTAAAAGATAAAACTGGTACATCAAAACCAGTTAAATACATTGAGGGTATTATCAGGAATTGGTATGATTCAAATTTATATACACCAAAAGATGTTGAAGATAGCTTTTTAGTTAGAAGTGAAAGATATATTTTATACAAAACTATTTTCAATGAATTAGGATTTTCAAGACAACCATCAAAGTCAGAAAAAGAACTTATGGACACTTGGTTTGATAAATTTGGTATGGATATGGACTTAATAATAAATGCTTGCTCTAAATCTAAAAATATTTCAAACCCAAGTATATCTTATATAAATGGTATAATTAAAAATTGGAATGAAAAAAATATAAAAAATTTAAATGATTTAAAGCAAAAAGAGGAAGAACGTATAGTTAAGGAGAATATTAATAAGAAGCAGATTAATACTACTCAAAACAACAATACTTACAAGAAAACTAAGTTTCATAATTTCAATGAGACATTCACTCAGTATACATCTGATGAACTCGATGAGATTATTAAAAAAAGTCAAAAAGAAAAGTTTAAGTAGGTGATTAAATGAATGAAGATAAAATAAGAAAAATACTTGCTAAATATGATAAGAGAAGAGATAATAGTGAACTCTTATTAGAACATAGAAAAAATGAGGTATATAATAGAATTCCTGAAATAAAATCTATAGATGATGAGATTTCTAAAATAGGCCTTAGTCTAGCTAAAATAGTACTTTTAAATCCTAAATCTAAAGATGAGATTGTAAATAAATCTAAAAATACTATAGAATCTTTAAAAGTAAAGAAGGAGGAACTTTTAGCTGAGAATAATATCCCTCTTGATTACTTAGAAATAAAGTTTCAATGTACTTCTTGTAAAGATAAAGGTTTTTTACCTAATGGGGAAAAATGCTCTTGCCTTAAACAAGAAATTGTAAATGAAGCTTATAAAATGTCTAATTTAGACAGGATTTTAAGTCAGGAAAATTTTTCGAATTTTAACTTGAATATATTTTCTCCTAAGAAAGGCTCTGATGGAGAAATATCTCCTAGAGAAAATATGCTAAATAATTTAAGTGTCTGCGAAAATTTTGTTCATGCTTTCAAGGAAGATAATGATGAAAATCTACTGTTTTATGGTTCTACTGGACTGGGAAAAACATATATGTGCAATTGTATTGCAAAGGAATTATTGGACAAAGGAAATGTTGTAATTTATCAAACTTCTTTTAGAATATTAGATATTCTCGAAGACTATAAATTTAGAAGAGACACAAATAATCCGATAAGTGAAGATAATTATAAAAACTTGTTTGATTGTGATTTATTAATAATAGATGACCTTGGTACTGAACTTAATAACTCTTTTACTAGTGGAGAAATCTTCAACATTGTAAACACAAGACTTGTTACTGGTAAAAAAATTATTATCTCAACCAACTTAACACCATCCCAAATAGGAAATACTTATACTCAAAGAACTCTTTCTAGAATTTTAGACAAATTTAGGATTTTAGAATTTACTGGTGATGATTTGAGATGGGAAAGATTTAAATAAAGTAGCCCTTAAAAAACATTTTTTTATTTTTAAATAGAGAGGTAAGACAAACTTGCTTCTCTGTTTAAAACTTATACTAAAGAAACTAATCTCTCTACTATAAGTACATTTCTAAAGTATCTTTAATACATCTAATTCTTTATATTACTTATAATTTATCAATATTATAAACTTAGCAGATTATATAATACTATTCTAAAAATACTCTAAATTTTAATCTTATAAATTATATCCTTACAAATAACTTAATACTTTATTGTAATTAAATTTAATTTTTCAATCAAAAAAAGATACTTAAAAGTATCCTATAACGTAGAAAATTATATTAATTTGAATTTATGTACTTTGTGGAGCTGGTGATAGGAATCGAACCTACAACCTGCTGATTACAAGTCAGCTGCTCTACCGTTGAGCCACACCAGCATATAATCTAGTATTTATCTCTAATTCAAAAATGGTGGGACTAACAGGGATCGAACCTGTGACCCCCTGCTTGTAAGGCAGGTGCTCTCCCAGCTGAGCTATAGTCCCATACTGGTGACTCGTAGGGGAATTGAACCCCTGTTACCGCCGTGAAAGGGCGGTGTCTTAACCTCTTGACCAACGAGCCATTTTGGTGATCTATCCGCGACTCGAACGCGGGACACCCTGATTAAAAGTCAGGTGCTCTACCGACTGAGCTAATAGACCACATTTTTTTCGACTTTTTTCGTCGTTTCTTTCACTCACAAGTTATATTATAACTGCTGTACAATTTTTAGTCAATAGTTTTTTTATTTTTTTTAGCATATAATTATAATCCTTTTGAACTACTTATTTTCAACAAGCATTTTAAATAAAATATGTAATTAGAATACAGAAATTCAACTTTAATCACACATAGAACATACATAAATAATTTTAACTGAATAAAGACTTAATACAAATCTAACACAAAAGAGTATCTCTAATAACTATAATCATTATCTTAAGATACTCTTTCCTTATTATTCACAATTTAAATTGTTTAATAAAATATTAAGCAAATATATTTTTTCTTATTATTGTTTGAGCTCTATTAGGCCCAACAGAAACCATGTCTACACTTACTCCGACCAACTCTTCTATTTTAGCTATATATTTCTTTGCATTTTCTGGAAGATTATCAAAATTATCTACTTGAGTTATATCTTCATTCCATCCATCTAATTCTTCATATATAGGTTCACATTTTGCTAAGTCGTCTAATGATGCAGGGAAATCTGTTATTATTTTATCACCCATCTTATAAGATGTACAAACTTTTATCTTATCAAATCCAGTTAAAACATCTAGTAACATAAATGAGATACTAGTTAAACCATTAACCCTAGCTGCATACTTAACTATAACTGCATCAAACCATCCACATCTTCTGGGTCTACCAGTAGTTACTCCAAATTCATGACCTTGCTCTCTTATTTTGTCACCAGTTTCATTTATTTGTTCTGTAACAAATGGACCTTCTCCAACTCTTGTAGTATATGCTTTTACTATCCCAACAACATCTTTTATCATGTTTGGTCCTATACCTGCACCAATTGCAAATCCACCAGATGTTGGGTGAGAAGATGTAACAAATGGATATGTTCCTAAATCTAAATCTAATAAAGTACCTTGTGCTCCTTCAAATAATACTTTTTTACCTGCTCTCACTGCATCATATACAATAACTGATGTATCTGCAACGTATTTTCTTATTTGTTCTGCATATCCGATATATTCATTATATATTGTTTCAAAATCAAATAATTCTTCTTTTCCATATATATTCTTAACTATTTCATTTTTAGCATCTATCTGAGCTTTTAATTTTATAGCAAATTTTTCCTTGTCCATTAAATCACAGATTCTTATTCCAGATCTCTCTGTTTTATCCATATAGCAAGGTCCAATACCTTTTTTTGTTGTACCTATCTTTAAGTCGCCTCTGGCTTCTTCTGACAATGCATCTAGTTCTTTATGATATGGGAATATGACATGGGCTCTATCGCTTATTTTTATATTTTCTGTATTTATATTATCCGCTTTAAACATTTCCAATTCTTCTAAAAATCCTTTAGGGTCAAATACTATACCATTTCCTATTATATTCACTGTTTTTGGATTTAATACTCCAGATGGAATTAAATGTAGTGCATACTTCTTACCTTCTACAACTAATGTATGTCCTGCATTATTTCCACCTTGTCCTCTTACTACTACATCTGCTTGAGTAGCAAGATAATCTATAACTTTACCTTTACCTTCATCTCCCCATTGAGAACCAACAATTGCAACTGTTTTCATGTAATTCACCTCTATATTTTATATACTCTCGAACGCTTTACTTATTTATTCTATCAAACATTCGTATTTTTTTCAACTTTTTTAGCGTTCTCCAATATTTAACAGATATTTTTCTATTTTTGAAAATTCATTTTTCTCTATGATTTCTTTTTCATAGTTTATAACTTTTTCCATAAATTTATCCACATCTAGAAGTTTTTCTAACTTACATATGTTAGTTATATTTCCAAAGTTTGTGTTAGTCATATTTATATAATATTGACTATCCACAATACTAGCATAGACAACAATTGATTCCTTTAGGTTATTATCAATTACTCTAAATAAGTTTATTTCATCAAGTACTTTAATTATATTGGGATATATACACGTTAAGCTTATTTTTTCCATATTATTCCTCCTAATAATTAATATTTATACACAGATAAAGCAAGCTAAAAGCTTGCTTTATCTACTTATTCACACTTATCAACAGGCCATCTGTGGATACTGTGGATAATTTTTTAGCTATATTTCAAGGTTTAGACATATTTAGTGACATGTATCCACATTTTTCCTGTAGAAAGAAAGGATGTTCTGTGGATATTCGTTAGATTATAGGTCTCTCAACTTATCCCCAAATCGTTGAACTTCACCAAGCCAAACTAGTTCTACAGAACCAGTTTCACCATGTCTATTTTTTGCTATTATTACTTCTCCTATATTTTTACTCTCAGAATCAGCATGATAATATTCATCCCTATATAAAAACATGACTATATCTGCATCCTGTTCTATTGCTCCAGATTCTCTTAAGTCAGATAACATTGGTCTATGGTCTGCTCTTTGTTCTGGTGCACGTGATAACTGAGATAATGCCACAACAGGACAGTTCAATTCTTTTGCTAGTATCTTTAGTGACCTTGATATTTTAGATATTTCTTGTTGTCTGCTTTCGTTATTACCTTCTCCTTCCATAAGTTGAAGATAATCAATAAGCACTAAATCTAGACCTTTTTCTATCTTTAACTTTCTACACTTTGACCTTAATTCTGATATTTTTATACCAGGTGTATCATCTATGTGTATTTTCGCATCTGACAACACTGCCATAGCATCTATAATTCTAGGCCAGTCATTATCATTAAGTGTTCCAGTCTTTATCTTTTTTAATTCTACACTAGACTGTGAAGATAACATACGTTGTACTAATTGTTCTTTAGACATCTCTAGACTAAACACAGCTACAGATGCATCACCTTTTAAGGCGGCATTTTGTACTAAGTTTAAAGAAAAAGCAGTTTTACCCATTGCTGGTCTGGCTGCAATTAATATTAAATCAGTCCTTTGAAGACCATTTATTTTTTTATTTAAATCTTTAAAACCAGTAGTTATGCCAGTTACATCACTCTTATTAGTGTATAATTTTTCTATCATATCATAGGCGTCCATCAAAACTAAGTTTATAGATTTAAAATCATCACTAGTTTTCTCCTGTGATATATCAAATATGCTCTTTTCAGCTTGTTCTAAAACATCTTCAATTTTAGTTGCTCCACTATATCCTAGATTTATTATTTCATTAGAAGCTTTTATAAGCTTTCTAAGCACAGACTTCTCTTTTACTATGTCAGCATAGTATTTTACATTTGAAGTCGTAGGTACTATAGTAGAAAGACTTGTAATATAACTGATTCCTCCAATATCATTAAGATGCCCTTGTTTTCTTAGTTCTTCTGTCAGTGTTATCAAGTCTATAGGCTCACCTTTATTACTTAAAGTTATCATACATTCATATATTATTTTGTGAGCCTCTTTATAGAAATCATTAGGCTTTATAGTTTCTGTAACTGTTATTATAGCATCTTTATCTAGAAGTATAGAACCCAATATTGATTGTTCTGATTCTACACTATGAGGAGGAATTCTCGTCATATCTTCCATCTTTATCACCTCTAGTTATTACTGTTTTTCTTTTACATCTACTCTTATTTTAGTAGTTACTTTTTGATGTATTTTTATTTCTACAAAAGTTGAACCTAGAGTTCTTATTGGTTCATCTAATAATATTTTTCTTTTATCTACATCTATATCTTTTTGTTTCTTTAATTGCTCAGCAATCTCTTTAGCAGTTATTGAACCAAAAAGTCTTCCACCTTCTCCTGCTTTTGAGTATATTTCTATATTGATTTCTTCCATTTGTTTCCCTAATAAAACAGCTTCTTCATATTCTTTTTTCGCTTTTATCTCTTTAGACTTATTCTTTTCATTTAACTCTTTTATTGCTACATTATCTGCTTGCACAGCCATCTTTTTAGGAAATAAGAAATTTCTTGCATATCCATCACTTACTTCTTTCATTTCCCCTTTTTTACCAGTTCCTTTTACATCTTTTAATAATATAACTTTCATCTATTCTTCCTCCTCCAAATACTCCTCTATTATTTTATTTACCATCTTATAAGCTTCTTTTAGAGAAACATCTTTTAACTGTGCTCCAGCTATATCTATATGTCCCCCGCCTCCTAATTTCTCCATAAGCACATGTACATTTATTTGTCCTAAAGACCTCGCACTTATAAATATCGTATCATCTTTTTCACCTAATACAAAGGAAGCCTCTACTTCTTTTATGTTTAATAACTCATCAGCAGTTTGAGCTATTATAACATTTATACTATCTATCTCTGTACTTGAATATGCTAAGCATATTCTATTGTTAATTATTTTAGTACTTTGAATTATTTCAGCTTTTATTATGAAATCTTTCACATCAGAATTGAAGAATTTTTTGACCTCAATAGTATCTGCTCCAACTTTTCTAAGATAAGAAGCAGCTTCAAAAGTCCTAACACCTGTTTTGAATGCAAAGTTTTTAGTATCTAGACTTATTCCTGCTAAAAGACCTTCAGCTGTTAGTTTATTTATTGTTACATCTTCATCCATATATTGAACTAATTCTGTAACCATTTCACAGGTTGAAGATACATATATCTCATGGAATAAAAGTACTGCATCATTTATAAATTCCACACCTCTTCTATGATGGTCTATTACCACTATCTTCTCTGATAGCTTTAATAGCTCTTCACATTCGGTATAATTAGGTCTATGAGTATCAACTACCACGACTAACGTGTTTTTAGTACAGTTGTCAATAGCATCTTCTTTTCCAATAAATAGTTTCTTATAATAATTATTTTCATTTATTTTATTTATAAATATTTCTATAGATTCATTTACCGATTGTAAAACTATATTTGCTGTTTTGTTACAGGATTTACATATGTCATAAACTCCAACTGCAGCTCCCATAGCATCCATATCTGGATATTTATGTCCCATTATATAAACTTGGTCACTTTGTTGTATAACCTCTCTTAAGGCATGACCTATCAATCTAGATTTTACTTTGGTTTTCTTTTCTACAGCTTTAGATTTTCCTCCATAAAATACAAATTTATCTTTTGTTTTTACAACGGCTTGGTCTCCACCTCTACCAAGTGCTAAATCAAGTGCACCTGTAGCAAGTTTTAGGTTCTCATTTAATGTATCTCCATCTATACCAATTCCTATACTTATAGTAACAGGAAGATTATTTCCATAATCAATATGTCTTATTGTATCTAAAATAGAGAACTTCTCAGTTTCTAATTTCTTTAACTCTTTTTTATGCATTACCAAGAAGAATTTATCTTTTGAAGTTCTTCTCAATGCACCATTGGAGTTTAATTCTAAAGCAGAAAGTATTTTTTCTACTTCAACATTAATTAAAGCTCTCTTGTCTTCTGCTGCACTTTTTAATACTTCATCATATCCATCTACTTGTATTAGCATCATTGCATTTTTTTCGTCATCATAATCTTGTTTTACTTTTAAATATTCTGTCTTGTCTATCCAGTATAATATCATCAAATATTTAGGATTCTTTTCTTGATCATTTTTTATAACATTATAAATTATTGTATATTCTTTTTCTTTGTAGTTTATTTCTGTGTACATCTCTTTATTTTCATTCAATACTTTTCTTAAATTAAGATTTTTAACTATCTCTTCTATATTTTTATCAAGTAAATCTTTTTGACCAATCATATCATAAAACTTTCCATTATACCACGATATATTTCCATCAAACTCCAAGATACACAGTGGTATTGGAAGATTTATTATGGCTTTCTTGGTTGTTTCATCTATGTCTAAAGATAAATTTTGAATATACTCTGTCCATTCATGACGTCTAATATTAGTTGTTCTCCAATTGTGAAAAACCATATATACAAAAATACAGAAAAATAAACACCCTACATACAAGTTGTAATAAAGCAAAATTATACTAGAAATACCAATAACAATTATATATAAATTTATTTCTGGCATATTTAATTTAAAGGTTTGTTTATTACTCATTTCTATCCTCCTAAGTGGATTTATAACTTCTCACCTTTCTAAAGTCAATTATACTATCTACCATACCAACAAAAGATATTCCCATAAATCCAAATAAACATAAAATTATCCCTGAAAGAAACATAATTTTATTTGGTCCCTGTCTTATCCATTTCTTTAAAAAATAAATACAAACTGCTATACCTTGAATTACAAACATTAAATTAAAAACTAGCTGTAAATTAGTCATTATTAATTCTGTATATAGTTTTGAACCAATAATTTGAATAAATAAGACTAACAAATAAAGTAAGAAAGTTGTGAGTATAGCATTTCCTGGTAAATAAAAATCTGCAAATTTAGGAAATCTTATATCCATCTTTGTAATTCTTTTGATAAAAAATACACTTAAATAATATGTTACAAATGCTGATAATAACCCTTGTAAAAATAGCATCATTGGTAACATGTTTGTAAAATAGCTTACAATCTCATCTGGCTTCATCTTATCAAATATTTTAAGTTCAGTTGCTGAAAAACTATTCTTTTGGATGTTTACAATTTCTGCTATCATCTTAGAAACTTCATCTAATAAATTTACATTTAAAAATGTTTTTAATACAAAGAAATATACAAGCATTGAAAGTACAAATATTATTGTTCCACCATATATGGGTTCAAATTTATTGCTATCTTCTTGTTCAAAACTTCTCTTTAACATCTTTCCTATTGCTATACCTGGTAAAGAATACATTATACATATATTTAATGCATAAGAAATGTCTGCAAATAGAATTAGTACGCAAAATGTAATCAAAATAGATATAAAAGAATACCTTCTATCAGTAATAGCACCTATAATTACATATGGAACAGCTGCTAATATACTAAACATTCCTAGCATTGGAATATAGGCTATTACTAAAGCGATTATTATAGCTAAAACTATTATATGCATTGCTTTAGATAGTCTAATTTTATTATTCAATTTAATATCACTCCCTATTATCCATATGTTTTTTTAAATTAGATAAATCTCCATACCATCTTTCAACACTATGCTCTTCATCTATACCAATTTTTATTTTTTCTTTGACTTTATAATCCACATCTCTAAAACTAATTCCTAATCTCTTTGCTAAGAGATATGTTATCATTATTATATTTGCTAGAGTATCTTGAATTGCTTCATCTAAAGGTTTTACCCCTTTAAATAATAAGTTAAACAAATCACTTACACTCATTAATATTTCTGTTTTCATCCATTCTATTATCTTTATGTTTCTCGTTATTTCAGAACCTTTATCTATTTTCACGTTTACAACCCTCCTTAATATATAATATTATATCATAAATAATAATATATTTAAGTATATAAACAAAAAAACGAGCTTTATAGCTCGCTTCATTTAGATATATAAATACCTATAATAAAAAATGAGCACAAGGCTCATTTTTTTAGTCTAATGTATATGGTAAAAGTGCTATATTTCTCGCTCTTTTTATAGCAACTGTTAATTCTCTTTGATGCTTAGCACAAGTTCCAGATATTCTTCTTGGTAATATCTTTCCTCTTTCAGTTATATACTTTTGTAATCTTTGAGTACTTTTGTAATCTATTTTAGCGTTTTTGTCAGCACAGAATTGACAAACTCTTTTTTTCTTACGTCTTTTTTTATTCATCATGACTTTTTTCCCTCCTTTTTAAAATGGTATATCGTCATCATCTATAGCTTGGAAACCTTGTGGGTCTAGACCTTGAGGTTCAAAGCTTGGCTCAAAAGCTGGAGCACTTTCTCTATATGAATTTTCCGATTTATTCTTACTATCCAAAGCTTGTACTGATCTAGTACTTACTTTTGTAAAAGTTCTCTTTTCACCTGATTGTGTCTGATAATTGTCTACTCTTATAGATCCTTGCAATGCAACTAATCTACCTTTAGTTATGTAGTTAGCACAAAATTCAGCAGATTTACCCATTACTTCAACAGGTATAAAATCAGTTTCTTTAGATCCATCTTTTTTTACATAGTCTCTATCAATGGCTATTGTAAAGGATGCCACTGGTGTTCCTGTACCTGGGATGTATCTTAATTCAGGGTCTTTAGTTAATCTTCCCACTAATACAACTTGATTCATAAAAACACCACCTATTTTTTATAATAAAACCAGTTATTAAGCAACAACTATCATGTGTCTTATTACGTTTTCATTTATCTTTAAGTTTCTGTCTATCTCTTTAGGAACGTCTACTGCTGATTTAAAGTTAACTAATACGTAAAAACCTTCTGTAAACTTAGCTATTGGATAAGCTAATTTTTTAGTTCCCCAAGTATCAACTTTAACTATTTCTCCGTCAGTTGCAACAACTTCCTTAACTTTGTTTAGTATAGCCTCTCTTACTTCTTCATCAGAGTTTGGCTTTACCACATAAACTAATTCATAATTTCTCACTATAATTCACCTCCCTTTGGACTTAACGGCTCTACACTCTTAGAGCAGAGAAATGAGACTAAAATCTCATACCTACACATTTTATCATTTATTCTCATTTATGTCAATTTAAATTTTGGACAAAGTTTAATATAAGGCAAATTATATATTCTTAAATTAACAAGGGATGGCAATAGCCATCCCCTATAATATATCTATATAAGTTATTATTTTTAATTAAGCTTCAACACCCATAGCTTCTTTTAAAACTGATGCTATATTTTTTATACCTTCTATTATTTTTTCTTCTGGCATATTTGAATAGTTAAGTCTGAAAGTATTTTCTCTACCACCATTAGGGAAGAATCCTCCTCCAGCAACATAAGCAACATTCTTTTCTAAGCATTTTGGCATTAATTCTTTAGCATTTAAATTACTTGGAAGCTCTACCCATGTAAATAATCCACCTTCTGGATGAGTAAATACTAATCCTTCTGGGAATTCTTCTTCCATAGTCTTAAGCATTACATCTCTACGTTTAATATAAACTGCTTTAATTTTTTCAACGTGTGCATCTAAGTCATACATATCCATGAATTTACTTACTTCCATTTGAGATATAGTTGATGCTTGTAAGTCTGCACCTTGTTTTGCAAAGTTAAATTTAGATAATATTTCTGGAGAAGCACAAGTCCATCCTAATCTGTATCCTGGGCAGAATATTTTAGAGAAAGTTCCTAAGAATATTACTAATCCTTTTGTATCCATTGATTTTAAAGATGGTAAAGATTCTCCTTCAAATCTTAAATCTCCATATGGATTATCTTCTATTACTGGTATTTCAAATTTGTTTACTATTTCCATGAATTTTTTACGTCTTTCAAGTGGCCAAGTTCTTCCTGTTGGATTTTGGAAGTCAGGAATTACGTAAATCATTTTTATTCTATCAGTTGTTTCTAGTATTTTTTCTAATTCTTCCATTATCATTCCATCAGAATCAGTTGGAACGTCTATGAATTTAGGTTGATAAGATTTAAATGCATTTATAGCTCCTATGTAAGATGGGCTTTCACATAAAATTACATCACCTTCATCAATAAATACTTTTCCTGCAAAATCTAGACCTTGTTGAGAACCACTTGTAACTAATATATCGTCTTTGTCTACATTAGTTTGATTTTTCTCATTCATTCTAGCTGCTATTTTCTCTCTTAATGGTTCATATCCTTCTGTTGTAGTATATTGCATAGCTGATCTTCCATTTTCTTCAAGCACTGCAACTGATACTTTTTTCATTTCTTCAACTGGAAATAATTCTGGAGCAGGCATTCCACCAGCAAAAGATATTATTTGTGGTTGTTGAGTAAGTTTTAAAAGCTCACGTATTTCAGATCCTTGTAAACCTTCCATTCTTCTTGCATATTTAATTGCCATAATTAAAGCACCCCCATGAAAATGTTTTCTTCATTTTCTATTATACCAAAATTTCGGATATTAATATACGGTATTTGACATTTTTTAAATGTTAATTTTATATCATTCTTTTATTAGCTTTTTTACTCTCTTTTCTAAGGTCTCTCTATCAAGCATTATTAACCTTGAACATTTGGTACATTTTATCTTTATATCCATTCCAGTTCTTATAATTTCGAATTCTTTACATCCACATGCGTGTTGTTTTTTTAATTCGACAATGTCTCCTATTTTTAAATCCATTGGCATAAATAATTAGCCTCCTAATCTAGCTTCTCTGCTTCTTTCGAACCATCTTCTAATTTACTTATACAATAAATTCCTTTTATATCTACATTATTTTCAGTTAAAATTGTTTTTATATTTTCCATGTCTTCAAAAGAAAATTTAATTGATATCCCACAACTTGCTGTTATTTCTCTTGGTGTTGGAAGAGCCATTACCTTTAGACCATTTTCACCAAATAACTTTTCTGATCTTATTGCATGATGTGTCGAATTAAATGACACTATATACATCTGATTCATTGCTTAATCCTTTCTGACTATCTGTTTTTCTTTAAATTAATCATTATTATTAGTTTTTATATTATTAAACAAACGTACATTATATAGAAATAGTATTTGATGCATTCTTTAATGTTTCAACTATAGTATACATATTTGTAACTGAACCTACTTGTAGTTTGTCTTTTAAATTGTAGTAGTCTAAACAAGTACCACAAGATAAGACTTCTACGCCTTCATTTTCAAGTATTTTTAAATTTTCTATAGTTTCTTCATTTTCAGCACTTAGTGTTACTCCTCCATTAACTAAAAGTACATATTTAGGATAAGGCTTAGATTCAGTTAAAGTATATATAAATCCTTTTATTAATACTTTCCCTAATTCATCATTTCCAAGCCCCATTTTGTCTGAAGATATAAATATACATGTATCTTCTAGTTTACATTCTTCCTTGTCTACAATATCTTGTTTATCTAAGATATTTTGACCTTTTATAATTTCTATAGATATAAAATTTTCTTTTTCGTCAACAATACTTGCCTCACAATTTAAAGATTTAGCAAGTTTTAATACATTTTCTTTAGCTGTTTCATTGTCAACTGTTGTAACTACAATACCTTCTTCTATTTTATCTAATTCCTTTTTTGTATTTATAACTGGTTTAGGACAAGCAAGTCCTCTAGCATCTATTTTTATACTCATTGTTTGATTCATCTCCTTAAAAATATTCATACAATTTATATTTTATCATAGATGTTATCTTGCTTGTTATAGATTGTTTCTATAACCTTATAGGTTTATTTTTCTTACATTATTTCTAGATTTTTATACATAAATACACCTTTTTGATAATATTCTAACTCTTTTTCTTTTGAGATACTTGAATATAATTGACCTAAGTCTATATATAAATTAGCCAATATTCTACTATTTCCTAGGTCTGATACTATTTTTATACATTTGATTAAATACTCAATTGCAAGGGTAATCTCATTTTGATTCTTATACATATTAGAGTAGAATTTTAATGCTCTATATTCATTGAACTTATTTTTATTTTTTATTGATGAAGCTAAGGCTATCTTACAATATTTTCTAGCTAAATCATAATCTTCTTTATCTATATATGCTTCTATTATCTTGAATAATCCTGACATCATATATTCATCTTCATCATTTTTCTTTATGTCATATACCTTTTGTGAATATTCAAGTACTCTATCTGTTTCACCTATTTTTCTGTAAACATCACAAATTGTTAAATATACATTTGCTAATCCAGTTTTATTATCTTCATTTTCAAGTATCTTTAATGCTTTTTTAAAATAATCTTTTGATTCCTCATATTTTCCTATCTCAAGCATGTTATTTGCTTTTAACACCAAAATATCGACATCTTCTTTTCTATCATTTCTATTGTCTATTTCATTTATCTTATCTATGTACTTCAATGACATATTTGGATTATCTAATTTTATGTAACAATATGCCATCTTACTATATAGTTCCTTGTATATATTAACATCCTCAAATTTACTCTCTGACAAAATTTCTTCTGCAAAATTAAAGTGGCTTATAGCACCTTTATAAAAGTCTTCTTGCATGTATATCTTTCCTATATTTAAATAGCACTTAAGTATATTTTCACTATCACTATTTTTTATAAAGAAGTATAATGCCTTTTCAAAGTTTTCTATAGCATCATTATAATCAGATTTTTTTAGGTTAATATTAGCCATTAAAAAATTACATCTGCCATAGTTCTCCATTAAATCGTATCTCTTACATATATTTAAAACTTCTTTTATTTGGTCCTCAGCCTTGTTTAACTCATTTTCTTTTATGTAGATTTCGCTCTGTAGTATTAAATTATCAGTTATCTTTTTTGACTGCATTTCTTTGGTTTCTAATAAATACTCTACACTTACATCTAACTTATCGCCTAGATATTCCAACAGTTCATAACTAGTATGAGATTTATCTCTCTCTATATGGCTTATTTGTGCTGCTGTTATCCTATCTCCAGCTAATTCTTTTAATGTCATGTTTTTTTCTTTTCTTAATTTTTTAATCTTTTCTCCTAAGCTCAAAATTTCCATACTATTCCCACCTTTTGAAGACATTTTTTTATAATATAATTATAAATTATATTTATTTTAAAAACACTACTTTTATTTTACAATATTTTCTGTGTACATTAAATGATTTCCCATAAAAATGACTAAAATTTAGTTTATTTTGGATTTAATTAATTTAAATAAATCATTTTTTAAATTTGTTACTATTTTGTATTCATATATTTGCTCATAACGACTATAATTATATATAAGAATAGTTTTTATGAGAGGAGAAATTTTTATGAAAAATAAGAAAATAATGTTAGTGTTAAGTATATTATCTATATCTATATTCGCAATTGGTTGTACTAATGCTCAAGTTGGGAATGATACACCTAAAAAAGAAACTAAGAGTAATACAAATGTTGAGCAACCAAAAGAAGAAAATAATGCCGAGAAAGAGGTTCCTAATAAAAAAGCTACTTCTACTCCAAAAGAGGAAAATAAAACTCAATCAGCTATTATTTACTCTTTCGATGTAGACCAGACAGATTTAATAGAAAACAAAGTTGACCTAAACAAAGTTGATGAAAATACTTTATTTGAGGAGCTTCAAAAACTTAAAGTTGTTCCAGAATCTGCAAAATTAAACTCATTTACTACAAAAGACATTGATGGTGTAAAAACTGGTATATTAGATGTTAATTCTGATTTTACAAAGTCAAACTTAGGTAGTGATGCAGAAACTTTAATGCTTGATTCAGTTGCTCGTACTTACATAAAAAATATGAATGTTGAACAAATAAAACTTACTGTTGATGGTGCTAATTATGAAAGTGGCCATATAGTTCTTGAAGAAGGAGATTACTTAAAGTAATTTTTTAGGACACACTTTAAGATACATTTAAGGCATACTAAAATAGTGTAGATTATATAATCTACACTATTTTTTATATTCTTTAATTCTATAATACTTAATATTACTTATTATTTTTTGAAATTTTCTTTAAAGCTTCTACTGCTTTATCTATTTCATCTTTTGTATTGAAATATCCTATGCTAAATCTTACTGCACCTTGTTTTAAAGTGCCTAAAGTGGTATGTGCTAGTGGAGAACAATGTATTCCTGATCTAGTTGCTATATTATAATCACTGTCTAGTAAAAAAGTAACCTCTCCAGAATCCATGTTTCCTATATTTATAGCTATTACAGACGCTCTTTTTTTACTATCTTTTGGTCCATATATCTTTATATCTGGCACTTCCTCTAACTTGTCTATCATATATTGACATAATTCTTCTTCATGTTGTCTTATATTGTTGATTCCTCTTTCAAATATAAATAATACACCTTGGTTAAGACCTGCTATACCTGGAGTATTATGAGTCCCTGACTCATATTTATCTGGGAACAATTCTGGTTGAACCATTTCTTCTGACTTACTTCCTGTTCCACCTTCTTTTAATATATTTAGATTTAAACCATCTCTTACGTATAGTATACCTGTTCCTTGAGGTCCAAATAAGCATTTATGACCTGGCATTGCCAACATGTCTATATTAAATTCATTTACATCTATATCATAGACACCTGCTGTTTGTGATGCATCTACTAAAAATAATATATTATGTTTTTTAGCTATTTCTCCAACCTTCTTTATATCTATTAAAGTACCACATACATTAGATGCATGTGTCGTTACAATCAATTTAGTGTTTCCCTTTATTGACTTCTCTAATTCTTCATAATCTAGAAAGCCTTCATAATCGCATTTTACTACAGTATTTTCAATACCTCTTTTTTCCAATGCTTTTATAGGTCTTATTACTGAATTATGCTCCATAGATGTTGTTATTACATGGTCACCATCCTGTAATACACCTTTTATTGCTAGATTTAAAGAATCTGTAGCATTAGATGTAAATACTATATTCATAGGATTGCTCACATTAAATAACTTAGCTATATTCTCTCTTGTATCATATATTTCCCTAGCAGCTCTCATAGCAAGCTTATGTCCAGCTCTACCTGGATTTGCACAGTAGTTCTTCATACAATCTAAAACAGCATCATACACTCTTTCTGGTTTTGGATATGTAGTTGCAGCATTATCTAAATAAATCATAACAATCTTCCTCTCCGTTTTATAGTTTTGTTTTATTCAAGAAGCATTGATACAATACTGTTTAAATCATCATCATTGTAGTATTCTATCTCTATTTTACCTTTTTTCTTTCCTTTAGAAATATTTACCTTCGTCCCAAATATATTTCTAAGTTTATCTTCTACATCTAAGATAAATACATCCTTAGGCTTAGATTTTTTTGGTACTTCTTCTTTGTTTTCAGATATTTTTTTAGCTATATTTTCGACTTCTCTTACAGAAAGCTCTTCTTCTTCTACTTTTTTTGCTATTTGTAGCTGTAAATCCTTATCTACAATTCTCAACAACGCCTTACCATGCCCTGCTGTAATTCTACCACTATCTATCATATCTATAACATCTTGTCCAAGATTTAAAAGTCTTAGAGTATTAGTTATATGAGGTCTGCTTTTACCAACAGCTTCTGATATTTCCTCTTGAGTTACATTATAATGTTCTATTAAGCTTTTATATGCTAGGGCCTCTTCTATTGAGTTTAAATCTTCTCTCTGTAAATTTTCAATTAAAGCTATCTCCATTATGTCTTTCATATCTATATCTTTAATTATAGCAGGTATTTGACTTTTATTTGCAAGTTTTGATGCTCTAAATCTTCTTTCTCCCGCTATTATCATGTATTTGTCATTTTCATCCATCTTAACTACTATTGGTTGTAATACGCCATAATTTTTTATAGAATCAGATAATACTTTTATTTTTTCTTCATCAAACTGTTTTCTAGGCTGAACTTCGTTTGGATATATTTTGTCTATATCGATGTTGATTATCTCTTTTTCTGAAGTTTCTCCTTTAATTTCTGGTATCAATGCACTAAGACCTCTACCCAATCTGTTACTTCTTTTAGACTTATTCTCCATACTAATATTCCTCCTCTTCTAAATCTATAAATTCTTCTGCTAGTTCCAAATAAGCTATAGAGCCCCTACACCTTTTATCATAGTAAATAACAGGTTTTCCATGACTTGGAGCTTCTGCAAGCCTTACATTTCTTGGAATTAGAGTTGTATATACACTTCCTTTAAAATATTTTTTGACTTCTTCAACTACTTGTATTGATAGATTAGCTCTCCCATCAAACATACTTAAAACAACACCCTGAATCTCTATGTCTGCATTTAATCTTGATTTTACCAATTTTATAGTCTCCATCAATTGACTAACTCCCTCTAAAGCATAATATTCACATTGTATAGGAATTAAGACACTATCTACAGCAGTTAGACAATTTATTGTAAGCATCCCAAGTGAGGGTGGACAATCTAAAAATATATAATCATATTCATCTGCTACTGCTTTTATGGAATTTCTTAAAATATACTCTCTATTACTTTTAGAAGTAAGTTCTATTTCTGCACCTGATAACTCAGTAGCTGATGGAACTAAATCGATATTTTCAAACTCAGTATTTATTATTGCTTCTTTAATATGTAACCCATCTAGCATAATTTCATAGATTGTATTTTCTACTTCATTTTTATTAATACCATATCCACTAGTTGTATTTCCTTGAGGGTCCAAATCTAATACTAATATTTTCTTTCCTAAGATTCCTAAACTAGCACTTAAATTTACATTTGTTGTAGTTTTTCCGACTCCACCCTTTTGATTGAATACAGCTATAACTTTGCCCATGATGTTCCCCCCCTTTAAGAATTAAATTAATTTTAAATGTTGACTAGGTGATTTTATAATTACAAATAATGTCTATAAATCAATTTATATTACAAGGCTTATATTACAAAAAAAGATTACTGGTAAGCAGTAATCTCTATTTTTTAGGAATTTTTACAACGACTTCCATGTAATCTCCCTTATCTATTTCATTATACTTAGCATCAATTCCTGTATTTGATATAGCATCAAAGGCCTGCTTTATAGTATTTATGTAAATTCTTATACTCATAGCACCCTTTATATTCTGTTTTTTATCAGGCTCTTCTTGAATTTTGGTTTCTTCTAATATCTCTTGTATCAATTTCTCTGTTTTTTTAACAGTTAATTCATTCTTTATAACTTTATCTAGTACATTTTGCATTAAATCTTCACTTGGTAGTTTAAGGAATGCTCTAGCATGTCTCTCTGTTAAGTTATTCTCTATCAGCTTCATTTTTATGTTGTTTGGAAGCTTTAATATTCTAAGCTTGTTTGCTACAGTAGATTGATTTTTGCCCAATTTCTCTGCTAGTTGCTGTTGAGTGAAAGCATGTTCTTTTATTAAGTTTTCATAACCAATTGCTTCTTCAATGAAATTTAAGTCTTCTCGTTGCAAATTTTCTAATAACGCTAGAACAGCAGAAGATTCATCGTTCATATTATTTATAATTGCTGGTACAGTTTTAAGTTCTGCCAATTTAGCTGCTCTTAATCTTCTTTCTCCAGCAATTAGTTCATATTTACCATCTTTTGCTCTAACTGTTATAGGTTGAATTATACCATATACCTTTATAGAATTACTCAATTCCTCCAATGAAACTTGTGAAAATATTTTTCTTGGTTGGTATGGATTTGGAACTACATCTTCTATAGGTATCTCCATAACTCTTTTATCTTCCATAACATACCTCTCTTATTTTAGATATAAATATTTTTGTTCTCTATATGTACATACAAATTTATTTCTGCATCCACTTTAATAATTCCTTTATTTTTGTTTTGTTTAAGATAAGCTTAATTATTTCCTGAGAAATAATTAAGCTTACCTATAATAATCTTTTAACTATATAATAGGATTCTTAGCTGGTTTCCCAGCCTTTCTAGGGTACTTAACTGGTGTTTCTTTTATTTTTTTAAAAACTAATATATTATGATTTAAATCTATTTCTGGCAATTCCACATCTATTTTTTCAACAAATTCTAGCCCCAAAATATCAATAGCTTTTTGTGATTCTTCTAGTTCTAAATTAGCATTTGGTCCCTTTAGACAAATGAAATATCCTCCAACCTTTACAAATGGTACACAAAATTCCATAAGAATTGGTAATCCAGCTACAGCTCTCGCTGTAGCAATATCATATTTTTCTCTATACTTTTCATCTTTACCAAAATCCTCAGCTCTTCCATGTATAAATTTAATATTAGCTAGCTCTAGTTCTCTACTAACTTCCTCTAAGAAGTTTATTCTTTTATTTAAAGAATCTAATAAGGTAAGCTCTAAATCATCTAAGCATATTTTTAATGGTAGACCAGGAAACCCAGCACCTGTACCAACATCTATTATAGACATACCATTTTTTATATATCCATTTTTTACAGCTGAAATAGAATCTAAAAAATGCTTCACATATACCTCTTTTTCATCTTCTATACCAGTAAGATTCATTTTTTGATTCCAATCAACTAGTATTTCTCTATATTTTTTAAATTTTTCTAGCATACTCTCATTAATAATTATGTTAAAACCTTCAATCCCATTTTTCAGAAGTTCTATGTTATTCACCTTTGCCACCTCTAGTTCTTCTAACTTGTTCTAGATATATAAGCAAAACAGATATATCAGCTGGAGAAACTCCAGATATACGAGAAGCTTGTCCTATTGAAATAGGTTTTATATCATCCAACTTCTGTCTTGCTTCTAATCGAAGTCCTTCTATAGATGCATAATTTATTTTCTCATCTAACTTTTTATTTTCAAGTTTCTTAAATTGATCTATTTGTTTTAATTGTTTTTCTATATAACCTTCATATTTAGTTATTATTACACATTGTTCTTTGACTTCCCTTGAAACATCTTCGCCAGCGCCTTTTCCTAATTCTTCAAGTAATTCATAAGTAACCTCTGGTCTCTTTAAAAACTCGTATAACGAAATTCCAACCTTTATTGGTGTCGCTCCTTTTGCTTCCAACAGGCTATTTACTTCTTTTGGTGTAACTCTTTCATTTTTTAATCTTTCAAATTCTTTCTCTACAGCAGTCTTTTTATTTATGAATCTTTCATATCTATCTTTTTTAACTAATCCTATGTCATAACCTTTTTGAGTTAGTCTCATATCTGCATTATCTTGTCTCAAATACAATCTGTATTCTGCTCTTGATGTCATCATTCTATAAGGCTCATTAGTCCCTTTAGTCACAAGGTCATCCAATAAAACACCTATATATGCCTCTGAACGGTCTAATACAAAAGGTTCTTTTCCTTCTATCTTTCTAACTGCATTGATGCCAGCCATAAGCCCTTGAGCTGCGGCCTCCTCATATCCAGAAGTCCCATTAAATTGTCCAGCACTAAATAAGTTCTCAACTCCCTTTATTTCCAAACTTATTTTTAGTTGTGTTGGGTCAACACAATCATATTCGATGGCATATGCAGGTCTCATTATCTTACAGTTTTCAAGTCCTTTTATCGTCTTGTACATATCTAATTGCACTTCAAAAGGCAAACTAGTTGAGATTCCTTGGATATACATCTCTTTAGTATTTAAACCTTCTGGTTCTATAAATAGTTGATGTGATGTTTTATCACTAAATCTCACCACTTTATCTTCTATAGAAGGACAATATCTTGGCCCAGTACTTTCTATTACTCCACTATACATAGCAGACCTTTTTAAATTTTCCAATATAACCCTCTGAGTTTCTTCAGTAGTTCTTGTTAAATAACAAGGCTCTTGTTCTTTTTCTATATTTTCATTCATAAATGAGAAAGGAGTTACTTTTTCATCACCTTCCTGTAAAGACATCACAGAAAAGTCTATACTATCTCTATGAACTCTAGCTGGAGTTCCTGTCTTAAATCTTCTCATTCTCAGACCCAATTCAACTAAACTATCTGTAAGGTATTTTGCATATCCTAATGCATTAGGTCCTTCATAAAATGCAACCTCACCCATATATATTTTTGAATTTAAATAAACTCCAGTAGCTAGTATTACAACTTTAGATTTAAATGAACATCCTAGCTTAGTTCCAACTCCTGTTACAACATTTCCTTCATGTAACATTTCCACAACTTCATCCATAGTTATATCAAGGTTTGGTTCATTTTCTAACGTCTTTTTCATTTCTTCATGATATTTAAATTTATCTGCTTGAGCTCTTAAAGAGTGCACTGCTGGTCCTTTGGCAGTGTTTAACATTCTACTTTGTATATATGTCTTGTCTATATTTAATCCCATTTGACCACCTAAGGCATCTATTTCCTTAACTAATTGACCTTTACCAGTTCCACCAATTGATGGATTACAAGGCATCAATGCTATAGAGTCTAAAGACATTGTTATTATCAAAGTTTTATATCCCATTCTTGCAGTAGCCAAGGCAGCTTCACATCCAGCATGTCCTGCCCCAACTACTATAACATCATATTTTCCTGCTTCAAACTTTATCATTTATAATTCCTTTCTTTTAAATTAATGTTTCATGAGAAACACTATAATTTTTTAAAACCTCTATAATCAAAAAATCAAATTTGTTTTACACCTTACTTACCTATACAGAAGTTATGGAATATATTATCTAATAAATCCTCTGTTACTGTATCTCCATTAATATAACCAAGATAATCCCATATATTTTTTAAGTCTACTTCTACAAAATCAAATGGCATGCTTTGTTCTAAAGCAATTAAAGCATCTGTAGCAGATTTATATGCTTTATTAAGTGCATCTTTATGTCTAGAATTTGTTACTACTAAACTAGAGTTATTTTTAACACTACCTTTATATACCATAGACTCTATTTTATCTTGTAATTCTTCTATACCTTCTTGCTGTAAAGCTGATATTTTTATTATACTATTATTTTCTACATATTTAAGTATTTTTTCTTCTTCAATTTCCTGTTTTAAATCATTCTTATTTAATAGTACTATTGTTTGCTTATCTCTAAGATTTTCTAATATCTCTATATCTTCTTCTGATAGCTTTCTAGATGCGTCTAAAACCATTATAATCAAATCTGCACTAGTAAATGATTCTTTAGACTTTTCAACACCTATTTTTTCAACTATATCATCTGTATCTCTTATACCTGCTGTATCAACAATTTTTAAAGGTATTCCTTTTATATTTACAAACTCTTCTATAACATCTCTAGTAGTTCCTGGTATATCAGTAACTATGGCTCTATTCTCTCCTAAAATAGAGTTAAGTAATGAAGATTTACCTACATTTGGTTTCCCGACTATTACTGTTTTTAGACCTTCTCTAAGTATTTTTCCACTTTCAGCTGTATCATATAATTTTTTAATTTCCTTTTTAAGTTCATCAGTTTTTTCCTTAAGAGTCTGATATGTTATATGTTCAATATCTTCCTCAGGATAATCTATAGCAACTTCTACATGGGCTAATATCTCAGTGACTTTATCTCTTAGTTCCCTTATTCTTTTTGATAAAGAGCCTTCTAATTGGTTTTGAGCAACTTCATGAGCTATATCTGTTTTAGCCTTTATAACATCAATTACTGCCTCTGCCTGTGATAAATCTATTCTCCCATTTAAAAACGCTCTTTTAGTAAACTCTCCAGCTTCTGCTAACCTAATATCCTTTGATAATATTAATTCTAATATTTTCTTTACTGATATAAATCCACCATGACAATTGATTTCTATTACATCTTCTCCTGTATATGAATTTGGACCTTTCATATATGCCAATAAAACTTCATCAATTACATTTTCATCGTCTACTATATTTCCATATATTAATGTTCTCTTATTATATTCTTTAATACTTTTTCCTGACATAGACTTAAAGATTTCTTCTGCAACCTTTAAGGATTTTTCTCCACTTATTCTAAGTATTCCTATACCACCTTCTCCAGGTGCTGTAGCTATTGCTGCAATTGTATCATCTATAAACAAATTTATCACCTCTTAATTTATAATTTTTTACATATAGATTTACTTTTGGCTAATCACAATAATGTAATAATATTAAAAAATAAAACCCCCTAATGTTTAGGAGGTTGATTTTATCTTTTACACTCAATTACTAATCTTCTATATGGATCGGTACCTTCACTATATGTAATTACATATTTGTCGTTTTGAAGAGCTGAATGTATTATTCTTCTCTCATACGGATTCATATAATCTAATTTTTTAGTTTTTCTTGTTTTCGCTACTTCTCTAGCAACTTTATTAGCATATCTTATTAAAGATTCTTCTCTTTTTGATCTATAGTTTTCTATATCTACAAGTACTCTTGTATGAGAATCCTTATTTATTTTATTAAGAGCTAATCCAGTTAAAAATTGAATAGAATCTAAAGTTTCCCCTCTTCTACCAATTAAACTTGCAGCTTCTTTGCCTTCAATATCAACCATGATTAAATTATCTTTTTGAGATACATTGACTTTGGCATCAATATTTGCATTTTTCAACATTACCTCTATAAAATTTTTAGCTACATCTAGTTCCCTCTCGATAACAAAAATTTCATAAGTACCATCTTTAGCACCTATAAGACCTAAAAACCCTTTGCTTGGATTTTCAAGTATTTCAACTTCTATATCCTCTGCTTTTAAATTTAACTCTGCTATAGCTTTACTTATAGCTTCTTCCTTGCTTTTACTTTTTATTAATTTTAGGCTTTTTCTCATTAACTTTTTCCTCCTTAGAGTTAGCAGCCAGTTTAGCTTTTAAAGGATTCATTATTAAGTAATATTGAGCTATTGAGAATAAGTTACTTACTGTCCAGTACAATGTAAGTCCTGCTGGGAATATAAATCCCCAATAGAAAGACATACCTGCCATTACATATGTCATTACTTTCATAGAGCCTTGTAATTGATCTTTTGGAGTCATTACTTTTTGCATTACATATGCACTTGCTCCTGAAAATACTGCTAGTACATAATCTGGTGCTGTTAAGCTTTTTATCCATAAAAACCCATTATCAGCTGCTAAAAATGCAGCTTGATTTGCAAAAACGCCATGAGCAACTGGCTCTCTCAAAACGCTAAATAATCCTATTAATATAGGAAACTGTATTAATAAAGGTAAACAACCAGATAGTGGATTAATTTTAGCCTCTCCATATAACTTAACAATTTCTTCATTTTGTTTTTCTGGCTTATTTTTATATTTTTCTTGTATCTCTTTTATACGAGGTTGTATATCTTGCATTGCCTTTGTTGACTTAGTCTGCTTAACTGTTAATGGTAATAAAATAATCTTTACAAGAATAGTAAAAAGTATTATAGAAATACCATAGTGGTTAACAAATTCAAATATTACCTTAAGAATCATTCCTAAGAAATTTCCTATTATATTCAATTTTTTTATACCTCCTAATAGTTACTCTCTTTTATTTTAGAGGATCGTAACCTCCTGGATGAAAAGGATGACATTTTAAAACTCTTCTTACTGTTAAATACATACCTTTTACAAATCCATATTTCTTAAATGCCTCTATTGAATATTGTGAGCAAGTTGGATAAAATCTACAGGTAGGTCCCTTTAAGGGAGATATATATTTTTGATAAAATCTCACTAAATAAATACATAAATTCGATAAATGCTTACTTATTTCCTTTAATATATAAATTATTTTATTCAAAGTTATGAACCTCCATATTTATAGCATACAATTTAAATAGAAATATCCGTTCTTTTAACTAAGTTTTTTATAGACTTGTCTATGTCTTTAAAAGTAGCATCTTTACTAGATACTCTTGCTATAAATACTATATCATATCCAGGCTTAATTTTTTCATCAATATTTAATCTGTAGACTTCTTTTATTAGTCTTCTTACTCTATTTCTAGTGATGGCTTTTCCTACTTTCTTCGAAACAGAAATACCCACTCTACTATAATCTGATTTATTTTTAAGTATATATATTACTAAATATTTGTTTGCAAAAGATTTGCCGTGTTTATATACTTTTCTAAAATCAGAGTCCTTTTTTAACCCTTTAGTCCTATTAAAGTCCATAGTTAACCTCCATAAACACAGCTATGAATTGTAATTATTTACACAAAAAGGCCACCTTTGCAGCGGCCCTTTTGTAATTAATGAGTTAATCTATTTCTTCCTTTAGCTCTTCTTCTCTTTAACACGTTTCTTCCGTTAGACGTCTTCATTCTTTTTCTGAAACCATGTTCTTTACTTCTTTGTCTCTTTTTTGGTTGATAAGTTCTTTTACTCATTATTTTGCACCGCCTTTCAGATTTCATTTTCCGTTTATAAAAATAATAACTTTACCCTCAAAGTAAACATAACACATATAATTATAAATACTTTTACCACTGTTGTCAACGAGTTTTTGGGACGCTTCTATCACAAAATCTACCATATATATATTATGTATTTTTTTTATTGAAAATACTAGTAAAAATCTATTTAATTTTATTCTAAATTATTTTTTTCAATTATATACACAAATAAAGTAATTTTAACATGTTTATATTTTTATCAACAATTAGTTAATATTGTGGATAAATTAGTTACAAATCATTGAAGTTTGACATATATTTTGATATTATAAATATACTTGTTGATAATGTGCATAAATGTTATCAACTTATTAAAAATTATTCACAGCTTGTGGATACTTTTGTGTATAACTTTTAAGATTACTGACAATACTCTAGTTATAATCACCATTTATTGTATGTTTATGTTATTTATAACTTTATCTACATATTGTTTATATCTTTTCATATTTTTTTAATAATTTATACTATTATTAATTTATCAACACCATTATCCATAAATTTAGTTATTCTGTAAAATTTATATATGTTTTTGCTTTTCTGTTAATAACTTTGTGGAAAATATTAATTATTCTGTTCGGAGGTTTATATTATGGATATAGTTTCTTTATGGGACAAAACCCTACAATTAATAAAAGGTGACTTAACTTCAGTAAGTTTTAATACCTTTTTTAAAAACATCGTACCATTAAAAATACATCTTAATGACTTAATACTGTTGGCTCCTAGTGATTTTAATAAAGATATCTTAGAAAACAGATATCTGCATTTAATTGAAGATGCCATAAATCAACTGTCATTAAAAAAATATAATATTAAATTTGTATTGAGCGAAAAAGAGGTTGCTGACCTAAATTCTGATAGTACAGATTTAAATTATAGAGTACTTTACCCTAACCTAAATCCAAAATACACATTTGATACGTTCGTTATTGGTAATAGCAATAGATTTGCTCATGCTGCATGTGTTGCGGTCGCTGAATCTCCTGCTAAGGCTTACAATCCACTTTTTTTGTATGGAGGAGTTGGGCTAGGTAAAACCCACTTGATGCACGCTATAGGGCATCACATTGTTAGTCAAAAAAAAGACTCAAAAGTTGTTTATGTTTCTTCAGAAAAATTTACTAATGAACTTATAAACTCTATAAAAGATGATAAAAACGAAGAATTTAGAAATAAGTACAGAAATGTAGATGTATTATTAATTGATGATATTCAATTTATAGCGGGAAAAGAAAGAACTCAAGAGGAGTTCTTCCATACGTTTAATACTCTTCATGAGGCAAATAAACAAATAATTATATCTAGTGATAGACCACCAAAAGATATACCTACACTAGAAGATAGGCTAAGATCGAGATTTGAAATGGGACTTATAACTGATATTCAAGCACCAGACTTTGAAACGAGAATTGCTATACTTAGAAAAAAAGCTCAATTGGAACGCATCGAAGTACCAAATGAAGTTATGTCATATATAGCAAAAAATATTAAGTCAAACATAAGAGAACTAGAAGGTGCCTTAACTAGAGTAGTTGCCTATTCTTCTCTTAGTAATAGAGTGATATCTTTTGATCTTGCTACAGAAGCTTTGAAAGATATTATAACTACATCTAAAAATGAAGAAATAAATGTTCTTAGAATAAAAGAAAAAGTATCTTCTGTATTTAGTATAAAAATGGAAGATTTTAATTCTAAAAAAAGAACACGCTCAATAGCTTATCCTAGACAAATAGCTATGTATTTAACGCGCGAACTTACTGATTTATCCCTTCCTAAAATAGGAGAAGAGTTTGGGGGTAGAGACCACACAACAGTAATTCATGCTCATGATAAGGTATCTAAAGATATAGCAGAAAGCGAAGAAATTAAAACTAAAATAGAGAAAATCATATCAGATTTAAAGGGATAATTTATACACAATTGTCTGTTTATATCTATTGGATAACTTGTTAATATTTTTTTTGAATAAAAATTATTAACAAATAATTAAGTCTCTAATAACAAAGATATTAACATTTTATACACATGTTGATATCTTTGTATTTATAACGTTATAAGTACTTATTAACATTATCAACAACACCTACTACTATTACTACTATGATTTTAACTTATTTTTTTATATAAAAGACCAAAGGAGGTTATCCACATTGAAAATAATTTGTAACCAAAAAATCCTAGCAAATAGAATTGGGATTGCTCAAAAAGCTATTAATGGAAAAACAACTATAGAACTATTAAAGGGTATACTTATATCTACAGAAGAAGGTCAATTAAAACTTACTGGATATGATGCTGAGATAGGAATAGAAACGTATGTACAAGCAGAGATTATAGAAAAAGGTGATGTTGTTGTAGATGCAAGATTATTTGGAGATATAATTAGAAAATTACCAGATTCGTTTGTTGAGATAGAAACAGATTCAGAAAATAATATTTACATAAATTGTGTAAATTCAAGATTCAAGATTAAAGGATATGCAGCTAAAGAATTTCCTAAGCTACCAGAATTAAACGAAGAAGATTTATATAGCATACCTCAAGAAATTCTAAAAAATATGATTAAACAAACCGTATTTGCTATTTCACAGGACCAAACAAAACCTATTTTAATGGGAGAACTTTTAGAAATTGTGGATAGAAATTTGAATTTAGTCGCTATTGATGGATATAGATTGGCTGTAAAAAGTTGTTCAGTGGATAGTTTAACTGAAAATATAAAAGTTATAATTCCAGGAAAGACACTTATAGATGTAAATAGCTTACTTTCTGGAGAAGATAATGTTAAGGTTGGATTTAATGAAAAAAATGCTATTTTTATAATTAATGATACAAAAATTATTACGAGATTGCTTGAAGGAGATTTTATCGATTATAAAAAATTATTACCAAGAGAGCATAATAGTAGAGTTAAATTAAATACTAAAGAACTTTTAAATAGTATAGAAAGGGCATCTTTATTATCTCAATCAGAAAAAAATAATCTTATAAAATTATCTATAAGAGATAAAGTAATGGCAATTACCTCTAATACAGAAAAAGGAAATGTATATGAAGAAGTTGAAATAGATTTAGATGGAGATTATTTAGATATAGCTTTCAATTCTAGATACTTTATTGAAGGTTTAAAAAATATAGATAATGAAGAAATATTTATAGAATTTACTACAAATGTAAATCCTTGTATAATTAAACCAACAGATGATGTTAATTATATTTACTTACTACTTCCAGTAAGAATATCATCAAATATATAGCAGACATGAAGGAGTTGTCTTTTGTAGAAAAATTTTTCTAATATTAGACAACTCCTTTTATAAGCACATTTATGGTATAATATACTTTTAGTGTATCAATAGGGGTTTACCTAAAATAGTGACAAGGAGGAACTATTATGACTGAAATAACTATAGAATCAGAATATATAAAGTTGGACCAATTTCTCAAATTAGCAGAGATTGCATCAACAGGAGGCCATGCAAAATTTTTAATCCAAGAAGGTTTAGTGACAGTAAATGATGAAATAGAATTAAGAAGAGGAAAAAAGATAAAATCAGGAGATATAGTTGAAATAGAAGGAACTAAAATAAAAGTATTGTAAAAAAGGAGAACTTTTTGTGAAACTTAAAAGTTTGCAACTTGTTAATTTTAGAAATTATGAAAAGTTGCATCTGGAATTTAATGGAAAAGTAAATCTTCTTGTTGGGAAAAATGGTCAAGGAAAGACAAATATAGTAGAATCTATTTATATGCTCTCTTTTGGTAAATCATTCAGAACCAACAAAGATAAAGAAATGGTTAGATTTAATAGTGAAAATTTATATATTGGAGGAAGTTTTTCAAAATATAATAAATATAGTCTAATAGAGCTAATTATTGGAAAAGATAAAAAGGGGATACGAATAAATAAAGTCCCTTTACAAAAAATACAGGAATTACTTGGCAACTTAAATGTTGTCATATTCTCTCCTGAAGATTTGAGACTGGTTAAAGAAGGACCTAAAGAGAGAAGGACATTTATAGATAAAGAGATTAGTCAGATTATGCCTAAATATTATAAATATCTTACCAATTATAATAAAACACTTTCTCAAAGAAGCAGAGTGCTTAAAAGCATGCATGTTGATGAGGCTTTATTAGATGTATATGATGATACATTAGCAAAGTATGGAAGTTATATTTATATTTTACGTAGAGATTTTGTAAAAAAGATAGCTAATATATCTGAAAATATGCATATGAATTTGACTAATGGAATTGAGAAATTGTCAATTATATATAAGAATCAAATAAATATAACTGATGAAGATACTATAGAGACAGTATATAATAAATTTTTAGCCAAGTTGTCATCGAATAGACCTAATGATATAGAATCTAAGACTACCAGATATGGTATACACAAAGATGACTTAAATATATTCATAAATGATTTAGATGCAAGACTTTTTGGTTCACAAGGTCAACAAAGAACAGCTTCAATATCATTAAAGCTATCAGAAATAGAATTAATAAAAAATGAAGTTGAAGAATATCCAATATTAATTTTAGATGATGTTTTTAGTGAGTTAGATGAAGCACGACAAAAACTTTTAGTAAACAATTTAAGCAATGTTCAAATGTTTATAACAAGTGCTGAGGTTTCACATAAAAAAATATTTGATGAAAAAGATGTTACAATATTTAATATTGAAAATGGCGATGTTATTAGCATAGAGAATGGAGGAAATTAAATGAAACAAGAATACGGTGCAAGTCAGATACAAGTATTAGAGGGATTAGAAGCCGTTAGAAAAAGACCAGGTATGTATATTGGTAGTACAAGCCCTAGAGGTTTACATCACTTAGTTTATGAAGTTGTAGATAATAGTATAGATGAGGCTTTGCAAGGATATTGTTCAGACATATATGTATCTATCAATGAAGATGGCAGTGTTTTAGTAAAGGATAATGGAAGAGGTATACCTGTTGAAATACATCCTAAGACTGGTAAATCAACTTTAGAAACAGTATTAACTAATCTTCATGCAGGAGGAAAGTTTGGAGGCGGAGGATACAAAGTATCTGGAGGTCTTCATGGTGTTGGTGTTTCTGTAGTTAATGCACTGTCAAAATGGATGCTAGCAGAGGTTTATTTAAATGGAAAAGTATACAAGCAGACATATGAAAAGGGATTACCAACATCTAAACTTGAAGTAGTTGGAGAATCACAAGATAAAGGAACAATGATTCAGTTCATGCCAGATGAGACAATATTTGATGAAATAGAATTTAAATATGAAACATTGGAGTATAGACTTAGAGAACTTTCTTTTTTGAATAAAGGTATAAAAATAGTATTTGAAGACAAAAGAGAAGGTCAAGAGAAAAGAAAAGAATTTCACTATACAGGTGGCTTGGTGGAATATATTAAGTATTTAAATAAATCTAGAACTGGTATACATGATGACATAGTTTATATAGATAAAAAGGTCGATGATTGTTTTGTCGAATTAGCTATGCAATATACAGATGGTTATACAGAGAACATATATTCCTTTGCAAATAATATAAATACACATGAAGGTGGTTCTCATTTAAGTGGATTTAAAGCTGCTCTTACTAAAACGGTAAATGATTATGCTAAGAGAAATAAATTTTTAAAAGAAAATGATGTTAACTTACTTGGTGAAGATATAAGAGAAGGTCTTACAGCAGTGGTATCAGTTAAATTACCAGAGCCTCAATTTGAAGGTCAAACTAAAACAAAACTAGGTAATAGTTTTATGAGAGGTTTAGTTGATAGTGTAACAGTTGATGAACTTGGGTCCTTCCTAGAAGAAAACCCAGCAACAGCTAGAATAATAGTTGATAAGGCTTTAAGAGCACAAAGAGCTAGAGAAGCTGCAAAAAAAGCAAGAGAGTTAACAAGAAGAAAAAGTGTACTAGAAAGTACATCCTTACCTGGAAAACTTGCAGATTGTGCAGAAAAGGACCCTGCCAAAAGTGAAATATTCTTAGTCGAAGGGGATTCAGCAGGAGGTTCAGCTAAACAAGGTAGAGATAGAAATAGCCAAGCTATACTTCCATTAAGAGGGAAGATACTTAATGTTGAAAAATCAAGACTAGATAGAATATTATCTTCAGATGAAATAAAAAATATGATAACAGCTTATGGTTGTGGTATTGGAGAAGATTTTGATATAGATAAAGCTAGATACCATAAAATTATAATTATGACCGATGCCGATGTAGATGGAGCTCATATAAGAACTTTATTATTAACATTCTTCTTTAGATATATGAGACCTCTTATAGATGAAGGTTATGTTTATGCAGCACAACCGCCTTTATATAAAGTAACAAAGCAAAAAAAGGAACATTATGTTTATTCAGATAAAGAACTAAATATCTTATTAGATGAAATTGGAAGAAATGGTGCGGAGCTTCAAAGATACAAAGGTCTTGGAGAGATGAATGCAGAGCAATTATGGGATACAACTATGAATCCTGATACAAGAACATTGTTACAAGTAACAGTAGAGGATGCGGCAATAGCAGATGAAGTATTTTCAATGCTTATGGGTGATAAGGTTGCTCCAAGAAAAGAATTTATAGAAGAAAATGCAAGATTTGTTAGAAACTTAGATATATAGAGAGAGGGGATTAGTATACATGGAAGAAAAAAACAAAATACTCCCTATTGAAATAGCGGAAGAAATGAAAAAATCATATATTGATTATTCTATGAGTGTTATAGCTGGACGTGCTCTTCCTGATGTTAGAGATGGTTTAAAACCAGTTCATAGAAGAATATTGTACTCAATGAGTGAATTAAATTTAACTCCAGATAAGCCTTACAGAAAATCAGCCCGTATTGTTGGGGACGTTTTAGGTAAGTACCATCCTCATGGAGATACTGCTGTTTATTATGCAATGGTAAGAATGGCTCAAGATTTTTCAACTAGAGCACTTTTAGTAGATGGTCATGGTAACTTTGGTTCTGTTGATGGAGATTCACCAGCAGCTATGCGTTATACAGAAGCCAAAATGAGTAAATTATCATTAGAGTTATTAAGAGATATAGAAAAAGAAACTGTAGACTTTAAACCAAACTTTGATGAGTCATTAAAAGAGCCTTCAGTATTACCAGCAAGATATCCTAATTTATTAGTGAATGGTTCTAATGGTATAGCTGTTGGTATGGCAACTTCAATACCTCCACATAATTTAGCTGAGGTAATTGATGCAACGATATATTTAATTGATAATCCAGAGTGTAGTGTAGATGATTTAATAAAATTTGTGCAAGGTCCAGATTTTCCTACAGCTGCGATTATAATGGGAAAAGAGAGTATAGCAGAAGCATACAGAACTGGGAGAGGTAAAGTTAAAGTTAGGTCTAGAGCTTTTATAGAAGAGCTTCCAAAGGGAAAACAACAAATAATAGTTACAGAGATACCTTATCAAGTAAATAAAGCTAAATTAGTTGAGAGAATAGCTGAGTTAGTTAAAGAAAAAAGAATAGAAGGTATATCAGATTTAAGAGATGAAAGTAATAGAAATGGTATGAGAATTGTTATAGAATTAAAGAGAGATGCTAATGCTAATATAGTATTAAATAATCTGTATAAACATTCTCAAATGGAAGATACTTTTAGTATAATAATGCTTGCACTTGTAGATGGACAACCAAGAGTTTTAAATCTTAAGCAAATATTATATCATTATATTAAACATCAAGAAGATGTTGTTACAAGAAGAACTAAATTTGAATTAAATAAAGCTGAGGCAAGAGCACATATTTTAGAAGGATTAAAAATTGCTTTAGATAATATAGATGCAGTTATAAGCTTGATAAGAGCTTCAAAAACAGGTCAAGAGGCTAAACAAGGTTTAATAGATAAATTTAATTTAACTGAGATTCAAGCACAAGCTATATTAGATATGAGACTTCAAAGACTTACAGGTCTAGAAAGAGATAAGATAGAAGCTGAATATGAAGAGTTAATTAAGAAGATAAATAGATTAAAAGAAATTTTAGCTGATGAAAGATTACTTTTAAATGTAATAAAAGACGAAATTACAATAATAAAAGAGAACTATGCTGATGAGAGAAGAACTGAGATAAGACATGCTGAAGGCGAAATAGATATGAGAGACCTTATAAGCGATGAAGAAATAGCAATAACTCTTACTCACTTTGGTTATATAAAGAGACTTCCATCAGACACTTACAAGAGTCAAAAAAGAGGTGGAAGAGGTATTTCAGCACTTACAACTAGGGAAGAAGATTTTGTAAGACACTTAATAACTACAACTACTCATAGTAGACTGTTATTCTTTACAAATAAAGGTAGAGTATTTAAACTAAATGCATATGAAATACCTGAAGGTAAAAGACAAGCTAAAGGTACTGCTATAGTGAATTTACTTCAATTATCAGCAGATGAAAAAATTGCTACATTGATACCTATAGATGGAAATGATGAAAATGAATATTTACTACTTACAACAAAAAAAGGTATTGTTAAAAAGACTAAGAGAGAAGAGTTTAGAAATATAAATAAATCTGGTCTTATTGCTATAGGTTTAAGAGATGATGATGAACTTATTGGAGTAGAACTTACAGATGGAAAACAAGAAGTACTTTTAGTCACTAAAGATGGTATGTCTATAAGATTTGATGAAAATGATATAAGATATATGGGTAGAACAGCAATGGGTGTAAAAGGTATAACTTTAAGTAAAGACGATTTTGTTGTGTCTATGAACCTTTGTAGTAAAGGTACAGATGTATTAGTTGTAAGTAAAAATGGCTTTGGAAAAAGAACAAATATAGAAGAATACAGAAGCCAAATAAGAGCTGGTAAAGGAATTAAAACTTATAATATATCTGAAAAGACTGGCACAATTGTAGGTGCAGATATGGTTAATGAAGATGATGAGATAATGATTATAAATTCTGATGGAGTTCTTATTAGAATAAGAGTTAATGAGATATCACTATTTGGAAGGGTTACAAGTGGTGTTAAATTAATGAAAACTAATGACGAGGTCAATGTAGTTTCGATTGCCAAAATAAATATTGAAGAAGAATAGGATAAATATCCTATTCTTTTTGTATAATGTACTTAGATAAAAATTTAAAATTGAAAGGAGTAATTGTTATGTGTAATAAAAAAAGTTGTAAAAAAGGTGGATTTTTATTAATAGGAGCTATTTTAGGTTTTGTATTTGGTCTGTTTTTTGCACCAAAAAAAGGTTCTGAATTAAGAAAAGAAACAAAAGAGAAGTTTAATGATGTGAAAGAAAATCCAAAAGAAGTTCTACATGAAACATTTAATGATGTCAAAGAGAGAATAATAAATTTAGTAGATGATGATAATAATGAAGAAGATATAAAGATTTCTGAAGAAGACATAGTAATAAGTAAAAGCTTTGATGAGGAGGGAGATGTTAACTAATGAATGCATGGGGGTGGCAGATTGGAGCAGTGTTAGTAGGTAGTTCTGCTCTTATAGTAGCAATTTATTTAGCAAAAACTCTAAATAGTCTAAATAAGGTTGTTGAAAAGGCTTATAAAATTGTAGATTATAATGAGAGACACATACAGGATATTGTTGAGAATGCGTCATCAATATCAAAGGGAATAGACGATATAGTTTATGTAATTAACAAAATAATGAGTATAGGAAATATATTTAAAATTATTAAGAGGAAATAGGAGGTTTTTACATGTCTATGAATATAGATTCAAATTTAGATTCTCAAAATAAATTTTGGAATGTTTGTCTTGATGGAGAACTTGATGTTTCTACAGCAGATAAACTAAAGGAACATTTGCATAACTTGATAGAAAAAAATATGTTAGATGTAAAAATTAATCTTAAAGATTTAGATTATATAGATTCAACAGGTTTAGGAGCTATGATAGGTGTATTAAAAAAATTAAAAATAAACGAAAAAGAGATATACATAGTAAATCCTAAGAGTAATGTCAGAAAGATTTTTACTATAACAGGTCTAGATAAAATATTTAAAGTGGAGGGATAGACTTTGGCTTGTGAGACTATAAAGATGGAAATTACTACAAATCCGGATTATGTTAGTATAATAAGATTAACAGCGTCTGGAATTGCTAATAAAATGGGATTTCCAATAGATGATATAGAAGATATAAAGGTAGCAGTATCAGAAGCGTGTACAAACGCAATAAAGCACAGTAAAGATGATGTGTTCAATATAGTATTTAATATCTTAGACAATGCAATTAATATAGAAATTCAGGATAATGGAAAAGGATACGATGTTAGCTCAATAAGTACACCAGATTTAGAGAATCCAAAAGAGAGTGGTCTTGGACTATTTATAATTAGAACTTTAATGGATGATGTAGATATTGAATCGGAACACAATCAAGGAACAAAAATAAAAATGACTAAATATTTAGGAGTTGATATTTAATGAAAAATGTAGCTAATGCTACACATTACCTAAATATGGATACAAAAGAGCTATTTAATTTATATAATAAAAATAAAAATGTAGATATTAGGAATATTCTTATTGAAAGGCATCTGTATTTAGCAAGATTGTTAGCTAAGAAGTATATAAATAAGGGTGTTGATTTTGAAGATATATATCAAGTTGCTTCATTAGCGTTAATTTATGCTATTGATAGATATGATGTTGAAAAAGGATTTGAATTCTCCAGTTTCGCGACACCAACTATAGTAGGAGAAATAAAAAAATATTTTAGAGATAAAGTATGGACACTTAGAGTACCAAGAAGAATACAGGAACTAAGTAAAAAGATAAGTGATGCAAAGATTAAATTGGAGCAAGAAAATAAAAAGCATCCGAAAGTAAAAGATATAGCTGATTATATAGGAGTTAGTGAAGAAGATGTTCTAGAGGCTATGGAAGCTTCTTACGGGTATCAACCTATGTCTTTAGATTCATCAAGTAATGATGATTCAGAAGATAAAGATATAACTCTTATTGACAAGATAGGAAAAGAAGAAGGTAATTTTGGAAGTATAGAGTATGAAGATTTTATTAATAAGTTTATTAAAACTTTGAATGAATTGGAAGTAAAAATATTTAAAGATAGATTTTTCTTTGATAAAACACAATCTAGTATAGCTAAGGAATTAGAGATATCTCAGATGACTGTTTCTAGACTGGAGAAAAAAGTAGTAGAAAAGCTAAAAAAAGAATATGAAAAGAATTTATAAAAAAATATAAAAAAAGTATTGACCTACTGTTTTAAAGGTGGTATAGTATTACTTGTCCTTGAAAAAAGGAAAAAGAAATAAAT
>NZ_JBJODK010000008.1:0-184106 GCF_045900275.1 Clostridioides sp. GD02367 | reverse complement strand
TATCTAACCAATTTTTTCTACTTTCGTAACTTTCACACTTAGGTTTATTTCATCCTTATGTTTTAGTTTGGTTAGCTTTAGGGGTTTCCAGCAATTCAGGTAGTATTGGATAGGTTATATCCTATCTCTACATATAAGTTTCCCTATATGCTGACTATTTTAGCTACTAACTCACGACTAAAGTCACAAGTGTGCGTAGCTATTTTTTTATCAAAACTGACTACATGTTGTTAATCAAAAACTTTCGAATATCTAAAATTAGTATAGAATTATCTCCAACTTTTGCAATTTCTTTTATATCTTTATTCGTATTTATGTTGTTAGAATCAGTTGTCTCTAATAGATTTATCTTTTCTATAGGGATAACATCGACAACTTTATCTACAATAATTCCAACTTGATACTCATCAACCTTTGTAATTATTATACATGTTCTCTCATTATAATCAGTCTCAGGAAGATTGTATTTTATATGCATATTAATAACAGGTATTATCCTTCCACGTAAATTAATAACTCCGATTATATACTCTGGAAGACATGGTACACATGTTATTGATTGAAATCTTATAGTCTCAATCACATTTTCTAATTCTATTCCATAAATAACATCATTAACATAAAATGTTAATACTTGTTTAATAATTTCATCTTTAGACATACTTTTAAATCCCCTAATATATTTCCATAATGTTATCTGCATCTATAATCAAGCTTATACTTCCATCTCCAAGTATTGTACATCCTGATAATCCATTGCTTTTCATATTGAATCTATTAAAATAAACTGGAAATGGCTTTACGACAACCTGTTGATTTCCTATTATTTCATCAACGAAAATACATGCCGCTTTCTGCTCATTTTCAATAATTATCATATTCCCATGCATTAAGTTAGTTACATCTGTCTGAATATTATATACTTTATGCAACCTTATAATAGGAATACATGCTCCATATATCATAATTAGCTCTCTTGTATTACCTTCCATAACTATGTGGTTTAAATCTGTAAGTTTAAATGTTCTCCTTATTGATGATATTGGTAAAGTAAACAGCGAATCTCCAACTTTAAACTCCATACCTTCTACTATAGAAAGAGTCAGTGGTATTTTTATAGTAAATGTTGTTCCTTCATCTTGTTTGCTTTTTACTTCAATTGAACCTCCAACCTTTTCAATACTTTTTCGGACAATATCCATGCCTACTCCCCTACCAGAAAACTCAGTTATGGATTCTTTTGTAGAAAATCCTGGAGTCATAATCAAAGAATTGACCTCATCATCAGTATATTCATTGCTTGAATGTTTGAGTATACCTTGCTCCTTGGCTTTTGCTAAAATCTTGTCTTTCATAAGACCTCTACCATCATCTGCAATACTTATTACAGCTTCTCCACCTAAGTTTTCAGCAGATAGAACTATCTTTCCCACTTCTTCTTTGCCTTTTGCTATACGCTCTTCAATAGGTTCTATTGCATGGTCCATAGCATTTCTTATAAGGTGCATAAATGGCTCTGCTAAATTATCGATTACATTTTTATCTACTTCTGTTTCTGAACCTATGGTTATTAGCTCTACATTTTTATCTAATTTTTTATTCATATCTCGTACAATTCTATGCATCTTTTGAAATACACCAGAAATTTGAATCATACGCATCGACATTACTATATCCTGTAATTCATCTGTAAGCTTATGCAATTGTCTTGTTGCTTTATTGAAATTGTCTATATCAACACCTGTAGAATTTACACTATTTACAACCATTGATTCCATAATTACAATTTCTCCAACTATATTTTGAAGTAAATCTAATTTTTCTAAATTTACACTCATAATATTCTGTTTATTTATTGGCAAATGCTCATTTTCGTCATTTAGATTATATTTTTCTGTATCTATCTTTTCTTTTAAAATACTTTCTTGTAGTTCATCTTCTGTTGTATAAGTATTTTGATATTCTATACCTATTTCCTGATTGTCTTTTAATTTATTTTCTACTTCATCATTATCTTGCGTTCTTTTTACTTCTACTTCTTCTTCACTAATATTTATATATTCTTTTACATAGAGATTATCTTGTATAGTTCTATAAACTATACTCTTGTCATCTTTAGCAATAAACTGTATATAAAACCCATCCTTTTTAATATATTCTGCTGCTTCTGTATTTGTTTCCACATCTTTAGGATAAAATTTTATAAATTCACAGTAGTCTCTAAGTTCAAATATAAGCATAAAAGCTCTTACATTTTCCATCATACAATCTTGCTCAAAGATTATTTTTACTATATCAGAATTTTCTTTGTATGAAAAAACTGAATCTATTATTTCTTTATCATCTGTGCTTTCTAAGCTTGTGTTATTTTTTGATTCCATAGAAGTTGATAACTCCAAAGTACCTACATAATCTTTGATTATTTCTATAAAGTTAGAGTAATCAGAAGATATGCAATCTCCTGACTGCAACTTACCTATATCACATCTTATAAAATCCAAAGCTTGAAAAACCAAGTCAAATAAAAAGTCATTATCTAAAACTTCTATCTTTTCTTCACGTATGACATAAAATAAATCTTCTACACTATGTGCTAAAGCAGCTATGTTGTCTAATCCCATCATAGAAGCTGAACCCTTTATTGTATGCATTATTCTAAATGTTTCATTGATATTGCTGTAACTAAACACTTTTTCTTTTTCTATTTGAATCATAATTTCATCTAACTGTTCAAGTAATAGACTTGTCTCAAATATAAACATATCTAACATTGGTCTCATACTCGGCTCAATATAATTCATATTTATCACCTACGGCCTACAAATAATTTTCTATTTTACGTTATAATTTTACACTATCTATAACATCTTATAATTTAAATCCATGATGATTCTTTTATCTCATTTTCCTTTAGATGAAATTTTTCTACTAATTCTTTTAAAATTTGTGCTTGAGCTGACATCTCTTCTGAGGCTGCTGCACTTTCCTCTGCTGTTGCTGAGTTCATTTGGACTACTATAGAAATTTGCTCTATTCCAGATAAAATCTGTGTAATTGCTATTTCTTGGCTATGTACAGATGAAGAAATTCCATTAATATAATCAGTAGTTTTTTCTACACCATTCACCACTAAATCCAAAGCCTTTGCAGTCTCTTTGGCAATTTTAACACCATTTTCTACTGTCTTAATGGCCTCTTCTATAAGAATTGCAGTATTTTGAGCTGCTTTTGCACTTTTACCAGCTAAAGACCTAACCTCATCTGCTACAACTGCGAATCCTCTACCATATTGACCTGCTCTTGCTGCTTCAACAGCTGCATTTAATGCAAGAATATTGGTTTGAAAAGCTATCTCATCTATTGTTTTGATTATTTTTGATATTTCACTGGATTTTTCACTTATTTCACCCATTGAAGTCATCATATCATCCATACATCTGCTTCCAAAACTAACTTGTTGTGCTGATTGGTCAGACACTTCACATGCAAGACTAGCACTATCTGCACACTTCTTAATTCCATCTGATATTTCATTAATTGTAGAAGCTAATTCTTCCACTGAACTTGCTTGTTCTGTAGCCCCTTGTGAAAGAGCTTGAGCACCTGCTGCTACTTGTTCTGATGCACTTGCAACTTGTTCTGCCGATAAATTTATTTCAGAAAAATCACTATTAAAAGAGTTTATTATACTTTCTAATGATGTTTTGATTGATTCAAAATCTCCTATAAATTCTTGGTCTATCTCTACTCTTAAATCTCCTTTTGCAATACTAGTTAATGTACTATCTATAAGGTCTATATAATTTAAAAGCATACTTTGCATCTTTTTAACAGAACCAACCAACATCCCTATTTCAGATTTACTTTCTTCAACATCTATACTTGTTCTTAAGTCTCCAGATGCAATTCTTGAAAAGTGTTTTTCTACTTTATTAATAGGAATTACTATTTTTAATTTTATTACTGTATATTCTATTATTGTCAGTATTATTAGTAGAGAAAGTATAAATATTGTTCTCAATATTAAGCTTTGTAATTCTTTTTTAACTTCTATAATTTCAGCATTTGAACGATTAGCTATATTCTCTTGAAATTCATTTATTAAAGAATCCATTCTTTCTTGAGAGTTTATATATTCACTGCCAAAAATTATACTCTGTGCCAAGCTCTTATCATTATTTTCAACTGCTTTTATAGCACTTTGTTCTCTTGGCACCAAAGAATCAGATATTTCTTTTGCTTCTAAGATTTTATTTGATTCACTTTTTGTAAGACCAATTCTTTCTAATTTATTTAAAGCTGACTCTCTTGTTTTTCCATACAACTCTTTTTCATAAGTATCTTTATCTTTTTTATCACCCGTAAAGACATATCTTCTTAATACATCACTTACTTCTCTTGTCGTATCTTTTATATACTGGCTTTGAGTTCTCAAATTATTCATATCATTAATGCTTTTTTCCACTTTCTCAAATGCTTTATAAGATGAAATTGAAGAAAAAATGCCTGCTAGAACAGCCATTACTATAATAATCAGCAATACAATTGCTAATTTAGAAAGCTTTACTTCTCTTTTCATACCTCTACTCCTTTATAAAGTAAGTTTATTAAGATATTAATTTATATCCTTTTTAATCCTTTCATTGTACTTACTACGCTACAATCTTTTCCTAAGTTTTTGCCCTCATACATCGCTTTATCTGCTAAGGATATGTTTTCTTCTAATGATATATTTGAGTTTACTTCTACTACTCCTAATGTAATAGTGCATCTTATTTTGTTTTCTTTATAGTTAAACTCAAAGTCTTTTATTTCTTTGCGAATTCTTTCTGAAAGAATTTTAGCACCTTCCATTGAAGTATTTGTAAGCATTATCAAAAACTCTTCTCCACCCCATCTTGATACAGTATCAACCTGTCTACAATTCTTTTTTATTATACTTGATATTACTGTCAATACAAAATCACCTGCTTCGTGACCATAAGTATCATTAATAACTTTGAAATCATCAATATCGCCTAGAATAAGAGATATTGTCGCCTCATTATACTTATTAATTCTTCTTTGTTCCATAAGTTGATTAATTATATGTCTTCTATTATAAAGACCTGTAAGATAATCTCTCACAACGAGTCTATTCAATTTTTCAAGAGAAGACTCCAGCTCATTATTTATCTTTTTTAATTTATCTTGAGATTTCTTTACTTCAAGATGAGCCATAATACGAGCTTTTAATTCTGTCATACTAAAAGGCTTCACCATATAATCTATTGCACCTACACCAAATCCCTTTACTATATCCGTATCTGCATTTTTTGAAGTTATAAATATTATAGGTATATCTGCTGTGCGAAAATTAGATTTTACTTCCTTACAAAAATCAAATCCAGAGTTGTCTGGTAAAATTATATCAAGTAAAATAATATCTGGTATATATTCTTCAATAAACTCTTTTGCTTCTATTGCATTAAATGCTTTTTTCACCTTAAAATTATCTTTTGTAAGTGTTTTATCTATTAAATCACACATTAGGACACTATCATCAACGACTAAAATTGTTCCTTGTTGCTTATTTTCCATATACGAACCTCTCTTAAACATAATATATTAAAATTCTAGTAATTTAAATTTCTTATACTCAATAATTATACCACTACATCCCCAAATGTTCCCATTACAATCTCTTTATAATAACATTCTAATTATATCCCTGTGCTATATGATAGTGCAATTATATTTATTAACTACTTCATCTATTAAAATTTCTTCTTTATCTGTCAAAAGTTTCTCTAAATCTAGTAAGGTAATTATTTTACTCTCTATTTCTCCAATACCACTTACAAAATAATCTGAATACTCAAAAGTAACTCTTGGTGGTGGAGAAATTTGACTTTCTTCTAAGCTTATTATCTCATCAACTTTATCAACTATAAATCCTACTGATAAATCCTTTACTTCGACTACTATTATATACATGCAGTTAGCAACTATTAAATCATTTTTTTTAAGTCTCAAACGCATATCTATTATTGGAATAATTTTACCTCTTAAATTTATTATACCTTTAGAATATGTTGGGAGTTCTGGAATAAATATAATTTCTTGATTTCCAACAATTTCTACGACCTTTTCAATCTCAACACCGAAGTCTTGTTCATCTACTTTAAATTTTAGATATTTAATTCCCTCATCAGCTAGCCTATAATCTAAATATGGGTCATCTGGAAATCTCATTTAATTCCTCCCCTCTAAAATCTACTCTCTATAAAATCTACATTATATTTTCTTTTTACCTTTATTTATTGAATCTACAATCAATTCGCCTGTTTCAGTGCAAAAACGTATTGTTCGTCCATAATTCATACCTGTGTCTTCTGCTACTATTGGAATATGTAATCCTAAGAGTGTTTTTTTTACTGCTTCAACATTTCTATGCCCTATGCTTGCAATCGATGAATTGCTGTTTCCTAAAAACATTTGAGCTCCACCAGCAATTTTTGCTTTTATATACATTCTGTTTGCACCTATATGTTCCATAGATTTAATAAGCTCATTTATTCCTGTGTCTGCAAATTTGTATTTATTTTCAATGTTAATAGCATCTTTACTATATGGCAACATAACATGTAACATTCCACCAATTCCTGCTATTTTATCTATCAAGCATACTCCTACACAAGAACCAAGTGCATATGTAACCAAAACATTTGGTTTACAGGCTATCTTCATATCTGCAATGTTTACTACTATCTCTCTATTCATACTTTTAATCCCAATCTCACCAATATTTCTTTAAGTGAGCTCATTTCTGGAATCATCAATATGTGACTAGTAAAATAATTATCACTCATTTTGAACTTATTTTCTATAAATAAAATTTGGTCACCAACATCTGAAAACCTTATCATAGGTACATTTAGGACAGCTCCAACCATATCTATACACATATCTGGAACTGAAATACTTATGGTCATATCTAACATAGATGCCATAGCATTTACATATGAACTTGCCATAATATTTCCTATTTCTTTAATTGCTGAAATTTCAATACCTTCAATCTCATCCAAAACCGACTCTTCTTTATTAAAAAGAGAATTTAACATAAGTTGGGTGATTGATTCATCCAACAAAAACATAAACATTCCATTAATATCGCCTTTCATATCTAGTAAAATACATACTACTTTATTTTCTGGACCACCAAGCAAATTTGTTGCTTCATTATATTCAAGTATATTTACCATTGGTATTAATACTTCTATATTACTATTTATCATGGATGCAAGTGCAGTGATTGCATTCCCAGAGCCTATATTACCAATTTCTCTAAGAGCATCTATATGAGCATCATCAAGTTCTAAATAATTTATAATATAAACCCCTCCCTTTAATTATTTCATTTATGTACCTTTCACTATATCAGTGTGTATTTACATTTTTACTTTAAAGCATTTTGCACAACTTTGATTAATGTATCTGTTTTAAAGGGCTTCACTATAAAGTCTAACGCTCCTAGTTTTATAGCTTCTACAATCATATTTTCTTGTCCTATTGCAGAACACATCACCACCTTAGCATTTGAATCTAACTTTTTTATTTCTTTCAACACCTCTAAACCATCTTTTTTTGGCATTGTAATGTCAAGTAACATCAAATCAGGCTTTTCATCTTTAAATATATTACAAGCTTCTTCTCCATCATTTGCTTCTACTAAATTTCCATAGCCACTTTTACTCAGAGCTTCTTTAATCATCATTCTCATAAAAATAGCATCATCTACTATCAAAATTTTATTTTCCATAAAACTAACTCCTCCATATGTACAACAATAAATGCTTTTATTTCAAATATTGTCTATACTATCTGACTATTTTTCGCTACATAATAAATACATTTCATTGATAAATAAAAGTAATTATTTATGCCATATTATATTCAATTATATTAACACAATTTGTCAATTAAAAAACTTATATATATATTGTAATATATGTTTGGCATTTTGACGAGTTAATAAAAATATAATTGTACAAAACATAAAAAGTTGTCAGAAGTAATCAAATAAAGATAGAATAACCTTATGTTTTTTTATATTCATATAAAATTTTTTTTTCAGATTCATTAAAATTATTTTTGTAGATTTATTTTTATAATCTGCTAAAGTTGTAATCTATAAAAAACGAAAAATGCTTCTCATGCTACTTAAAATATTAAATTACAGGTTTATTTGCTTCTTTACTATATAATTTCTAACTTGCTTAACATCCAAGAAATGGTTATTTAATTACTTAATTGTATTTCTATATATGTATTATCGATTAAATTGTGTTTAGCTTTATACATTATTTTTCTATAATTTTTTTAATTGTTTATTCATAAATTCAAAAATGTTATTATAGTCTGTACTTACAATTTTTTTCTTTTTCACGTTGAAAGTTACAATTTAAATCATGATATTTACAAGTGTTTATTTACAATTTTCCTAACATCATTAGCAACGATTCAAATCAATACTGATATTTTTAAGTACTAAAAAAGCAGTAAATCTTTTATAGACTTACTGCTTATAGTTATTAACAATAAAACTGACTGTAATAAACATATTGATTCTTCAACATATTTATTACAATCAGCAACTTTCAATAAAATATCATGCAAACATTCTAATTTACTCCATGTATCTTTATTCATATAAAGGCACTGATTATTAGAATATTTCGTCTCCACTCTTAAAACCAAAAGCTGGATGGAAATCGAATTTCACTGCACCCACAGCAACGTTTGGTCCAACAACTTTTTTAATTCTGTAAATACCCTCGTTACCAAAACCAGCACATAGTTCAATAGCTGTACATCCCTTTTCTACCATTTCTTTGGCTACAACTTCTGCTTCATCATAATTTTCCACACCAATAACATTCATATTTATTGTATCAGATGGAATAACTGCTCTTTGCTTCTCAGCATTAAGACCTTTAGCAACATAAATAAATGCACATTCAAACATAGGAAAATCCCCCTTTATAGTTCATGTATGAAAACTATAAAATTTTCAAACACTCTATTGTCTTGCCTCTAACATTTACCAATTTATAATACCCCTCCATCTGACATATGTCAATAAAAAATTACATATACTCAATATAATGCAAATCTAGTTTATTCCTATGTAAATATGAATTTCATGTTTATCAGAATCATAGGTATTACCTTGGTATTCTTCAAAATCACTTATATAATTTCTATCAAAATCCATTTGCCAAAATTCAGCCCAGAAATCTCCTATCGCTTTGTGAATATCTCCTACTACAATAAATTTTGCATACTTACCTGCTGGTATAACTTTACTTATAACAATTTCTTCCACAGTATTATTAGTATTTAATTCATCTAAATTGATATCTTTATCAGCATCACTATTTACTTCACAACACGCAACAAAGTTATATGGATTTGTAAAATCGCCTTGATAATCTGTATATAAGCCTATTGTCTTTTCATTCTTTTTACCTTTTATAGAATTATATATACCTTTTCCCATAAATCTCTTCCATGACTCACCTATATCTTTTACTGCTTGTCCATCTTGATTTGTAGTTTCTTTTGATATTCCTACAACTATTTTCTCACTTATGTTTACTATTTCATAATCCATACTTTATACCTCACTTTGTTTTTATTAATCTATTTTAATATTAAATTTATTTAATTAAATTATAACTTATAATATACGACACCTTTATGTCATATTTTTAATATAATTAGACTTAGTGAAATATTTTGCAATTAATAAATTTCAAATGATTCTTTTAATCAAAGTATTATAATGAGTAAATTTTAGATAACCCTTTCAATCTAATTATTACATTATCTCTAACCTCTTTAGGTTCAAGTATTTCAACACTATCTCCAAAAGATAAAATATAACCATAAATCCACTCACCAATAGGAAATTCAGCGATTACATCATATGTATTATCTTTGTTTTTAGTTATTAAATCTTTATTAAAATCATCAAACACTCTAAAAAGCATCTTCTCTTTAAATCTCAATTTCAGGGTTACAGTATTTTCCTTAATCACCTTAGAATCATCAAAACATACATCTTCTATTATCTTTCTTGAAAACACTTCTTCTTTCACAACTAAGTTTTTTATTCTACTAATTCTAAATATCCTAAAATCGTCCTTTAATCTACAAAATCCATATAAATACCAAGTCTTACTCTTATACATAAGTTTCATAGGTTCGACAGTTCTATTTGTTTGACTTGACATGCTATTTACATAATTAAAATTTATGGCATTACGCCTTAAAATAGCTTCTTTTATTTTTGTAAATTTGTCATCTTCATTAAAATTACTTCCCCATTCAGTAAAATCTATTTCAATCCAATTTGCAAAGTTCTGCTCTCCAAATATTGAACCAATTTTATTTACTACTGAATTTATTTCTGGATACTTTGTTGCTTGTAAGGTTTTGAGCGCCACTATCAAACTCTCTTTATCTTCATTTGATAATATGGTCTTATCTATAGAGTATTCTTCTATTAAAGATATCCCGCCCCCCTTACCTTTTGTCATATATACTGGTACTCCTGACATAGATAGAGTTTCTATATCTCTATATATAGTTCTTGTAGAAACTTCAAACCTCTCTGCCAACTCTTTGGCAGTTACCAGTTTCTTATTTAAAAGTATTACTATTATTTCTGTTAATCTATTGATTTTCATTTACTACCACCTACTAGAATCATTATTATTTAATCTAAGTTAGTTGTACTAACTTTTAATAGTTACTTTAAGTCTTATATTTACTCAAATCTTAAAATACTTTTATTCATCCATTTTAAAATTTCAATTTACTCTTTCTTAGTTTTATATTATTTATTTTAAAGCTTTTTATCTATTATTCCTACAATATTTAAATAATTTTTTAGGAATGAATAATATTACAATATATTGAAAAATATGTAATATTTTACATTTTTTTCGTTGACAATGTTAAATTTTTGTTTTATCCTTATTTAAGGACATGTTAATGACATTTCTGAAACTTATTTAAAATGGTATTTTTTATAATATACAGGAAAACGTATTATATCTAAGAAAATGTATTTTTTATTTTAAATAAGTAAAATACTTATTCTTTTTGGGGAGGAAATCATGGAAAGTAATAAAAAACATTTTATTCAAGTATTTTTAACTTGCTTAATATTAGTAGTAATATGCGAATTTATAGGGCAAAGAACTATAGCTATTGGAAAAGCTTCTATAGTACTATTTCCTATGCTCTACGCAGTTATAATTGGACTTATAATAACACCAGATTTATTAGGGAAAAAAATTAAAGCACTTAAAAAAGTCATTGGAGAAAAAGAAATAAATATTGCTGGAGAAGTTGTTGGAATTGCACTAGTAATGCTTGGTATAAAGTACGGTACTACAGTTGGTCCAAACATTGATAAGATAATTCAAGCTGGACCAGCATTCATAGCTCAAGAATTTGGTCATATACTTGCACCAATCGTTGCATTACCTCTTGCATTAATGTTTGGTATGAAAAGAGAAGCTGTTGGAGCTACTGCAAGTATCAGCCGTGAACCTTCTTTAGGAGTTATATCTGAGAAATATGGAATAAATTCTCCAGAAGGTAGTGGTGTACTTGGCACATATTTAATGGGTACAGTTCTTGGTACTATATACTTTAGTGTACTAGGTTCGGTCTCTATTTATAGTGGTCTTCATCCATATGCTTTGGGAATGGCTTGTGGTGTTGGTAGTGGAAGTATGATGACTGCCGCTGCTGGTTCATTATCTACTATGGTTCCACCTGAAATGGCAGATACAATACTTGCCTATGCAGCAACAAGCAATATGATGTCTAGTATAACAGGAATTATATTCTTAGTTTTTGTATCCTTACCATTTACTAATTTTATGTATAAAATTTTAGAACCTAAATTTTCTAGAAATAAAAAAACTAAAGAAATTGAAACAACAGAAGGAGAGTGCTAATAAATGTTTGCTAATTTAAATTTGAAGAAAAGTTCATTTCAATTATTGGTTATGTCTGTCATTGGAGTTATAATTCTTATAGGACAAAGAATTAGCGTGGGTACATCTATAGTTACAGCTCTTCCTGGAATGGTTATGTTAATATTAGCTGCTATGGCTGCTATGATTGTAAAGGATTTATTTCCTAAATCGATATTTCCAGCTTTTGGATTTGCAACTATAATAGGTCTTTTACTTAGTATGCCATATAGCCCAACATCTGAAGTATTCTTAACAAATACTAATAATATTAACTTTATGGCTATAACTACTCCACTACTAGCTTTTGCAGGAATTTCTGTTGGAAATAAAATAGAATCTTTAAAAGAGATGTCATGGAAAATAGTTATAATATCACTTATTGTTTTCACAACTATATTCTTTGCATGTGCGAGTATAGCTCATATAGTTTTAAGTATTCAAGGTAAAATATAGGAGGAATTTATTATGAATAAAGAACAATTAAAATCTCTAGTAATAAAAACTATAGATGAAAATAGAGAAAAAATATTAAAAATAGGTCAAGGAATATATAAAAATCCAGAGTATGGATATAAAGAATTTAAAACTACAGAAGCTGTTTCAAACTTCTTTGAACAAGAATTAAACTTATCTGTAGAAAAAAATATAGCCGTAACAGGATGTAAGGCAGATGCAAATACTAATAAAAAAGGCCCTCATATATCTATACTTGGAGAATTGGATGGCATATCATGTAAAGAACATAAAGATGCTAATGAAATAGGTGCTTCTCATACTTGTGGACACAATATTCAAATAGCTGGAATGTTAGGCGCAGCTGTTGGTCTAGTAAAAAGTGGTGTTTTAGAACATCTAGATGGTAAAATATCTTTCATGGCTACTCCAGCTGAAGAATTTATTGAGTTAGAATATAGAGAACAATTAAAAAAAGAAGGAAAGATAACTTACTTTGGTGGAAAACAAGAGTTAATAAAAAGAGGTTATTTTGATGATATAGACATATCTATGATGTTTCACTCTTCTGACTTAGGGGAAGATAAAGCTTTAGTAGGTCCTGAGAGTAATGGATTTGTTGGAAAAAAAGTTAAATTTATAGGTAAAGAATCTCATGCTGGTTCTGCTCCACATGATGGTATAAATGCTTTAAATGCAGCAATGCTTGCTATAAACAACGTAAACGCACTTAGAGAGACGTTTAAAGAATCTGAAAGAGTTAGATTCCACCCTATCATCACAAAAGGTGGAGATATAGTAAATGTTGTTCCTGCTGATGTCCATATGGAATCATATGTAAGAGCTAGAACTATAAACGGTATGATTGATGCTAATTCAAGGATAAATAAAGCCTTAATGGCTGGTGGAATGGCAGTTGGAGCTGAGGTCGAAATAACTGAAATCCCTGGCTACTTACCAATATTACGATACAAAAATCTTGATAATTTATTTAAAAATAATCTTGAAGATTTAGGTCTAGAGGGAAAAGTTGTTGATGGTGGAGACTTTACAGGTTCTTTTGATTTTGGTGATGTATCTCATATAATGCCTACTCTTCATCCTATGATTGGCGGTGTAAAAGGTGCTCTTCATACAAGAGATTTTGAAATAGTTGATGAAGATTTGGCTTACATAATCCCTGCAAAAGCAATGGCACTTACAGTTGTAGACCTTCTTTTTGATAATGCTAAAGATGCTAAAAACATATTAGATGCCTTTACTCCAGTTATGACTAAAGAAGAATATCTAACATTTTTAGAAAAACACGATAAAACTTTATAAGTATATTTTTATAGTACAAAAGATGGTATATGCCTTAAAAGCTATACCATCTTTTCTTACATTTCTCTTTATTTTTAGAATACCTTATTACCAATCTTTTACTTTTCCAATAAAATACATAGCATAAATCACAACCAAAATAAAACATATTATTCTTAGTAAAATCCCTAATATTATTTAGAAAAAATATAACAAAGAGATTGACCCTCACGTATAGTGATAGTATACAGTGGTAGTTAGGGATAGAGTTAATAAGTAAATACTATTTCTTGCAAATATAATATTAGCTAGGTCTCAATTACCAGAGTATGAAAGAAGGTGAATTAAAATGATGACAGTAAAACAGGTTTCTTCGATAACTGGTATTAGTGTACGTACTCTACAGTTTTATGACGAAATTGATTTATTTAAACCCACAGAAATAACGAGCGCTGGATATAGATTATATGATGAAAAAGCATTAGAAGTTTTACAACAAATTCTATTTTTCAAAGAACTTGATTTTACATTAAAAGAAATTAAAGTAATCATGGAAAATCCTAAATTTGATATGATTACTACATTTGAGAATCAACGAGAACTAATTCAAATAAAAAGGGATAGATTAAATGCTCTATTAGAGTTACTTGATAAACTTATAAAAGGAGAAAAATGTATGGATTTTAAAGATTTTAATATGGATGAATATTTTCGTATATTAACTGAGTTCAAAGAAACTCATACTGATGGAATTATCAAGCAATTTGGAAGTGTTGAAAACTTTGATGAAATGATTTCAGAAATGAAGTCTAATGAAAACAAAATAGCTGATATGGCAACTAAACAGTATGGAAGTATCGAAAAATACACAAAAGCTATGGAAAGTAATCTTCAAAATTTTATATCTAATGGCTCTACTATTGACCAAGCAGAAGTATTTAACCTTATAAAAAAAAGTGATGATATTACAAAAAAACTTACAGAGAATCTAAGTAAAGATGTTACATCTTTGGATATTCAAGAATTAGTTGGAGAACTAATTTCCTTTACTAATAAAATTAATAATGGTATTGATATGGGAGATAACTATTGGTCTATTACGTCTGAAAATTATATATCAAATCCTACATTTATTGAAATTAATGATAAGAAATATGGAGATGGGGCATCAAAATTTATTGGGCTTGCCCTAAAAGCATATCTTGAAAAGTAACAACTTTACACTATAGTTATTATTTCATCTTATAGGTTGCTAATCCTATAAAGAATTAGTGCTAGCCCTACAAAGCTCACAAAAAGTAGCATCTGTAGATAATATAAATATTTACTGGTGCTACTCACTTTAAAACTTTTAAGACTCTGTTGAAGTATAAATATAAGTATGATATATTCTTTCTAACTATACAAATTTCTATTTTAATTTAAGGTGGTGAAAAAATGTTTGAAAAAATATTTAATGCAGGAAACCTAATTGTAAATAATTGGTTATACCCTATTCAAGACGGTTTTGTCTTGATTGATACTGGATATGAAAATGGTTTTAAACATTTCAAAAAACAAATATTCAAATCCAACATAAAAATCAAAGACATTAGATACATATTTCTAACTCATGCCCATGATGACCATGCAGGTTTTATAAATCAGATTTTAGAAGAATCTCCTAATACAAAAATTGTCATGCATGATAAAGCTTTAAAAGCTCTATATAAAGGGCAAAACTCTTTTATTGGTGGATGCACAAGTCGTACCGCTTTTCTCTTTTGTCAAATTATGAAACTATTTGGAAAAGATGGACATTGTTTTCCTACACTAAAGCAAGAGTTTGAAAAAAGATGTATTCTTATCTCTGACAATAATCTAAAAGAAATTGAAAAAGAATTAAATGGAAAAATCATAGAAACACCAGGACATACTTCTGATTCAATTTCCCTACTACTTAATAATGGGACTTTATTTTGTGGAGATTCTGCAATGAATGGATTTCCAAGTATTCATAAAATCACCATATTTGCAGAAAATAAAATGGAATTTGCTCAATCTTGGGAAACAATTATAAATACAAAACCCAAGATGATTTATCCTGGACATGGAAAACCATTTGAATGTAGCAAATTAGAACAGAATCTGCACTATATATATAAGATAACTTTATATCCTCTACACAATTCAAATGATATCCATAGATTTTTTCCACACTTTGAATAGAATATAGTAGAATCTAACTAATTTATACGATAGCATCCTTTTCCAGCTTCCTTTGCTGAATAAAGGGCTTCGTCTGCTTTACTATACAACTCTTCAAAATTGATAATATTTTCATCACAAATAGAGCATCCTAAACTGATATGAAATGCATAGTTATCCTTTGATAAATCTTCCATATCATTTAACACTTCAAATAATTTTTCAAATCGTATCCTACACTTCTCTTCATCAGTTAATTCTACAGAATAGATAGCAAACTCATCACCACCTAATCTTAATGCAATACTATCATAAAACACATTTCTTATATTTTCAGCTACAGCTTTTAGATAATAGTCTCCTACTATATGACCATAAGAATCATTAATATACTTAAAATCATCTATATCAATAAGAATAAAAGCACCATATTTTTGTTTAGACATGAGTTTTTCAATCATCTCGACTCCAGAACCTCGATTATATATACCTGTCAATAAATCAATTTCCGATTTTTCTCGATACTTAATATAGTTTTCTACACTTTCAATACGGTCATTTAAAATAAAGAAATTAACACCAACAGATAAAAAATAAAATGTAACTAAATCGACTAGGTCTGCCATAAACATATCTATATCCTTTGCTATAAAACAACAGATACCATAAACTATAGAAATTATTGTTATATAAAGAATGATTCTCCAAGGTTTATCTAATATGAATAGAGGAAGTACACATATGAATACCATGATTGTAATTGAAGGTTCTGTTTTATCTAAAAAAGTTCCCATTAAAATACCCATTATCATAACTGGCGTTAATACTCCATAAAAAATACATGTTATATATTTAGTGTGTTCTTTTAAATAAAATTTACAAAGGATATGAAGAATAAGAAAATATCCAAATATAAGAAAAAATTCTGTATTAAAAGTAACTACTTCTGATAAAGTCAATCCAAATATAAGAACCATAGTTGAAATAGTAAGCCCTACTAGTGATAGGCCATTCAAACTATGGTAATTTCTAATTCTAATTTCAGACTGATACAAATCCATCTTCTTTGCTCTAAAATTTCTTAATAGTGTCTCTAGCATCATATCCTCCTTATGCATCACCTATACTTGCTTATGAATCATTTAATACTTCTATAGTACAAATACAATACTCTTATAAATGAAATCTTCTATTTCTGATTAATTTAAAAAGTGATTTAACTACAGTATTTTTTATAGTTTAAAGGATTTCTCTAAGAATTTATAATTATAAATGGTTTATATTCCCATTAGACTTTCTATAAAAAGATGCTAATATTAACATATATTTTAGATAAACCTACAAATATCTTAATTTTAATTTAATATTCCTTTACTTATTACTCGGATATATTATATCATTTCAATATATAAAAGTCATTAAAAAGCACCACTCTAGAAAGATATACATACATCTCTAGAAATTTATATTACTAATTTACATAAATTATCGGTATAGATAATTTTTATATTATATATATATTATAAAAAACTAATAATTGATTTTTTCTTTTCGATTTTGAATCAAATCTACACTCTAAGCATTCTAAAAGCTTAACATTTTATTAGATTATTACTTTAATAACTTAATCTTCCACTAGCTTTTTCTAAAATTTTATTTTAAAATTAAATTTAAAGTGTATATGTTATTCAAATACATTAGATATAATTCGTCATTAATTTACTTAAATCATATTTAATTAACACTACTCATACAGAAAATTCAGAAAATTACATTGACATAGTTAAAAGTTTATTTTATACTTTTTTTAGGACATATTGTGGACACGTCTTAAATCGACAATCATAATTTTAATTATAAATTTGACCACAATACTTATTTTTTAATTATTAGGGAGGGATATTATGAATGATAACGTAGTTAAGAAGAAAAATTTTTTTGACAGAACATTAAACAGGATAGAAACTGTTGGTAATAAACTACCAGACCCAGTTACAATATTTTTAGGACTATGTGTACTTTTACTTATACTATCTAGTATAGTTGGCTCTATGGGTATATCAGTAGTTCATCCTGGTACAGGAGAAACCATAAAAGCTGTAAATCTATTGACTGTAGAACAGCTTCAAATTCTTCTAGGAAATATAGTTAGTAATTTTCAAGGATTTGCTCCTTTAGGACTAGTTTTAGTAACTATGATAGGTGCTGGTGTATGTGATAAAACTGGACTTATGACAGCAACAATCAAAGCATCAGTAAGCAAGATTCCTGAAACAAAAGTAACTCTTGTTGTAATGACTATAGGTATGCTTGCCAATATTGCATCAGATGCAGGTACAATACTATTTCCACCACTAGCTGCACTTGTATACCTTGGTGTTGGTAGACATCCTCTTATAGGTTTATTTTCTGGGTATGCCGCAGTCTGTCTAGGATTTGCTGCAAATATTATGATAAGTGTCAATGATATACTTGCTGCAAGCTTTACAGTTCCAGCAGCCCAAATGATTGACTCTGGATTTCAAGCTAATGCAACAATGAACTTATTCTTTATGATAGCATCAACTTTTGTTTTAATACTGTTAGCAACATGGGTAACGGAAAAGATTGTAGCGCCTAGATTTGGTAAGTATGAAGGAAATGCAGAATTAGATGTTGATGGTAGTCTTAATGATGCAGAAAAAAAAGGTCTTAAAAGGGCTGGTATAAGTATATTAATATATGCAGCAATCATAATAGCTCTTAGTGTAATTGGTAAAAAACCATTCTTAGCTGACCCAGAAACAGGAGACTTACTATCAAACAATGCTCCTCTTATGAAAGGTATGGTACCTATAATAGCATTAGCATTTTTTATACCTGGTGTTGTATATGGAAAAACTATAGGTAAGATAAAAAAGGACAAGGACGTTGTCTCTATAATGGCTGGTGCAATGAGTGATATGGGTGGATATATAATACTAGCATTTGCAGCTTCACAATTTTTACAGTTGTTTACAAATAGTAATTTAGGTTTAATACTAGCTGTAAAAGGTGGAGAATTTTTAAAATCAGCAGGAATAAATGGACCTTTATTATTGATAGGATTTATTATCTTATCTTGTTTTATAAATTTATTTATAGGTAGTGCATCTGCAAAATGGGCTATCCTTGCACCTATATTTGTACCAATGTTTATGATGGTTGGATACAATCCAGCGCTTACTCAAATGGCTTATCGTATAGGTGATTGTATAACAAATCCACTTAGTCCATTATTCCCATACTTCCCTATTATATTAGCATTTACGAGAAAATATGATAAAGATGCTGGTATGGGTACTGTAATAGCTAACATGTTACCATACTCAATCTCATTCTTAATAGTATGGACTATATTATTGATATTATTTATGGTATTTAATATTCCATTAGGACCTGGAATACTACCTTCATATAGTATGTAATTTAATTAAATCTTTCTAAAAGGAGAAAAATTTATGTTAGATAAAAATAGACTTATAAATAATTTTATGGATATGGTTAAAATTGATAGTCCCTCTAATCAAGAATTAGAAATGTCTAAATGGCTTGTAAACTACTTAAAAGAAAGAAATATAGATGCCATTATAGATGATGCTGGTGAAAAATATGGTGGTAATACAGGAAATGTTATTGCCTATATAAAAGGTGAAGAAGGAAGTAGACCTCTTTGTTTATGTGCACATATGGACCAAGTTCAACCTTGTTTAGGTGTAAAGCCTGTACTAGATGGTAACATAGTTAGAAGTGATGGTACTACTACACTTGGTGCAGATGATAAGGCTGGAATAGCTGCTATACTTGAAGCATTAGAACATGTTATTACAGAAAAAATCCCACATAGAGATATTTATCTTTGTTTTACAATCTGTGAGGAAGCTGGTATGCATGGTGTTAAAAACTTTAATCCTGACAACTTACCTTGTAAAGATATGGTGATTTTAGATTCTGGTGGAGCTATTGGTTCGATAGCATATAAAGCTCCTGCTCAGCAATCTATAAAAATCTCTTTTTATGGTAAGAAAGCACATGCTGGTATAGAGCCTGAAAAAGGCATAAATGCTATATTGGTAGCTTCTCATGCAATAAGTAATATGCATATAGGCAGAATAGATTCATTAACTACTTCAAACATAGGTAAGATAGAAGGTGGTGGAGCTACAAATATAGTAACTGACAAGGTTACATTGACTGCTGAAATTAGGTCTCATATACCTGAAACTTTAGAGTATGAACTTAATCATATGGAGAAGTGTTGCAAAGATGCTGCATCTAAATTTAATACTACTTATACTTTTGAGCATAATATGTCTTATCCTAGTTTTGAACTTAGTAGAGATAGTCATGTATTCAAATTGAGTGAAGAAGCAATAAGACAAGTTGGTGTTGTTCCAAATCCAATGGTAATTGGTGGTGGAAGTGATGCAAATATATTAGCTAATCTTGGATACAACTGTGCTATATTGAGTCTAGGTATGTATGATGTTCACACAGTTAATGAATACGTAAATATAGATGAATTGTATGATACTGCTAAAATAGTTTATCATATGATTAAATTATAAATATTACAACAGATATCTTAAAATTATAAAACTAAAAACCTATGTATTTTCAACTTTATAAGTTATATCTTAAAAGCTTGTTTTACATAGGTTTTAGTATTTTATATAATAATTTATTGCAGTAGTTGATGCAGTTTTTTAAAATAATATTTCAGTAATATTTTTAGGTCTTCCTCCACCAATGCTAGTTTCTTTTGCACATATCCTACCTAGGTCTGCACTCACTATTTTATTTAATATACGCCTTGCACTTCTTTCACTTACATTTAAATATTCTGCTAATTCTTTTGAATCATAAATCTTACTTTGCCTATTCTCACTTATAGCAATAATTTTTGCAACTGATTCACAACTCATTCCAGTCTTTTTAGATATATCTATTACTTTTTCATCAGACAACATTAAAGAATAATTTAATTCATTTTCTGAGGCTAAAGGACCTCTTATATTTTCGTCTTCATCTACTAAATATATGCCAATTTCTTTTGAATCTATAGAGCGTCTTAATGCTTTATGTGCATTATTCTCAGCTTGATATGCAGTTACTCCAGTACCAATTCCTATACTAAGAGAAAATCCCATATCTTTTATATCTCTCTTCAGTTTAAATAACTTATCGTAGTTATACTCATTATCAGCTACCCCTTTATGGACAAATACGACATAATCATTTCTTCCAAATAAAAATAGGGAGCCTTGAATACTTCTCACATAGTTTACTACAAGCTTATCCATATCTGATTTTTTTATCATATCAGAATAATAGTTATCTATCTTCTCTTTATAATCTATTATACTCAAGATTTCAACAGCAATTTGAGAAAATCTAGCCTTACTTAGAGCATATTCACTCTTTACTTTCTCATAACTTTCTTTGATTAATTGTATAGTAGCTTGTAGACGAAATACTGGATAACCTCTTTCTTTTAATTCATTATATACTGCTCCGAAACCAGTTAACATTATATCTGTTTTATTTTCTTCAAATAATTTTATATGCCATTCTACAAGCTCAGATTCTCCTACTTCCAAAGAAAACGGATTACAAAACACACTTGTAGCTTTTATATCAAATTCTTTAAGTGCATCTTCTACAACATATCTATCTACTACATCTATACTGAATTTATCTAACTTTATATCCTCACTTTTTATTGCCCAAAATGCCTTCATTATGCTTGTACCACTTCTTGGTACAAATGAATGTGGTTTGCTTATCTCATACTTAGATTTTATAAACTCATAAACTGCACATCCTGTAAATATAATAGCATCACATTCATCTTCACATTTAGAAATAACTTCTATTGTATCTACCACTTTTTCTCTTACATATATTTTAGTTTCTAAATCACTGTCTATCTGTTTTAAATCATCCTTTATCTTAAACCCAGAGTCTGAAGGGCCTATAATACCCACTATCATAAACTTCGCTCCTAATCCATCAATTTTATACTTTCTAAAAATTATATCCTCATTACTTTCTATTTTTATTTAATTTATTATCTCACATTCTATATTTATGGTAAAGAACTTCTATACAAACATCTATAGTATTATATAGATAATTTTTCTACAAAAGGTAATGTCTATAGGAAATTAATCCCCAATTTAAAACATATATTATTTCATGAAAAAATATATCTTAAAATACAAAAATAACTATGTAGATTTAAGATTAGATAAATTGATTTTATATCTATTCATTATAAAATATACATAGCTATTTCTATTCTGTTTAAAATATTCATATTTATTAGAATAGCAGATAATTTTTATCTAATTAATATTATCTTAATTTCATAACTATTCATCTGCCATACGATAGCCTACTCCAACTTCAGTCAAAATATACTCTGGTTGAGCAGGGTTTTTTTCGATTTTTCTCCTTATACTTGCCATAAATACTCTAAGGGACTGGTTTTCACTTTCATAGTAATTTCCCCAGACCTTATCTATTATAAATTTATGAGTTAAAACTCTTCCTGAATACTTAGACATTAATTCAATAATCTTATATTCAATTGGAGTTAAATGTATTTCTTTATCATTAATTAAAACAGTATGAATTTCATAATCTATCTTTAGATTTTTAACTTCAAAAACCTTTGGAGTATCATTGTTTATATTGCCTTGTTGAGCCTTATTTCTAAGAGCTACACGCACTCTAGCTAAAAGCTCTGTTACACTAAAAGGTTTAGTCAAATAATCGTCAGCTCCTCCATCCAAAGCCTCAACTTTATCTCTTTCATGTTCTCTTGCTGAAACAACGATTATTTTGTTATTTTTAGCACATGCTCTAACTCGTCCTATTACTTCAATTCCATCAATATCTGGTAGCCCTAAATCTAAAATTATTAAGTCTGGGTCAAGAGAATGTATAAGTGATATCGCAGTTCCTCCATTATCAGTCTCTACACACCTATAATTTTGAGTTTCAAGAGACACCTTTATAAATTTACAAATTGGCTTGTCATCTTCTACAATTAGAACTAATGGCTTTATTTCCACTCGCCTTTCGCCTCCTCTTCACATATAGGTATACTAAATCTAAATGTAGCTCCTCCAGAAGAATTATTAAAAGCTATAATTTCTCCTCCATGAGCTTCTACTATAGACTTACATATCTCTAATCCAAGACCAATCCCTCTTCTTTCAAGATTTCTAGATTTATTCTTGGTATAAAATCTATTAAATATATTATCAATATCTTCATTTGGTATTCCTTTTCCATTATCTGAAACTGCAAATAGAACTTGATTTGACTCTTTATTTACAGTTAATTCTATTTTGGAATCTTTAGGTGTATGTCTTATAGCATTATCGATTAAGTTTACTAAAACTTGTTCTATTAACAATACATCTACATGAACTACTATTATTTCTTCTGGAATATTAGTTTGTATATCCCTATTATTAGCAAACTTTTTCACTCTTAGTATAGATTCTGCTATTATTTCATCAACAACTTCTGGTCGTTTTTCAATATCCAATTTGCCTTCATCTATTCTAGTCATACTAAGTATGTTCTCAACAGAATGAGTCAGCCAACTTGTATCTTCATATATATTTTTTACTAATTCTACTCTAGTTTCTTTGTCTATCATATCATCATTTTCAAGTATTGTTGAAGATGAACCTAATATGCTTGTAAGTGGAGTTCTTAAATCATGAGAGATTGATCTAAGTAAATTGCCTCTTAATCTCTCTCTTTCTGCCTCAAGATTAGCTTTTTTATTCTTTTCAAATAAATTTTCTCTATCGATTGCCAATGCAACCTGTGTTGAAACAGCTTCTAACAATATCTTTTCATTTTCTGTAATAATATCTATTTTAAAACATGCAATACCTATAACACCAAGTACATTCGATTCTTGACCTTTTATAGGAAAGTAGTATGCACTACTCTTTTTACAATATTTTGTTCCGATTCCAACTGGTTCGCCTGTCCTAAAAGCTTCTTTTATAGCTTCCTTTTCTAATACTGAATGGAATATGTTCTCACTCCCATCATTGTTACAAATATAGATACTTGGCTTACCTAAATTATTATCGCCATCTGAAATGGTTACTATAACAGTTCTATTTAACATGTTTACTAAATTAGTCCCACAAAACTCAATAATTTGATTCTTATTTTTTGCTTTAAGTAATGTTTTATTGTTCTCATAAAGCAACCTTATCATTTTTTCTCTTTTATGAGAAAGTCTCACTTCTCTTTTTATTCTAGAAGTTAGGGTACTTGTTATAATAGCTGCCATCAGCATAATACAAAATGTTATAGGATAATCCTTCCTATAGGCTAAAAAAGTATATAATGGATGTGTAAAGAAAAAGTTAAATGATAGCACTCCTATTACTGAAGAAAGTATTCCAAAAAAATACCCATACGTTATACTTGTAGCAAACAGCACACCTAATATGTATACCAATATAATATTAGATTCATTAAAACCTACCTTTTCAAAAACTACTGATATTCCAGTAGCAATCATCATAACCAATATAGTTTTTATGAAGTCCTTAATAATCACCTTTCTACTGAGATAATCATCTTCATCATAATCATACTCTTTTAAGTCTTCATGATGTAGTCGTTCCTTTTTCATCTACTACAATTCCTCCTTATTGTTACTGTTTAAATTGACTCTATTGTATATAATACAATTTTATCATAATAAATTCAATCAATACATTTAATTAGTTTATCTAAATTACTAAAAGGTGCTGTCTTAAAATGAAAGTAAATCTCTATTTCAAAACAGCACCTCTATATATTTAAATTACTAATTTTATTTTATACTTAAATCATTAGTTTATTCAACTTTATAAATTATAATATCTTAATATTTGATTTCTAGAACATTTTTATCCAACGAGCATAAATATAAAGTGGGCACATATACCTGCACATAAACCACCTATTGTATGTGAAAGTATCGCTTTACCAGCTAATGGTCTTGCTTCTAAAGCATCCATCATACCTATATGTGTACTTAGGTATCCACTCCAACACATACCCATAGCTGTAAATACTGCTATATCATTAGGAGTTATAGCACCTGATTTTATAAATTCTGGTACTAAAGATATTGCTGCTCCAACAGCTCCTAATGCAGTTACAGGGAATGCGATTGCTTCTGGTGATGTGAATCCAAATAATGGCTCTATTATGAAGCTAATTTTATCACCAATAGCAGGTAATAATTTTATACCTTCATATGCAGCTCCTGTGTAAACAGCCTGACCTGTAGCAGGGTCTGTAGATGGTCCAAAAGTTAATAACATAACCAATGTACAAACTACTAAAACTCCTGGTATTATAGCCATACCCATTTCAACACCTAACTTACCACCTTCAAGTATAGCATCCAATCCTCTTTGGAATACATTACCATCTCTTATTTCTCTAAACTCTTCAATTTTTGCACCTTTTTCATTTACTTGTTTTTCAGTATCGCTTTTAGGGTCATAATTATAATACTTTTTAGTAAAAGTCAACATAATTCTAACACTAATAATACTACCTATTATTGCCCCAACATTACCTATTATAGCTGGTAGTACATATTCTTTACCTTGAGCTATCATGAAAGTCGTTACAATAAGCCCCATACCAAAGGCTGTTCCTAAGTTACATAAAGCAGGTACTTGATACTTCTTAAAATATTGTGTAAATGTTTTGTCTTTAGCAAATGGTATAATAGCTGGATTATCAGATAAATATGTTGCAACTACTCCTGCTATACTAGCACCAGGTAAGCCCCATATAGGTCTCATAAGACCTTTAAATATCTTATTAACTAAGGATATTACTCCGAATTCTGAAAGCAATGCACTAAGTGCACCTGCAAGAACTGCCATCGCCATTATTAAAAATACTGTATCTAATAAAAGCGCATGTGCTGTACTCATTATTACTTTAAACATCATACCTGCACCCATGATGCTTCCTACATATCCAAATCCTACCGCCAATAGTACAATAAATACGAAGGTTTCCATACTTACTGCCTTGACTCTTCTCTTATCCGACAGCTTTTCCATCTTGAAATCTTCCCCCTTTTCAATTTAAATTAAGGTTTCTAGCATTGGTACAAATTTTTTGGTACAAACTGAACACTAAAACTTACATCTGTAATGCAAGTTGTCAGTTTTTTGAAATAAAAAAAAACTATTTCTATAGAATAAGAACATCTTTTCTAATTTAGATATTCTTATTCTATTTTATGTTATTATATTATCATCCTTTTACCTAAAAGTCAATTTTTTCTATTTTTGTGGCTTAATTTTATTTATACCCTTCTTATATTTTTCATTTTCTTTTATTTTGGTAAACATTCCATATAAGTTTACTTTTCTAAATACTGTAGTTATAAATACCAGTCCCAACGCAATTGAACTTGCACAGGATAATGTACTTACACCATACTCTACTGCTTTGATATAATTATTTGTCAAAACAGAATACATAGTATTATATATTCCATAACCTGGTACTAATATTATTAGACAACATACACTTAATGTGGTTGCTGGAGTCATATAAATTCTAGCACATAACTCACAATATATTGCAAAACATACTGTAGCTATAAAGAAACATAAGTTTTCCGTCACACCCATATTCAAACAAAATTTATATGAAAACCAAGCGATACTTCCACCTATACCAGATAGTATCAAATTCTTTCCTTTCATATTAAATAGCACTCCAAAGCTTAAGGCTGTAAAAAAAGCTGCTATTACCTCTATAAACAAATGCATTTATATCCCCCCTAACTTGAAGTACAATCCAAGTACCAAGAACATTCCTACCGCTATAGATACACCTATAAAAAATACTTCTGCTAACTTTGCAAGACCAGAAATCAATTGTCCATCTAATAAATCTCTTAAAGCATTCGTCAATGCCAGACCAGGTACTAATAACATTATCGCTCCTGCTATCAGATGGTCTATTGTCTTTATAAACCCAAGCTTCAAGATTATAATAGAACAAAGAGCTATAATAACTGCTCCGATTGCATTTACAAAGAAGTCATTTAATGATGATTTATTTAAGTACATAGTAACAAACTTAGTCAAAATTCCCACAGTAAATGCGGCTATAAACTCTTCTATATTTCCTCCAAATAGTATCGAAAATGTCGCTGCTGCAATGCCTGCAAAAAATATTGTTATTAAATCTGAATAGTAGTTATCTTCACTTATCTCATCTAAAATTTTTTCACATAATTCAATATCTAAATTATTTATACTTATTGCCCTTGATAATGAGTTAACCTCATGAACCAAGTTTAGGTCTACCCTTCTTGAGCTTATTCTTTTAATTGCTGAATGTAATTTTCCATCTACAAACACAGATGCCATTACAGCTGTTGGGGTCGCAAATACATCTACATGGTCTATTCCAAAAGATTGACATATTCTAGCTATCGTTTCTTCAACTCTATAAGTTTCTCCTCCACTTTGCAACATAGCTTTACCTGCGTTTGAGGAAAAGTTTAAAATTCTATCTATATCCACAAAACATATCTCCCATTCTTTTATAGTATTATTCATATTTTATTACAAGATATTATTTATTTAAACTATTTTAAATAAACAATATCCAATATTTACATTTTATGAAAAAACTTGTTTTTTATGCTTGTCAAAACTAAATTTTAAAGTTGTTTACAGCATAAAATGGCTGAATTAATATATAACAAACACTTTCAACCATTGATATAATCTTTTAAATTGTATAGTATTCTCTTCAATAAAACTATGTACTTTCTAATTTTTTGTTTTTTAACTTTCACGAGTTTTACTTTAATTTGATAGTTATATATTGAAATGTATTTAAAACTTATATTTATTTATATAACAACATAATATCCTAACTAAATCCATAAAAATCTATATCTAGTATAATGCAACTCTTATTTTAACACCATCCATTACACAAAACAACATATTAAAAAGTAAAATACAAAATATCCACTATAAACCTTATTTTAATACCAAATATATATTATAATATATTTAATATAACTTAAGTATAACTTAAATATAAAGAAAGGAGGCAATATATGCTAAGAAAAGATAAGGTTCTATTATCACTACATAAATTATGTGAAAATATAACTTTAAAAGACCTTCAATCAGAGAAAGCAGGATTTACTACAATAGAAGTTGCTAATAATTCATCTCTTGATAGAAGTAATACCAGTAAAGAATTAAATAACCTATTTAATGAAAAGAAAGTTATAAAGATACCTGGCAAGCCCATTTTGTTTTTACATGCTGGTATTATTGAAAATTTAATTGGTCATACTTTAGACAACTCTGAGTTTTCCATAAGTAATTGTAATGAGCTACTTAAATCAAGTAAAAATGACTCAGAAGATATTTTTTCAACATTACTTGGACAGGATTCTAGTCTTAAACTAGCTATAGAAAAAGCTAAATCTGCTATACTCTACCCTCCAAAAGGTCTTAACACATTACTCATAGGACCTACTGGTGTTGGAAAAAGCACATTTGCTGAAACAATGTATAAATATGCTGTAGAAAGTAAAGTCTTTTCTTCTGAAAGTAAATTTGTTGTATTTAACTGTGCTGAATATGCAGAGAATGCTAACTTACTCTTAAGTAATTTATTTGGTTATGTTAAAGGCTCTTTTACTGGTGCTAATAAGGATAAATTCGGGATAGTCGCACAGGCTGATGGAGGTATATTATTCTTAGATGAAATACATAGATTACCCCCAGAAGGTCAAGAGATGCTTTTTCTTTTGATGGACAAAGGCATATACAGACGATTAGGAGAATCTGACATCGTACATAAAGCTACTGTTTTTATTGTGTGTGCCACAACAGAAGATATACATTCTTCACTACTTGGGACTTTTTTAAGAAGAATCCCAGTTACAATTAACCTACCTGCTTTACAGGATAGGTCCTTAAAAGAAAGATTATCTCTTATTAAATACTTCTTTATTATAGAATCTAAATATACCAATGCAACTATAAGAGTTCACAAAGATGTCATTAAATCTTTACTTCTTTATGATTGTTTTGGTAATATAGGTCAACTTAAATCTGATATACAACTTATGAGTGCAAGAGCTTTTTTAAATTATAAGACTGGTCTAAAAGAAAATATAGAAATAGATTTGTCTCTTGTTCCTGATTATATATACACTGGTCTTTTAAAATTGAATGAAAATCGCAGTAATCTAAATAAATTATCAGAACTTGATTACATGCTTTTTTATGAATTTAATGGTAACAATTTGGAGGTTGAATATACAAAAGAACTCTCTAAATACAATATAGATACACCAAACAATGGGTTTAAATATTCTACAGAGATTCCTTATCTAGAAAATGACATAAGGAGTATGTTTATAAATTATATGGAAAAATACTCTACAAAGTTACTTTCAATATCTTCAGTAACTCATTCTGATTATACAAGTAATGAAATTTTCAAGGTAATTAATCCAAAGATTTACTATGCTGTTGAACACTCTTTAAAAGAAGCTGAAAAAATATCGAGAAACAAATATACAAAACAAACTTATATTGCTCTTTCAATGCATATAAGTGCACTTATAGAAAATATAAATCAAGACACATATAACCCTAAATACAATCTATATAATGATAAAATTTTCTTAGATAAAGATTTAAATATAGCTAAAATAGTTTTAAGTATAATCGAAAATGATTTACAAACATCACTACCTAAAGATGAAGTAAAATTTATATCTATGTTTCTAAATAGCACATACCTTGAACCAAATAATCAATCTGAAAGTATAGGTGTTATAATACTTGCTCATGGAAATTCAACAGCAAGTAGTATGTGTGATGTAGCAAATTCATTACTTGGTACAAACCACTGTAATGCAATTGACATGCCTCTTGATGTAAAGGTAAGTACTATACTTGATAAAGCTATAGAATTAGTAAAAGAATGTGATGAAGGTAAGGGAGTACTTCTTTTAACAGATATGGGTTCTCTCATAGCTTTTGGAGAACTTATTTCAGAAAAAACAAAAATTAAAACACGCTCTATTGAGATGGTATCTACTCCAATAGTTTTAGAGGCAGTAAGAAAAAGCACACTACCAGAAATGACTTTGGATGAATTGGCTAATTCTTTAAGCTCTTTAAATCCATATATTGGGCGAGCTGCAATTGATTCAACAGAAATAAATTATCCTGAGAAGTCAAGAGAGTATGCCATAATAACGACTTGTATAACGGGTTATGGTTCAGCTATGAAGATAGCAGATTTTATAAACTCTTCATTAAAAAGTATTAATAAATACAGTATTAATTTAGTTCCTCATAATATAGAGAGTTTTAAAATGTATAGAAATAAATTTAGTAACACTAAAATTTTGGCAGTTGTTGGCAGTGTAGATTTTAATGTGGCTAATACCCCATTTATTCACATAGAAGAACTCCTAAATGGGTATGGTCTAGATATGTTGAACAAAATAATAGAAGGTACATTTAATGCCAGTAGCATTACTAACATAAAAGAAACAAATTTATCATATAACAGCCTAATAATAAACTTTATGTCTCAAAACTTAGAGCTTTTAGACTCTGTTAAATTATTCAATTATGTCAATTCATCATTATTTTCAATAATAGAATTGATAGATGAAGGTCTAAAAAGCAAGTTTAAGTTAGGATATATACTTCATTGTTCTTTTATGATAGAAAGATGTTTTAAAAATACAACTTTTCCATATAATAACATCACTGAGTTAATCAGTGAAAATTATGAACTGTATAATTTAATACATGAGGCCTTTAAGCCAACAGAAGCTTACTTTAATATCTTGATACCAGATGAAGAAATTGCTTATATAATAGATATGATTAATGAGTATCTAAATAAATAAAACTTACAGTACCTACTTTGTGCATGTTAATTAATATATGAAATGGAGGATGAGATTTTGAAAGAAAAAATAAAACAGTTAACAATACTTGCATTAATTTGTATATTTATAACTCCTGGATTTGCATCTGCAGATGCTCCACCAGTACCAAACTCTTCAAGAGCTGCACTACTTATAGACCAGAAAACTAAAAGAATATTATTTGAAAAAAATAGTGATGAAAAAATGCCTCTAGCGAGTTTAAGTAAAATGATGACTTTTTTACTTGCAATAGAAGCAGTCAATAAGAATCAGGTAAAGGAAACTGATATGGTAAAGATAGACAAGTCTACGGCTTCAGTAGGTGGTTCTACTTGTAAACTTAAAGATGGTGATGAAATATCTTTAGGAGAGCTTATGCAAGGTCTTATGCTTGTATCCGGAAATGATGCTGCTATGGCTATAGCTAAACATGTTGGTAAAACTGAGAAGAATTTTGTAAATATGATGAATAAGAAAGCTGAAGAAATAGGAATGCTTGATACGTATTATTTTAATCCAAACGGACTTCCTATATATACTGACCCAGAACATAAGGAGCCACCTATTGAAAATATATCAACAGCTCACGATATAGTTGCACTTGGAAAGTATATGTATGACCATTATGAAAGTCAAGTTACTAGAATAACTACTATGCAAGTATATAATGATACGAAGAAAGATTTTACACACTATAACACAAATCCCCTATTAGTTTCAGTGCCTGGTGTTGATGGAATAAAGACAGGCTATACAGATAATGCTGGTTATTGCCTTGCATTTTCTATGATGGTACCTAAGGACGATAAAAATGAAAGAAATCATAGATTAATAGGAGTTGTTCTTGGTGATGGTAATAAGAAGAATAGAATTTCTTCTTCTGCTACTTTATTGAAGTATGGTAAAGACAATTTCCATTCTAAAAAGATAGCTCATAAGGGGGACATTATAGAGACTCCTTGTGTTGATGGTGTTGATGATTTTAAGATAACTGTTAAAGTTGATAAAGATTTGTATGGGGTTGTTTCCGATAATGAGAATATACACCCTAAGATAGTGTTTAAAAATATGAGTTATCCTATTCATAAGGGAGATATTGTTGGTGTTGCAAAGTATTACAATGATTCTGGCAAGTTTGTTGGAAGTGTTGATGTTAAAAGTGAAAGTAATATAGGATGTATTCCTTTGAAGGATAAGATTAAGATTAAGGTTGCTAAGATAAATAGAAAGCTTGAGGTTAAAAATTCTGTTTGTTTTAAGGCTTAGGTTAGATGAGATTTGTGAAAGACTCCACTTTATTGTGGGGTTTTTTATTTTGTACAAAAAATTAAAATAGTGGCAACAATTGAGGATGTGAGGGAGAGTTGCCACTATTTCATATAGGGTATTATATTATGTTTTTAAGCTAGTTTTACTATCTTCTATGTTTATATAATAACTCTTGTATGTGAATTTAATAGATAATTCATATGAAAATTATGTGAAGTTTTGTAATAAAAATTAAAAGTGCCTAACTTATTTAAAGTATATATTTAAGCAACAAAAGAATATTTGAAAGCATACTAAGCTATATGTAAAGTTTCTAAAATTTATATATTATATTTTAAATATACTAGATACATTAAATGTTAGTATTCATTTTTCATTACACTCTTATTCTTGGCTGTAAATAGATTTGTATAAAAACAAATTTACCTACAGTATTTTTTGTATATAAAATTGGTGAATTAAGACGAATATTCATATAAAAAACCTCTTAATTAATATATTTCTAAATTTATACCAATTAAGAGGTTTATACATAATTTAAATTTTAATTTAATATTAGATTAATTAAAAATATAAGTATCAATGTTTATTCATTCTTACTCATTTATTTTTAATAGGTTAATTACAGATCTTGCTACATCTGTAAGACTTGTTTTTAATGTTCTTGCAGAAATACTCTTTGCATCTATTGTAAATGCGTCTGCTTTTTTAGTCGTACCTTTGTATTCAACTCCTACTACTACACTTTGACTTGCATCTGTTTGTTCTATTGGTGTAAATGTATATGTTATTGTTTTAGTAGCTTTTTCGTATTTGAAGTTATCTAATGCTAACTCCGTTTCTTGTCCTCCATCTATTGCTTTAGTTGCTGTAAAGTCTCCTGCAATTGGATCTACTGTTGGTGTTTTATCTAGTACTATTGTTAATGTTCCATTTGTTACATTCACAGTTGATACTGCTGCTACTACATCTTTTGCATCTACTGTAAATGCATCTGCTTTTTTAGTTGTACCTTTGTATTCAACTCCTACTACTACACTTTGACTTGCATCTGTTTGTTCTATTGGTGTAAATGTATATGTTATTGTTTTAGTAGCTTTTTCGTATTTGAAGTTATCTAATGCTAACTCCGTTTCTTGTCCTCCATCTATTGCTTTAGTTGCTGTAAAGTCTCCTGCAATTGGATCTACTGTTGGTGTTTTATCTAGTACTATTGTTAATGTTCCATTTGTTACATTCACAGTTGATACTGCTGCTACTACATCTTTTGCATCTACTGTAAATGCATCTGCTTTTTTAGTTGTACCTTTGTATTCAACTCCTACTACTACACTTTGACTTGCATCTGTTTGTTCTATTGGTGTAAATGTATATGTTATTGTTTTAGTAGCTTTTTCGTATTTGAAGTTATCTAATGCTAACTCCGTTTCTTGTCCTCCATCTATTGCTTTAGTTGCTGTAAAGTCTCCTGCAATTGGATCTACTGTTGGTGTTTTATCTAGTACTATTGTTAATGTTCCATTTGTTACATTCACAGTTGATACTGCTGCTACTACATCTTTTGCATCTACTGTAAATGCATCTGCTTTTTTAGTTGTACCTTTGTATTCAACTCCTACTACTACACTTTGACTTGCATCTGTTTGTTCTATTGGTGTAAATGTATATGTTATTGTTTTAGTAGCTTTTTCGTATTTGAAGTTATCTAATGCTAACTCCGTTTCTTGTCCTCCGTCTATTGCTTTATTTGCTGTAAAATCTCCTGCAACTGGATCTACTGTTGGTGTTTTATCTAGTACTATTGTTAATGTTCCATTTGTTGCATTCACAGTTGATACTGCTGCTACTACATCTTTTGCATCTATTGTAAATGCATCTGCTTTTTTAGTCGTACCTTTGTATTCAACTCCTACTACTACACTTTGACTTGCATCTGTTTGTTCTATTGGTGTAAATGTATATGTTATTGTTTTAGTAGCTTTTTCATATTTGAAGTTATCTAATGCTAACTCCGTTTCTTGTCCTCCATCTATTGATTTATTTGCTGTAAAATCTCCTGCAACTGGATCTACTGTTGGCGCTTTATCTAGTACTATTGTTAATGTCCCATTTGTTGCATTTACAGTTGATACTGCTGCTACTACTTCTGTTGATTTTGCTGGCACTACCACATCTATCTCTGCTGTATCTGCTGTTTTCCCACTTGATATATGTGTTACTGTAAACACTATTTTTACTGTTTCTTCTGCATCTGGTGGTATTATTGTTCCATCTTTCTTTATTACAGACTCATCACCTGCTGATTTTATTTTTATTGTATATCCACTTGCTACTGTTGGCATAGTTAATTTAATCGCATCTTTTGCTGGTGTAGTTACACTTGTTACTTTTGCTGCCTCATTATTTACTGCTATCTGTAATTCTTCATCAGTTGATTTAGCTGGTACTATTACAGAAATTTCCTTTGTATCTGCTGTCTTTCCACTTGATGTATGCGTTACTGTAAACACTAATTTTACTGATGTTGCCGTATTTGGTGGTAATATTGTTCCATCTTTTTTTATAACACTTTCATCACTTGATGATTTTATCTTTATTGTGTATCCACTCGATACTGATGGCATAGTCAGTTTAGTTGCATCTTTTGCTGGTGTAGTTACACTTGTTATTTTTGCTGCCTCATTATTTACTGATGTTTGATTAGAAGAACTTCCTCCTGAAGATGAACCTCCTCCATGTGAGCCTCCTCCACTTGATGAACTTCCTCCTGATGAATTAGAACTTGGACTATTTCCACTTATTGTTGGAGAATTATCTCCCTTAACACTACTTATTGAGCCCTTATTATCTATAGTAGTTCCTTTAGAATTATTTGTAACTGTAGTTATCTTTCCACCATTAGTCACTTTTACTTGGCTTGCTCCAGATGCTACTGTTAAACTACCAATCTCACCTTTAGAATTGTTCTCTATCTTAGCTCCATTTTTATCATTAACCTTTAAGTTAGTTATTTTTCCATAGTTAATGAAAGTTCCATCTTTTACATCATCTATAACTACATCATCTACTTTTGCATAGTTGTTTACATCCCCATTAGGCATGTTTATAGTTACAGTCTTTGTATATGTACCATTTAAATTTACTGTTACTGCTTTATCAGTTTGTATTGTAAATGCTTCTTTAACCTCACTAGTTGGTTTAAAGTTTATAACATCATTTGCAGTAGCTTTATCTACAGCTGATTTTAACTCAGAAATTGTCTTAGCTTCAATTGTACTTACTTCTTGTAATGACTTCATTTCATTGAATGCTGTCTCATTACCATTTCCACCGACTTTAGTTATTTTATCAAAGCTCTTAGAGTTAACTACAGATTTTTGTGAAGCTGATAAATTTTTTCCAACTAAAACTACTGGTGATTGATTCTTAGCACCTAATACACCTACTGCTAATGCATCTATAAGTTGGTCTTGTTTATTCATACCATCTTTAGTCACATAAGCATTTTTTAAATCTGTATTCTTATAGAATTCTTTTACTACCTTTGCATTTGTATCATTTCTATCTGTTCCACCTAATCTTGTACTATTTGGTAGTTTATTTTTAACAGCCTCAGAAACCGAACTCTCTCCACCTACTACATAAGATTGAGTTATCCCAGCATCCTTTATAAATTTATCCGCTACTGCTGTTCCATTTTTAGAATCAGCAAGTATTACTGGCATATTGTTTTGTGCAGCTGGTGCTCCCACACTTACTGCATCTGCAAGCCCTTTTTCACCATTAACTACAGCTATTTTCTTAACATCACTTATAGCATCTAATCTCTTAGCTAATTCTAAAGATGTTTGGTATCTTTCAGCTCCAGAGATTCTCTCAAAAGATATTTTTAAATCTTTTATTTGTTTTTCTATATTTGTACTTAATACAGAAGTTCCACCTATCAAGTATACTTTTTTAGCTTTTAATCTTTGTATCTCTGCTTTTGTCTTATCATTTAATTTATCTTTACCTGTTAAAAGTATTGGAGCATTTTTTGCCTTTGCAAATGGTGTTGCAGATAACGCATCTGCTATAGATGAGTCATTTACTATTACTACCTCATCTGCATTTTTCCATCCATCTTGACTTATTTTAACAGCAGTCTCATATCTTTCTTGTCCCGTTAAATTTGTTGCTACAGTTTGTGCACTAGCTATACCTGCTGTTGAACTTCCAGCTATCATTGTAACTGTAAGCATGGCAGCAATCTTCTTTGGTATTTTCATTGTATTTTTCCCCCTTGTCCATTTGATAACATTTAAATTTTTTAATTCTGTTCCCGTTCTAATTCTAAGGGATACTTAATGCTTAATTTTAAAGAGGTTTTCTGACTATAATGATTTTATAATTAATATATAATTCACTTACTATTTTTTTACATTATAGTTATTATAAGGAAATAAACAAGTTTTCTAATTAATTGAAAAGTTAGTAAATTTAGACTTTAACGTAGATTTAATTTTTTTGTTAATGAATTGTAGTAAAAGAGAGGATTTTACATAAAAAAAGTAGCCCTTAGAATTAAAAGTGCTACTTTTTTTACAAATAAATTTTATTATTTACACTTGTAATTATATCTTATAAAACCAATTTTTTCCATATGAAAAACAAATAATTATGATATTTTTTTAATTATTCTTTATATTTATATTTTAATTTAAATTACTTTTATAAAGATAATATAAAATTCTATCATTCCATCACAAATTTCAACCCTGTATCCAAAATTATTTTCTTCAAGTATAGTTCTCACTATAGTAAGACCAAGACCTGTGCCAGAAAGTTCTTTACTTCTCGACTTCTCTAAAACATAAAAAGGCTTCCAGATATTCTCTATATCATCTTCCATATCATAATCTATACCATTTTTTATAGATAATACAGCATTCTCATTCTCTTCAAAAAGATTAATCTCTATTTCATTATTACTAGTATACTTTATCGCATTACTAATCAAATTATTAAATACTATATCTATACTATCTTTATCTGAACTTATTACAAAGTCTCTATCCTCTATACTACACTTAACACTTATACTACCTTTATCAATCAAAAGTTCATAGTTTTTCAAACTTTTATATAATCTTTCCTTTAAATCTACTGGATGCAAATTAACTTCTCTCTTCTCATATTTTGCCCAGTACAAAAGAGTATTTATTGTATTAGCCATATTTTCTGCCTGTTCAATTATTGTATCAGTATAAGTACCATCATCTAGCCCATCTTTCATACCTATAGCATATGCTTTTATGAGTGCTATTGGAGTTTTCATTTCATGAGATGCATCTGATATAAAAGATTTTAGATTCTTATTTCTCTTATTCAATTCATTATGTGCTTTCTCAAGCTTTACACTCATTATATTTATGCTATAGGCTAATTCTTCTATTTCATCATTAGTTTTTATAGATTCAGTTCTAAAATTCAATTCAGATATATCTTTAGATAGAAGTTTTAGCTTTTCCATAGGTCTTATAATTCTATTTGATAAGATAAATATAAGTATAGTTATTATGATTACTGAAAAAATACCCATAATTATATTAAATCTATTTACAATACTAATAGTTTCTTCAGAATGTTCTATAGGTATAGATATAGCAAACAAGTAATTATCTTTCTTCATAAATTTTACAAGTAAACTATATTTGGTTTTACCCTGATTATATATTTTATTTATACTTTTATTATCAATGTTTTTTAAGCTATCTTCCTCAATCCAAAATTTATTTAAACTTAGTCCTTTCTTCCAAAATGCATTTAATAAATCATTATTTATTTTATCTATATTGCCCTTATCTTTGTAATCTTCATTTAATTCTATATATACTATATCTGTATTATTTTTTTCTTCAATAGAATCAATATCTGACTTTAATCTGTTTATGTCTTTATGTTTTATTTCATCTGCAATATTATCCAATATATTTCTTTTTTCATGTAAATAATATCTATGAATAAACATACTATTTATAGCTATCGACATCACATATACAACTACAACTACTATGGATATGCTTATGGACAGTTTTTTGTTTAGTTTAGTCATTAAAGTCCTCCAAACTATACCCTAATCCTCTATAAGTTTTTATTATATCTTCTCCTATCTTCGCTCTTAATCTCCTTACATGTGTGTCTACTGTTCTAAAATCTCCATCATAATCCAAGCCCCACACTAAATCTAAAAGTTTTTCCCTAGATAAAACAATCCCCTTATTATTGATTAGGCAGTGCATTAATTCTAATTCTTTTTTAGTCAATGGTAGTTCATTGCCACTTTTAAAAACTTTATTTGAACTAAAATCTATTTTTAAATCTTTAATATTGATTGTATTCTTATAATTTACTAGTTTCTTCGCTCTTATTATTAAAACTCTAGGGTCAAATGGTTTTTTTATGTATTCATCTGCTCCTATATTAAGTGCCTCTATCTCATCTTCACTTTGACTTTTGGCAGTCAACATAAGCACTTTTGTGTTACTGTTTTCCTTTATTTCTTTGCAAACCTCTATTCCATCAATTACTGGCATCATCCAGTCTAATATCGCTAAATCTATCTTATTCTCATAAAAAATATCTAAAGCTTCTTCCCCATTTTTTGCAGTAAGTACATTGAAATTTTCTTTTTTGAAATATGCACAAAGTATCTTAAGCATACTAATTTCATCATCAGCAATTAATATATTCATCTATTCACATCCCTAAAATTTATTATCATATTACATATTATATCCATTGCTTCAATTATATAAAATATATGTTACAAGAAGTTTACAATTATTTATAATATATTAATTACATGTAATTGCTATCTTTTTAAATCAACTTAAAATTTCATGTACAAATAAAAAAGTACCTCATCTAGATTAAAAATCTTTCTGAGGTACTTTTTAAAAGATTATATACTCTGTATAATGTGTATAATCTTAAAAATTACTCTATTATGAATTTAATTTACCCTAATTACTATACCTTTTATTACTACTTCTATTATAAATTTAATCAATCTATTTATAATCCTCTTTGAAACATACAGTATATACATTTATTTAAAATAATCCCACAATACCTGTAATAGCTCCCACTACTATTAATATAAACATTATTTTTATTGGAGAAAGTCCTTTCTTTAAGGCAAAAAGTACTAATAATGTAAGTACCAAAGGAATTAATCCTGGAAATATCTTATCAAGTAAATCAGTTTGAAGACTAAATTTAAAATCTCCACTAGTATAACTTATTGGTGTGGATAAATTAATAAATCTACCTACAAGTCCTCCCATAACTAAAGTACCTAGTATAGAAGCTCCCTCTATAACCTTATTTACTATCCCACCTTGAAGTATGCTTTCAACAGCTTTTTTACCATACTTATATCCATTTGTCCACATTCCATAAGAAATTGAAGTCATTATTACATATTGAGCTATTACAAATAATATAGGTCCTGCAATTGATGCTCCTCCCTCAGTTAAACCAATACAAACAGCTAACACTATTGGTGTTATAACTCCCTGAGTTAAAGTATCACCAATACCTGCTAATGGACCCATCAAACCTGTTTTTATTGCATTCATACCATCTCCACTTATCTCATCTGCACCATTAGCCTTTTCTTCCTCCATTGCTATTGTTATCCCATGTATAACACATCCACAGATAGGCTCTGTATTAAAAAATGCCAAATGAGTTTCAACTTCTTGTTTTAACTCTTCTTTATCTGGATATAGTTTTTTAAGTACTGGTAACATTGAATGTGAAAATGCTGTTGATTGTAATCTTTCATAATTATAATTAGACTGTGCAAAGAAAAACCATCTTAACCATGATTTTATTACATCCTTCTTGCTTAACGTTTTCTTAGACACTTCACTTTTTATATCTGACATAATATTTTCCCCCTCTCATGTATTTAAGATGTAGCACTATCTTTTCCGTACTTGATTGAAGTAATTGTAAGAGCAAGTATTACCCCAATAACAGATATTACTATTATATCTACTTTAAAATAAACAGCCATTAATATCCCTAATATGAAAAAAGGCATAGTAAATTTATTACCAATCAATTTTAAGTTCATAGCAATTCCAAGTGCTGGTAACATAGCTCCAATTACATTAAATACATGAAGTACATTATCATTCATTACTTCCAACATCCCATCTATGGCATTTGGTCCAAAATAAACAACTAATAATGCAGGTATAAAACTCATTGCAAATAATAGTATCTGTGGAGGGACTATGTTTATAAATGCTACTTTGTCAACATTCCCCTTTTGAACCTCCTTATCAGCCCAATGTGCAAAAAAAGAATTTACTGTCATCTTTCCAATCCAAAGAACCGTTGCAACAGTACCTAATGGAACTGCTATTGCCATTGCAGTACTTACATCTAGCTTAGATGCTATAGCTAAAGCAGTCCCCACATATCCTGCAAAAGCTGGGTCCCCCATTTGAGCCCCCCCTGCTGATATAAATCCTAAATATATCATATTTATACCTGCTCCTATAATTGCACCTTGAACAGGGTCTCCTAATATAATTCCTGTTACAAATCCAGCTAACAAAGGTCTATTCCATGTAAAAAATCCAACATAAGTCAACCATGGACTCCAAGAAAGATAATAAAAAATTGCTATTAATACTGCCTGAATTAATGAAATTTGCATAGACTTCCTCCTTATCTACTCCTAAAGATTCACAAGATAGTATTTTTATAATAACGTTCCTACATCAATTTTTTTTGCATCTGGTACTATTTGTATAAAACACTTAATATTCTTTGATATTAGTTCTTTAAATATTTCTTTTTCTTCATCTGATACAGATATATTTTTATAAAAACTTCTTCTTCCAAGTCCAGCTCCCATACCTCCAACATTTAACTCTTTTAAATCTACTCCATTATTTACTAGACCCAAAATAGTTTTAGGGTATTTAACTAAGACTATTAAATTTTCATCCCCATTATATGATTTTAATACCTCAGCACCTGATTCTACATCATGTACCTCAACCTTAACAGTTGATGGTGCTGCCATTTGTAAAACTTGAACTATGAATGGGTCTTTTACAACCAAATCGTCTACTATTATTATCCTTTTTGCTGATGTAATCTTACACCAAGCAGTAATAACCTGACCATGTATTAATCTATCATCAATTCTTGTTAACGCTATATTACTCATAATAATTCCTCCAGATTTTTATTTTATATATTTAAAACTGCTTTTACATCTTTAATCCCTGATATACCAACTTCTTCACATAAATTTTTTAACTCTTTTAGTTTCATATTTTCTCTATTTAAAAATAATTCTAAAAGCATAGGTAAATTTACACCTGTTAAACATTCTAATTCACATACTTTAGCAAATTTATTTATTACAATAGCAGATGTATTAAATGGCGTTCCACCATAAAAATCAAGCAATAATAAAACACCTTCATCTTTATATTTTTCAATTCCATTTTCTAATCTTTTACTAAAATCATCTATACTGTCACCATGGTTTAATCCTAAAGTTTCCACTTTTTCCTGTTTGCCTACTATTAATTCAGCACTTTCCAACATTGCCTTAGCCATATTTCCATGTGCAGCTATAACTATTCCTGCCATATGAATCATACCTTTCTTAACTAAACTTTTTATATAAATTTAAATTATTACTTTAATACTATAATCTAATTAGCTACATTAACCATTATCTTACCAAAGAAAATATCTCTTTTGTATATTTTTTCAAAATAAGATGGCACTTCCTCCAAGTTTATTCTATGTGTTACTAATTTTTCAACATTCATATCCCCTTTCTTCATATGATATAACCCAGCACTCCATTCTTTTCCTGGGAATGGGAATGAATTTCCAAACCAAGTTCCTTTTACAGTCAATTCACTTCGTACTATCTTCTCAAATTGTTCTCTAGTCAAAGCTACATCTCCATATGGTACTCCTGCATACAACACTGTCCCCCCCTTTTTAGCTAACAACAACACTTGACCACATGTCATTGGAGTTCCTGCTGATTCAATAACAACATCTGCACCAGCATCATTAGTTAATTTTTTTACTTCCTCTATAAGATTCTTGTCTTTTGCATTTATACAGATATCTGCCCCTAACTCTTTTGCTAGTTCTAATTTTTCATCAAACACATCCACAGCTATTATTTTCGTAGAGCCAAATATCTTTGCCCATTGTATTGAAAATAATCCTATTGGTCCTGTTCCAAGTACTACAACAGTATCTCCAACTTTAGTCTCTGACCTAAAAAGACCATGTCCTGCTATACATACTGGTTCCAATGCAGCAGCTGTCTCATAGCTTATTTCATCTGGTATTTTTATTAAATTTCTTTCTTTTAACTTTGTATACTCAGCAAAGCATCCTCCAAGCTCTTTATTTCCTATTATTGATACATTATTGCATCTTGAATATAGTCCTTTTTTACATTCATCACACTCAAAGCATGGCATAGCTGGGCAAACAGCAACTCTATCTCCTATTTTGAAATTTTTTACCTCTGAACCAATTTGAGCTACCTCTCCAGAAAATTCATGACCTAAAATTTCTCCCACCATATGTGGACCTGTCTTTGAATATTTTGATATATCAGAGCCACATATTCCAGCTACTTTTACTTTTACTATCACATCATCGTTTTCTAATATTTTTGGTACCTCTACATCCTCAACTCTTGTATCTCTTATACCATAGAATCTAACTGACTTCACTACCATTCACCCCTATTGTTTATTTTATTTAAATATACATTCATGTTCTATATGTTAAATATATTAAGCAACTTCCATGCCAATATATGTAAATACTGTTTTCATGCGATTTATCAGATTATCATTAAATGTGTGTCAAAGTGTGTCAATTTTTTTTATATGAAGCCTTATGTGTGTCAATATAAATGACACTCACCTTCTGTGATATGTCTTATATCATAAAATCTATAAAATGTACTTTTTTTATTATTTTTACAAAAATGTTCGGAAATTTTACTACTATTTGTGATATAATATTAAATATAAGGTATCAACATAAATCTTCATGCGAATATCAGAACTTTTTTGACACTAATGCCTTATTCAATATAATAATTTAACTTTTTGGAGGTTGTTTATGAAAAAAGTGTATCAAGGAAAAACTAAAGATGTTTTCGAACTAGATAATGGAAATTACTTATTAAAATTTAAGGACGATGTAACTGGTAAAGATGGTGTATTTGATCCAGGTGAAAATAGTGTAGGCCTAAGTATAGATGGAATTGGTAGAGCTAATTTAGAAACATCTGTTAAATTCTTTGAAATTCTAAACAATGCTGGAATTAAAACTCATTATGTAGGTGCTAATTTAGAAGAAGCAACTATGGAAGTTCTACCAGCAAAAGTTTTTGGTAATGGATTAGAAGTTATTTGTCGTTATAGAGCTGTTGGTAGTTTCTTACGTCGTTATGGTTCATGTGTTGAAGAAGGAGCTAAACTAGATTGTTATGTAGAAGCAACTTTAAAAGATGATGACCGTTGTGACCCACTTATAACATCTGAAGGTCTAGAAGCTTTAAATATTATGACTCAAGCTCAATTTGATTCAATGAAAAGTATGACTCAAAAAATTTCTAATATAGTTCGTGATACTATAGCTGAAAAAGGACTTGAGCTTTATGATATCAAATTTGAATTTGGATTCTACAATGATGAAGTAATATTAATAGATGAAATAGCATCTGGAAATATGCGTGTTTATAAAGATGGTGTAATAGTTGACCCTATGGATTTAACTGCTCTTTTATTAGCAAAATAATACATAGTATATACATCTAATTTTCAAATATAATAAACTTGTAAAAAAGAAAAGCTATGAAGTAAAGAATTTTTAAATGTAATTATCTTAAGACATTTAGAAAATCTTTACTTTCATAGCTTATTTAAATTAAGTTATTCTAATTAGTAGACAACAACTTTAGACCTACAATCCCCACAACAATAAGACCTATACATGCAATTCTAGCTATACTGATAGGCTCATTTAATATAGCAATCCCTACAATAGCTGTACCAACTGTACCAATGCCAGTCCATATGGCATATGAAGTTCCAAGTGGAAGATGTTTAAGTGCTAATGATAAAAAGTAAAAACTGACAATCATTCCAACAACAGTAAGTATGCTTGGAGTTAATTTAGAAAATCCATGAGAATTTTTTAGTTGAAAAGCCCAAAAAACTTCAAACAAACCTGCAATAAATAAAAATAACCATTTCATAAAATCATCCCTCTTTTCAAATATCTCTTTTTTTACCAATAAAATAACCTGAGAAATATTCTAAAATATCTCCCAGGTTTTTATCCTTCCGTGTTCACAACAAAACTATGTTGTGGGTTTTATCTCGGACCAGACCAATCCTTAATAATTGCGGAACCCTATAAAACTCTATTAATTATTCTATTGTATTTATAATACTATCAACATATATAAGAAAAGTCAATATATGGATATAGCCCATAATCATAATAATATCTACATATTTTTTTAGATACACTTATTTATAAGAATCTAATAATATCTAATTTTTATTTAATATGTTATAATAACATAAAAATATTGAAAGGAGTAATTTCTATGAATTCCTATAAAATTGCAGTATGTCAGATGATGACTACAGAAAATAAAATTGAAAATATCAATCATGCTGTAGAAATGGTAACGGAAGCTGCCGTCAATGGAGCTAAAATTGTGATTCTGCCAGAAATGTTTAACTGTCCATATGAAAATAAATACTTTCCTAAATTTGCTGAAGAATATCCAGGTGAAACGACAACTATATTGAGTGAATTAGCTGAAAAGCATGGAATTTATCTAGTGTCTGGTAGTATACCTGAATTAGAGGATGGAAAAATCTATAATACTTGCTATGTATTTGATAAAAGTGGAACTCTAATTGGAAAACATCGTAAAATGCACTTATTTGATATTGAAGTTACAGGAAAGGTTAGCTTTAAAGAATCAGATACTCTTACAGCAGGAAATGATGTTACTGTAATAGATACTGAATATGGAAAAGTTGGTATAGCTATTTGTTATGATATTCGATTCCCTGAGTTATCACGTTTAATGGCTCTTAAAGGTTCTGAAATCGTTATTTTGCCTGCTGCATTTAATATGACTACTGGCCCTGCTCATTGGGAGTTATCTGTAAGAATGCGTGCTTTAGATAATCAGATATTCTATGTTGGTGCTGCACCTGCTAGAAATAAAGATGCTTCCTACATAGCTTTTGGCAATTCAAGAATTTCAGACCCTTGGGGAAAAATTATCGCTCAAGCAGACGAAAAGGAATGTATTATTTATGCTGATATTGATAGAGATTTAATTCCTGAAATAAGACAACAGTTACCTTTGCTTAAACATAGAAGAACAGACTTATATGAACTTAATACTTTGAAATAATAAACATAAGAGATGAGGCTATTGCATGAGCAAATTAAATCTGCTCTGCAATAGCTCTCTCTAGTTGTACTCTAACAAACACTACTATTTTCACCATATTTCATAGTTTTGACTTAGCAAATAAATCATTATTTTACTATTAACTCTATTTACTTGATGATATTTCTATTGATTTGGAGATATACACTTTTTAGGACATATAAGTTGACAAGCTCCACAGTCAACACATACAGATTCATTAATTATTCTTTTTTCTTCTAATTTTGTTATACATCCAACCTTACATACTTTCTCACAAGACCCACAACCTATACAATTAGATTTATTAATTCTTCTTGGCATAATTTTCTCCTCAAATTTAAAATATACTTTATAAAGTTTGTTTACAAGACTCAACTGTAATTTCTAATACTCTTGTTAAAAAAGGAAATTTCTCTACCATCAGTTTAAAATCACTTCCTTCTTTTAAGAATCTAGCTTTTCCCTCAAGTAAAAAACCTGTTCCCATGTATCTATATCCCATTACTTCATGACTACCAATAGTTAATTTAACTTTGGAGTTGATATTAATATTTTCCTCTGTTTTAATCATTGCAGCTGCTGGAATTAAGATTTTATTTTCGTCAGCAAGAACTATATAACTATTCCAAGTGTTAGATACATGAGCCTCACTATTATTATAAGTTACTATAGAAACTACACCTTCATTATTTAATACTTCAAAAAATTTTTCTGTAAACATTTTATATTTCCTCCTGTATATTAAGAATCATTCTTAAATTGATAAATATTTAAAAAATATATCAAAGATATTTATTATCGTCGATATTAATTATCTTTAATTATACTATAATAGTTTTTACACTATGTCAATGATAAAAATTATATTATTTTATAAAATTTGATATTAAGGTAATGGGTTGAATGATAATTAATAATAATGTATTATTAAAGATATTATTTTAGAGAAGGAGTTTTGTTGTAATGAAGTTTTCAATAGGAGTAGAATATGCACTACATTGTTTATTATATATGGTGAATTTAGAAGAAGGTAAATCTGTTGGAATTAGAGATTTGGCAACATTTCAGGGAATATCAGAAACTTATCTATCAAAAATATATGCTAAATTAAGTAAATCAGGAATAGTAAAATCTGTTCCAGGAGTAAAAGGTGGATATGCATTAGCTCGTGATGCAAAAGATATAACATTTTGGGATGTTATTGAAGCAGTAGAAGGAAAAGAATCATTCTTCCAATGTGCAGAAATTAGACAAAATAACATATTATTAGATAAAGAAAATTTACCAGACACGCATACTAAATGTCCTTGTTTAATAAAAGTAGTAATGCTAGAAGCTGAGAATGAAATGAAAAAATACTTGAATAATAAGACTTTATCATGGTTATATAATCAAGTATATAATAACATACTTCCTAAAGATATGGAAAAAGCTACAATAGAATGGTTTAAAAATACTAAAAAATAATTTATTGAAGAAGTTACACACTATAAAATAACACCATGTCTTTTTATAATATGTAACTTCTCTCTTAATTACTAATCTATCCACTAATAAATATATATCTTTTCTTATCAAATATCCTTAATAGTTTCCTTCATCATATCCTCCAACTTTACATTTGGATTATGGTATCTCTTTCTATCTTTAGTTACATCTTTCCATTGAATTGCTTGTTTAGGACACCAATGCACACATGCCAAACAATGTTCACAATTATGTAAAAATCTTGGTCTACCCTCTTCAATGTCAATATTATTTACAGGGCATACTTTTGAACAAATACCACATTCTATACAACTATCTTCAACAGAAAAATATCTATCTTGATTTGCACAAGATGAAATATATTTTTTATATAACTTTTTATATATAAAATTTGTTTTACCAATTTTATTGCTTTTCTTATTTAAAATATCCTTTGACACTTTGTTAGCCTTAAGTTCTGCTTTACTAAGTAAATTACTAATTTTTTTATCATCCTTAATGCTGTACTCACAAATATAATTAGAAACCATTTGTATACCTGAACCTAACTTTAATTCATACCCCTTCTCTTTTAACAAAACATCAACATCGAGATTTCTCTATTTATTTAATAACTATCTAAAATAAAATTAGTTGGTATATCAATTATATTTTAATCAAATATAAAAAACAACAGTAAGTGATATATCAACTGATTAATGTATATTAATTCATTTTTATAATTTATCTGATGTTTAATTGATATAAAATATGTCTTCAATTAAAATTACCAACAATCATATGCTTGATTTATTTAATGCCTCAAAATATACTAACTTTAATGATTAAGTTTTGATATACACATAGAAATTTGATAATTTATTGAGATTTTTATACTAGAATAAGCATACTTTAAAGACTTATATTTAGAAAGGAGAATTTTTATGAACAATAAAATACTTGTTGTAGATGATGAAGAAGGGATAATAACACTCTTAAAAGATTACTTTGAAATGAACGATTATGAGGTCTTCACTGCTCAAAGTGGAAAAGATGCATTAGAAAAAATATCCATGAACCCAGATATTATTTTACTTGATATAAATATGCCCGAAATAGATGGGATTGAGGTTTGTAATAGAGTTAGAGATTATGTATCATGCCCTATTCTATTTCTTACTGCTAAGATTGAAAATACTGATAAGATAAATGGCTTTCGTGCTGGTGCTGATGATTATATTGTAAAACCTTTCGACTTAGATGAACTTGAAGCTAGAGTGTCTGCTCATTTAAGACGAGAACAAAGAAAGTCTAAACAAACCAAAATTAAATTTTATAATAATTTAGTAATAGATTATGAAAAAAGGTCAATTTCTATAGATAACAATCAAGTCTCACTTTCGAAAAAAGAATTTGATATAGTAGAGCTTCTCTCCATGAATCCTGGTCAAGTATTTGATAGAGAAAGAATTTATGATAGAATCTGGGGATACAATAGTAATGGCAATAGCGATGTTATAATGGAGCATATTAGAAAAATAAGAATCAAATTATCAAAATATACTCTTGAAAATTACATAGAAACAGTATGGGGAGTTGGTTACAAATGGATAAAATAAATAATATGTCACTAAAAAAGTCTTTCTTTTTTCTTACTTTATCTTCACTAATTATAGCATCAGTACTTACAGCTCTATCGTACATTTTGCTTAATAATATATATAACTCTATACAAAATAAGTATTTAGGTACACCTCTACATACAGGAACTATAACTATACTACAAAATAATATTAACCAGTTTAGTGATTATGATAAAACATTACTTAATGCAATTAGCACACTTCAACTTGTGCTTCCACTTGTATTTTTTATAGGATTTTTATTACTGGCTGATATAATTTTTTATAAGATAAAATTGAAAACACCTATTGAAATACTCAACAAAGGTGCAATTGAAATATCTAGAAATAACTTAGACTTTTGCTTAGAATATAAAAATAATGATGAATTAGGTAATCTCTGCAATGCTTTTGATAAAATGAGGTCAGAACTAAAGAAAAATAATATAAAAATGTGGACTATGATTAATGATAGGAAACAGCTCAATACTGCTTTTTCCCATGATTTAAGAAATCCTCTAACCGTTCTAAAAGGTTACTCAAATTATTTAATAAAATACATACCAACAGGAAAACTTAGTGATGAAAAGATTTTATCAACTACACAACTTATGTCTGAGCATATTAATAGAATTGAATGTTATGTAGAGAATATGAGTAGTTCTCAAAGATTGGAAGATTTAGTTGTTTCAAAAGCTCTCTTGAATATAGACAAGTTTATAAAAAAATTAGATAGAAATCTATCTATCATTGCTAAACAAGAAGAAAAATCTTTTACACTTAAAAGTAATATAAATAATATAAATCTATTGTTTGATGAAAATATTATTTTCAGAGTTATTGAAAATATAGTATCAAATGCTTTTAGATATGCGAAAGATAATGTATCTATACTCATATATTTTGAACAAGAACTTCTTACATTTGTAATTGAAGATGATGGGATAGGATTTAGTGAAGAATCTCTAAAATCCGCCTTAAAACCTTTTTATAGAGATAAGGCTTCAAATAACAACAACATACATTTTGGTATGGGTCTTTATATATCTAAGATATTATGTGAAAAACATGGTGGCTCTATTTCCATTGAAAATAACGTATCCAATAGTGCTAAAATTACAGCTAAATTCTCAACAAAAAATTAAAGCAATTTTACAATCCCCCACTGCTCTTCTATAAGTTTTTGTTAATTTATAATTTATAGACTATATCTTTTTGAAATAAATTTTTAAGTAAATAAAATTGAGAAACTGAGAAAAAATTGAGTTTTAAAACTTACACTCTTCTTATATAGAAAAGGAGAGTGTTTTTTATGATTATAAAAACAAAACAATTATCAAAAACATATGGTTCTGACAACAATAAAGTTATTGCACTTAATAATGTCAATTTAGAAATAAACTCAGGAGAATTTGTTTCTATAATTGGTCCTTCTGGAAGTGGAAAAAGTACGCTTTTACATATCTTAAGTGGTTTGGACAACCCTACATCTGGACAGGTGTTTCTGGATGATAAAGATATATATAAATATAGTGAAAAGGAATTATCTGCTCTTAGAAGAAAATCCTTTGGATTTGTTTTTCAACAGTTTAATCTTTTACCTGTTCTTACAGCATCAGAAAATATTTTAATGCCTGTACTTCTAGATAAAAAACAACCTGATAAAAAATACTTAAATGAAATCTCATCATTACTTGGAATCACAGACAGACTTCACCATCTTCCTCATGAACTTTCAGGTGGTCAGCAACAAAGAGTTGCAATTGCAAGAGCACTTATTGCAAAGCCAGATATAATATTTGCTGATGAGCCTACAGGAAACTTAGATAGTAAAAGTGGTAACGAAGTTATGAATCTTCTTATCAAAACCTCAAAACAGTTTGGTAAGACTTTAGTTGTAATCACTCATGATGATAGAATTGCAAAACTTGCTGATAGAAGACTTTCAATTATTGATGGCGCACTTATGGAGGTGGAATAATAATGAAGAGTTATCTTTCACTTTCAATAAAAGAATTAAAAAGCCAAAAACTTATGACTGCGCTTATTATTATCGCAATAGTACTATCAACCATTATGACGACTGTGATTGGACAGTCAATTGCTATACTTCAAAATTTAAGAATTGAACAAGCTCGCTCTTTTAATGGGGATAGGCATGTATCCTTTCATCAACTTACCAAAAATCAAGTTGATAAAATAAAGAAAGATAGTAGAATTTATCAAGCTGGTACTTCAATAGCTCTTGGTACTAGTAAAATAAAGGATTCTGGTATCTCTGTACTTGTAAAAGAGTATGATAAAATAGGACTTTCCAACTATCCAAAGTTAACAAAATTAAAGTCTGGAAATCTTCCTAAAAATGATAATGAAATAGCCTTAGATGAAAATACGCTAAAACTTATGGGTATAAAACCAAAACTAGGTATGACAGTACCTATGAATTTGGATATTTCACTTTTAAAAGATACTATACCAGCATATAATTACACAGCCAACTTTAAATTGAGTGGTATTTTAGAAGATGATTATACAGGATATGCAAGTGGCATAGTAAATGGTATTGTAGGCAAAGGCACATCAGAAAATTTTCTGCCTAAGAGATATGCCTTATCTTCATTAGATTTTAAAGTAAAACAACAAGACGAATTTCAAGAAATAGTGAATCAATTAGCTAAAAATATAGGTCTTCCTCACGATTCAATTCAGTATAATTGGATTTATTTAAATGCACTTGGGATACAGTTTGAAAAAGATAATTCTAATGATGATAGTATATCTATTATTATATTGGTATCTTTATTCGTTGCTTTATTAGTTTTATTGGCTTCAGGACTTGTAATCTATAATATTTTAAAAATATCTGTTACAAAGAAGATTAAAGAATATGGATGCCTAAGAGCAATAGGTGCTGAACCAAAGCAACTATATAAGCTTATTATTTTACAAGTTTTAATCTTATGTGCTATTGCTATACCTATTGGAGTTATAGTTGGAATTATATCTTCTGAAAGCATAACTACAATGGTAACTAATATCTTAAACCCAAATATACTTCTAGCAAATAATAATACAGAAATAACTGAGCTTATACATAAGAACTCAAATGCTTATCTATTCCCATTATTAGTAAGTTCTAGTATGTCGTTGATTTTTTCACTTATTTCGGCATTACCATCAGCAATATACGCTTCACATGTATCTCCAAAAACTGCTATGGCTGGTACTACTACCAAAATCAAAAGAAAGATTAGAAAAGAAAAAACAATAAAAAACTTTGAAAGACATCTTGCATGGTTAAACTTAAAAAGAAATAAAGGAAGAACTATAATAACTATACTCTCTTTATTTATGAGTATAACAGTATTCGTTGCACTGAGTGAATTTTCTAATGTATTAGATGTATCTAAATCAGTAAGTAGTTTAAAAGAAGGAGATTTCTCCTTAACAAACGAAATAACTGGTTTTGATAAATCCACTCTAGATAAAATAAATAGCATGAAAGATATTAATCGTACTTCTTTTATAAAATACTCAGAATACAAACAAGAGGAAATAGATACAAATATCAATTTTGAAAATAGTGGTGAAATGTTAAAAATCATTGGAATCGATGAGCAAACCTTAAAAGATTGTATGCCTTCTATTACAGATTCTACACTAGAAGATTTCAAAAATGGCTCTATTTGCTTTATAAAAAATCCAGTTGCGATTTCTACTCCAGGTATAAAAACTAAATATACAAGCCTAAAGCCAAAGGACAGTATTACAATAAATAAAAAGCAACTAGAAATATATAATACAATAGATAAAATGTTTATTTTACAAGGTAAGGGTTGGCTAAATGGTGTTGATATTATTATATATGACTCTGTTTATGATACTTTGACAAACAAGGACAAGTTCAATCAAATAAACATTTATGCTAAAGATAAGTCAGATTTAGAACAAATAAGATTATCTATAGAACAGATTTGTAAAAATAATCCTGGCTCTCATTGGATATCATATATCGAATCAGACAAGCAACTCAAAGAGAGTTTTAAACAAATAGAATTTCTAGCATGGGCAGTAATCCTGTTTGTGGGCTTGATTGGTACTTTAAACATAATTAACACAACTAATACAAATATAAATACTAGAATTAATGAGATTGGGGTTAAAAGAGCTATTGGTATGAGTAATAGTAGCCTCTATAAGATGTTTTTATGGGAAGATGCTTACTATGGAATTTTCGCAGCCATATTTGGTTCTATTGCTGGATATGCCAGTGCCATTATCATAAACATGGCAACTATAGAAAAACTTGATTTTGCTAATATACCAATTCTTTCAATCTCACAAGCTACTCTTGTTTCTATACTTGCATGTATAATAGCTACTCTTATTCCATTAAGAAAAGTTAAAAAGATGAATATAATTGACTGTATAGATATTAATTGAAATTTAAGAAAGAGGAGGCATAATATCCCTCCTCTTTTGATTTAAAATATATAAGTTAAATTTATAAAGCTTTTAAGTAATTAAGAGACATGCCAAAATATAACACATGCCCCACCTGATTTTGAATTTTCTATTTTGACAGAACCTCCAAGCTGTTCCACTAATTGCTTAACAATATAAAGTCCAAGACCAGAATGACCACCTTTAGTCTGTCTAGCCTCATCACCTCTATAAAACTTATCAAGAGCCTTTTTCAAATCTTTAGAACTAAACCCACTACCAGAATCACAAATCTTATAATAGATATAGTTTTTTTCAGCTTCTACGATGATGTTAATACTACCACCTACTGGAGTGTATTCTAGACTATTGGATATAATATTATCAAAAATTCGTGTCAATCTATCAACATCTATTTGAACTGGAGATTGTATATTACTCTGTATTTTTAAAACAAGCTTGATTTCTTTTTGATGAGCCTGTAATTCATAGCCCTGTACCTTTTGTTCCAAAAACTCAGGTAAATTTACAGGGACGAGGTTTAATTGTATATTTGATTTTTCCAAATCAGAAGTGTATTGCATTTTCTGAACAAGAGATGCACTTTTTTCTGTATTTTCTCTTATAACTGTAAGATACCTGTGTAATTTTTCGTTACCCTCTAAATTATTGTCAATAAGTGCATCTGTATATCCCAAAATAATAGAAAGAGGAGACTTCAAGTCATGTGCTAGAGCCTCTACCATCTCAACACGTTCCTGTTCCATTTTCCACTGTACAGATAAAGATTTCTTTAATTCATCTTTCATTTCAGAAAAAGCACTACAAAGTTCTCCAAGTTCATTATCTGAGTAGTAGTCGATTTCAAAATCAAGGTTCTTTTCTCTTATCTTCTTGGATGCATCGATTAAGAGATGTACTGGTTTATTGATATTTTTTACAAAATCTTTAGAAAACCATATAGTAAACCCAATAATATATAGAAATGGAGAGAATAAACCAGTTGCAATAATTACACCTATAAATTTCCCCCTATTATTTGCAAATGTAACTTTTACTACATAGGATAGAATAACAGCTCCCTCAACCTTCCCATTGTCATCTTTGATAGGAATAGTATAGATATAACTTCCTTTATGAGAAGTTTTTTTGCTAAAATTGCTAAATAATTCTTCTTTTGTCTTGAATGGTTTTTGTGGATTAGTACTATACAAGACATTGCCATTATCATCCACAACTTGATATAAAATCCCATTCCCATGAATAACACTTTTTAATTCGTCTTCATTCGATTGAGATAACAAGTCTATGTTTTTTTCATTAACGTATGCCTCAATTCCAGAAACTTGCCTCTCATAATAATTTGCTGGATAAATGTCTTTATTTAATGAATATATAAACAAGTAAATAGCAAACACATAAGTAATTACTGTGGAGACTATACTAGCCACTATAATCAAAAGAAAGGTGCGCCTGAATTGTGTTATAAGTGATTGATTTTTCATTTAATATTTTCTCCTTCCTTACATTTTGTTCCACTTATATCCAATTCCCCAAACTGTAGAAATGTATTCTTTTTCTGGCATCACAGCGGCAAACTTAGCTCGTATTTTTTTAATTCGTTCAACAACGGTTGAAGAATCACCCTCAGAATCGCATCCCCATACTTTTTCATAGACTTGTTCTCTAGAAAAGACTTGTCCTGCATGGAGTGCTAGTAGTTCAACAATATCATACTCTATTTTAGTTAAATCAATCTCCTTACCATCAATTTTAACTGTACGTTCCCTCATATATAGACATAACTTTCCAAAGTACAATGTAGAGCGTTTGTTCTCTTCATTGATATACTGTGACCGTTTTTCCCTACGCAAATTGGCTTCAATTCTTGCCATAAGTTCACGTAGTCCAAAAGGTTTTGTTATATAATCATCCCCTCCAAAGGTCAAGCCCTTGATTTTGTCAGTTTCTGACTGCTTTGCACTCAAAAATATAATTGGACACAAGACATCATCCCTAATTGCCTGACATACTTCAAAACCATCCATTTTAGGCATCATAATATCTAGTATGATAAGGTCAGGCTGCTTTTTTGATAACTCTATACCAGTCTGTCCATCATAAGCTATCAATACTTCATGCCCTTTTCCCTTTAACTCGTCTTCAAGTAACATTACTAAGTCTACTTCATCATCAATAATCAATATTTTGCTCAATATAACACCACCTTTCTTTTATAGGAAGGTAAGTATTAAAGTAATATATATCTACTCGCAATTTTTCCTTCCTTCCCATATTTTAAACCAAGTAACCCCTCCTATCAAGAATATAATCAGACCTATTACTACAGCTACAAAATGTATAGTAGCTGATTGTATCATTTCAGAATAAATCACATCATTTGGAATATTTCCAGTTCCTTTAATAAAATAAGTTCCTGGAAGCATCCCCAATTTTACTGGCCATGTCCAAGGTACAAATGGGCCAATTTTTGAGCCCACATTTGTTAGACCAAGTATTGCTGCCATTAAAATTCCACCAATACTAATACCAATAGATGCACCCATTCCCCATGCAAAACTCACCCAAAGATGAATAGCTAATAGTGGAAGCGTCCCAATCACCACAAGTCCTGCTGCTGACAGAAATAACCTTATTGTTACTCCATATGGCACTGCAATATTCATACCTATACAGAGTATCAATGTAGCAATAAATGTGCATACAGTTAAGCAAAACAAAAGAAAAAGAAATTTTCCAAGATATAATCTAACACGAGAAATACCTATGCATAAAAAACCATTGAAATTTCCAGCAAGCTCTTCCTCATATACTATAAATCCAGATAAAATACCTACTCCAATAGGAATGATGAATACAGTCCATACGGTAAAAAATCCTTCAAAAGCAAATGCTTGTGTACTCCCAGATTTGATTGCAAGATAGGCAACCACGCATAATGAAAAAATAACAGGCATAAAAAGAGTAAGCCATCGGACGGCTGTTCTCTTTGTTCGAAGCCATTCTGATAATAAGAGTTTTATCATTTGTCATCCCTCCTACTAAACCAAACTGCAGTAAGTGCTGTTAATACTAGAAACACAACCAAAGAAACAACAATCCCAATAGGAATTACTGAAGTATTCAAAAGTGGGTCTCCAGCTTCTAATATAGTACCATTAGGATGTAAGTTAAGGATTGGACACACTATCCTAATTGCCCAACTCCATGGTACTGCAATCCAAAATGATTTTGTCGCAGCAAGGACACCCAATATCATTCCTAAAAATCCAACTCCCATGCTTAGGAACATACCTTTCCATGTAGCTACCCATAGCTGAATTGGAAGTATAGCAAGAGAGACAACCCAGCATACAATACTTGCCCCTATAATCTGTCCAAAAGGAATTGGTCCAGCTTTCAATATTAAACCAGTTATAATTGTTACAACTATTAAAACTAGTGTTGAAATAAAACTGTAAACTGCCATCGCCATAACTTTATTAATCCAAAGCATCATAGGAGACACATTGCGTGTACGTAAAGCACGATAATTTCCAGCCTTTTTTTCCTGTGCAGCTACCAAAGTAGCAAACAATGCAAATCCAATAGACAGAAACATAAATGACCACCAATTAAAAATTAATGCTAAAAGACTTTGCCACTCCCAAGAATCTGATTGGGATAATGGATTTTGCATAAGTGTTCCTTGCATTATAAGTGCATATGCTGCAAAAGATACTGGGAAAAAAATAATAAGTTTTCCCATAAATGTTCTTTTATACTTTAAAAGTTCTGATTGTAAAGCATTCATCTGTTTTGTCCTCCTTTAAGAATAACATCTGTAAAAAATTCTTCTAGATTTTCATTGGGGTCAGGTATTCCTTGAAATAGTAATCGTCCTCCATTTATAATTCCTATATTATCTACAACTTGAGCAACCTCTGAAAGAATATGGCTAGAGAGAATTACAGTTATACCTTTTTTTGGAAAAGAAGCAATCAACTCACGAAGTTCTTGAATTCCAAAAGGGTCAAGCCCATTAGTTGGTTCATCTAGTATTAACAGTTCTGGGTCACTCAAAAGTGCAATAGCTATTCCTAACCTTTGTTTCATCCCCATAGAAAATTGTGAAGCTCTCTTCTTCCCTGTGTTTTTCAAGTTTACTATTTCTAATACCTCATAAATTTTATCTTTAGGAATTCCCAAAATTTTCGTATGTACTAATAAATTTTCCTCTGCTGTAAGATTCCCATACAAAGAAGGGGATTCTATTAAGGCACCAATTTTTGCAAGAGATTCTCGCTTCCAAAGTTTCCTATCAAAAATAATACGTCCATCTGTTGGACGAAGAAGACCAACAAGCATTTTAAGTGTGGTAGACTTCCCTGCACCATTTGGACCTAAAAGACCATAGATACTGTTTCGCTCAATTTGCAAAGAAACATTGTTAACTGCCATTTGTTCCCCATATCTTTTTGATAAATTTTTTGTTTCAAGAATTAAATCTTTCATATTTATTTCTCCTTTCTTGTAATTCATGAATTTCTGTTACTAAGAGAATACTAACATGAAAAAATAACAATTCTATAACAGCTATCAGTTTCAATAAATTTAAAATAAAAAAATAGAGTTGCCAATTTTATTTTGACAACTCTATCTAAATTTATGTTTAACATTTATATTAGATTTAAACTTAATTGTATTAGACTTAAACTTATTCCCTATAATTATACTAGCCTTAAATTTATTCTATAATTTTTAAATCATGTACTAATCTATTAATTCATATTTCTTTAGACATCTAACATAGTTTGCTACTAGATAATAATTATTTATATCATATTTATCTAATCCTCTAAAGGCAGTTATCTCATCATTAAGCTCATCACTACCCTCTACAAATACACATCCTGTTTCAAATTCCATCCCCACTGTAATTGGACAACCACTATAAATTTCTTCTTGTGCATCGTATATTTTCTTTGCATTCCCTTCATTTTGAATTGTAAATACAATAGGCTTTAATTCTGCATTATTGGTAATCTTTTCTGAGAAAGGCTTATTTAATTTAATATTATTGATAATTACATCCTTGAACTCTTCTGAATTTTCTTCCTTTGCAGTATATTTTTGTTTTAAAAACTCTATTACTTCTGAAATAGGTTTAGAATTTACTTTTAAAGTATCTTTATATTTTTCATATACCGATTTCCATTGTTCAATCTTTTCTTGAGATACTTCTTTAGTATATGTACTTACTTTTTCTTGTGATATTTTTTTCATTAAAATTTCTCCTTTGAGTCTATGTAATCACATTTACATATTTTATTTAAAATTATATATCTGTAACTTATTCATTTTGTTACTAGTATAATACTCTTAAAAACTTTACAAATCAATTTAATTTTGCTACCTTTTATTTATAACAACTTATAGTCCATTTCTCAACTATTTTCAATAACTTACTTTTATAAGGAGGTTTTCTTTATGATTTTAAATAGAACTGAGCTTTTCCGAGGATATTCTTTAGATAGATTTAATGAGATATGCAGTATATTGTCAGTAAATAAAATTAAATATAAGTATAAAGTAAGGAACAATACTTACTCTAAAGGGTCTTTTTCAAATAAAATGATTCTTGGAAATTTAGGGCAAAAAGAAGATTTTTCTTATGAGTACTCAATTTATGTACATAAAGATGACTATGAACAAGCAGATGCTCTAATAAATTCTAAATTTAGATAAGGTTATTAATTAAACATGACATTCTGTTGTCGTATTTGATATGTTATTATATTTTAAAATTATATACTTTAAAACTATTTTTATAGTATTTAAAGCTTTAGACTAAGGAGATACATTATATGAAAATAAATATAAAATCAACTTTAAATGAATTTATTAAGCAGAATAATCTTTTTGATAACGACAAAATAACATCATATCTTCCTAATATAACAATAGACACAGATACCATAAAAACTATCATGATTAATGAAGTTGTACCAAATAACCCTAATGATGATTTTTATAGTATAGATGAAGATGCTGATTACTTAAAAACCACTATCCCTTTATTCAACAATGCAGGTATAGAAGTATCTAATATAAATGATATTTTAGATATGGGTATCTATATAACCAATGCAGTAAAACTCCCTAAATCGGAATATACAATAACTAGTGACACAATTAAATTACACATGCCTATTTTAGAAGAGGAAATTAAATTATTCGATAATTTAGAAGTAGTGATGTTGATGGGAGATGTTGCAAAAAAATCTTTTAACATGATTACTAAAAAACATACAAAAAAGAATGCTATCCCTTCTATCTCAACATATAAACTTCGTAACAATGAACTTTATTATGATAAATTAAGAATATTTCCATCCTATATCATGACTGGTGGAAACATATTGATTGAAAAGTCAAAGTTTGAAATGGCATCAGAGGATATAAAAAAAATGGTTGAGATTATAAAATAATAGATACCAATTTAAATAAACAATAAGCGCCTCAAAAACTTTTATTTATGAGGCGCTTTTATCTTCATGTTAATAATCTTATATATTTATATATCATTCTTTTTAATCTCTACTATATTATATGATTACATATTACTATTTATAATCCTCTCATAAGATTACTGTATTTTTCTCTTTATTACTCTAAAATTTTTATTTAATAAGATAGTTATTAATACAAGTTAAATATATCTACTTATCTAAAAACATCTCCTTAACAGTAACATCTGGATGATGATACTTCTTTCTATCTGTTAAAAACGATTTTTTTATATTTATAGCCTCTTTTGGACACCAGTGAAAACAAGCTAAACATCTTTCACACTCATTACCCCATTTTGGCTTTTTATAAACTATACTTATATTGTCTACAGGACAAACCTTTTTACATGTCCCGCATCCATTACATTTACTCTCTGCAAAAAATTTAGTAGTTGCAATTTGCATATTCTTCCCTACTAAACGAAGCATAACACTATCTATATATGACTTTAAATTATTCTTTCCTTCTATACTTCCATTTTCAGAATTATTGATATACTTTGCAATTTCAGATACTCTATTAGTTAAATTTCTTAATCTCTCTTCTTCAACATCTAAAGGTGTTGTCAAAGCGTTGCCAGGCATATCAATTATAAAACCAGCTGATAATTTTTTGCCCTTTTTCTTAAGCAACTTATCTATAGTAAACAAACTATGTCCAGCTACTCCATTACAAGTAGCAATAGCATATATATGAGTATTACTATTAAAATTTAATTTATCTACAAAAGATTTCACTATATCAGGAGCATTAGCAAAATACACAGGAAAAACGATTATTAGTATATCTTCATTTATATCTATATTTTGCTTTTTTCTATGTATAGCTAATGGTATTACTTCCTTATTTTCATTTAACATCCCTTTTAAAGTCTTTGAAACTACTAAAGAGTTCCCTGTCCCAGAAAAATAATAAATCTTAGAACTCATTCTTATCCCTCTTTCTATCATTTTGTATCATTAATAGTTAAAAAGACTCCTTAAAATAGAGTTTGTATCTACTTTCCAATTCTATCTAAAATCTTAGCAAACAAGGGTAACTCTTCATCAGAAATAGATTTAAATGTCTCTACTGCATACATACTTGCAATTTTATTTAATGGTTCTTCTAATTCTCTACCTAAATCTGTTAAGAATATTTGAAACTTACGTCTATCTTTAGCATCTACTTTACGTACAATCAATCCTTTATTTTTCATAACATCTAAGATTCTTGTAGTATTGGATTTATCCTTACATGATTTTTCACATAAATCTATCTGAGAAATTCCATCTTGTTCCCATAGAAATCTTAATAACGCATAATGATCAGCTGTTATATCATATCCATTTTGTTTAAACATTTTTTTCAAATCATCTTTTACCTTCAATGAAGTACTTACTAGCTTAGTTGTAACTTCATATAGTTCCTCAAAATCTTTCATTTTACCTCCATTTAGATAATCCCTTGCGCCTCCCATCTATCAATTATTCCTTTATATTGCTCGATATTTTTAAAAGCCATTGGCTTTAAAACAACATTCATAGCAATAAAGTTATAGATTTGAGAAAACACAGGCGGATTTTTATTTTCCTCTATGCAATAAATAAATTTTTTAGATACTTTTTGTATCTTTAATTCTACTCTTTCAGTTATAGGATTCTGATTAAATCCAGTTTTTATAGATAAATTACCACAAGTGTAACCTCCAGAATCTAAGACCATCGATTTCATAAAAGAAATTGCTTTTGAACCACGAGCATTTTCATATGTAGTAACTGCTATACATGGCTTACGATACAATAATCTTTCCAACATCATATGTGCTCTATCTGTAAATACCTTGAAAAGCCCAGTTACACTACTTCCATAAGTAGGACTACCAAATATAACACCATCACTCTTAGTAATTATATCATGAATGTACTCTACTTTATCACTTTGATTAATACACTTCCCCATTTTATAACAATTTAAACAACCAATACAATACGATGGATTGACTTCACTTAAATCAAAATAATTAATTTCTACTGTTGGAATTAATCTTTCAATATCTTTGCACAAACAAGTCAAAACCTTTGATGTAGCCCCATTTTTTCTAGGACTTCCATTTATAACCGTGATTATCATTTCTATACCCCCTTTTTAGTTGTTATATCAACAATAAGTATATCAACTATATTTTCAGCTGTCAATATACACATTTATTTAACTTAAAGCTATACTTACACAACTCAACTAAGAATTAAATTTAATTATATCTAGTTATTTAGGAGTTATAAATGAGCTATTTTTACTAATTGACAAACTAAATTAATGATAATATACTTTATATATTACAAATGTAAGTATAAGGAGGTATAATCGTGAAAAAAGTACCACAAATTTCAGAAGCAGAGTATCAAGTTATGAAGATTGTTTGGAAATATGCTCCTATTAGCACTAATGAAGTAATTGAAAAATTAGTAGAAACAAGTACATGGAGTCCTAAAACTATTCAAACAATGCTATTGCGATTAGTTAAAAAAGGAGCTTTAACATATGAAAAAAATAGTAGAGTTTTCGTTTATACTCCACTTGTTAAAGAAGAAGAATATGTAGCTACAGAAAGTCGTTCTTTCTTAAATCGTTTTTATAATGGTGCTCTTAATTCTATGGTGCTAAACTTTTTGGAAAACGATAAACTATCTGAAGATGATATTGAGGAATTGAAAGAGATTTTAAACAAAAGGGTGACTAAGGAGGATAAGTAAATATGTATGCTCCATTCTTTATACGATTCCTATTCAGTACATTAACCCTATCATTATTAATTGTTGCAATTTTATTTATTAAAAAGATATTTAATAAGCACATTTCTGCAAAATGCCACTATAATATTGGATTTATATTGCTTATAACATTAATAATTCCATTTATCCCTCTTAAATACATTAATCTTGGAAATATGCTTAACTATCTATATGGTTTTACTCAAATTGAAAATAATACTGCTAATACTTATATAATAAAAAATAGCTCAAATAGTATTATTAATCACTCAAATACATTAAAGGATTTTTCAGTATCTCTGAATCAATCTAATTTTGATAGTTTAAATATTTTATTATTAACATTATGGATGATTGGTATTTCAATTATGATAGTTATCACGATTCATTGTAATTTTAAAATAAGAAATATGAAAAAATCTGCACATATTTTAGATGATGATGAGATAGTTTTACTATCTGAACAATGTAAAAAAGATATTGGTATAAATAAAGATTTTATATTATGTAAATCCTGCATCATAAATACACCTATTACATTTGGATACTTTAAACCACATATTATATTACCAGATAAGTCTATATCTAAATTATCTTTAAAAGATATAAAATATATTTTACTTCATGAATTACAACATTCTAAAAATAGAGACATATTGATAAATTATATAATGTGTTTTTTCCAAATATTATACTGGTTTAACCCTCTTGTATGGTATGCTCTTAAAGAAATGCGAGTAGACCGTGAAATTGCATGTGATATTTCAGTTCTAAAGAAACTTGATAAAGATGATTATATAGAATATGGACAAACACTAATAAACTTTGTAGATAATATTTCAAGACCCTCTAATCTCGCACTTACATCAGATATTGGTGGGTCAAAACAACAAATTAAAAGGCGATTATTGAAGATAACAAATTTTCATACTGAGTCAAAATTTTTAAAACTAAAAAGTCTTTTAATTCTTACATTGATTGCTTTAATTGTATTTGGAAATAGCCCTACATTATCTATTATGGCGGATGTTAATGAAGAATATAAACCTACAAATAGTCAAACTATGTATGAAGACCTAAGCAAATACTTTAAAGGTTTTGATGGAAGTTTTGTTATGTATGATTTAAAATCCAATCAATATCATATTTACAATGAGGAAAAAAGTAAAAAAAGAATTTCTCCAAATTCTACTTATAAAATTTATAGTGCTTTATTGGGATTAGAAAATGGGATTATAACAAAAAATAATTCATACATCCCTTGGGATGGAAAACTTCATCCTATTAACTCTTGGAATAAAGACCAAGACTTATTTTCTGCTATGGAGAACTCTGTAAACTGGTACTTTCATTATCTAGATAAAAAAACAGGGATAAAAGATATACAAACTTATCTTAAACAGATTAAGTATGGTAATTGTGATATTTCAGGAGGTATCTCACGTTTTTGGCTAGAATCCTCATTAAAAATTTCACCTATTGAACAGGTAAAATTACTTAGAGATTTCTATACAAATAAGTTTAATTTTAAAGATAAAAATATAGAAGCTGTAAAAGATTCATTGATAGTATCAAAAAAGGATGGTGTCTCACTTTCTGGCAAAACAGGCACTGCTACTATAAATGGGAAAGATGTAAATGGTTGGTTTATAGGTTATGTAGAAAAAAATGAAAATACTTATTTCTTTGCTACAAATATCCAAAGTAAAGATTATTCTAATGGTAGTTTAGCAGCTAAAATAACATTATCTATATTAAATGACAAAAAAATCTATAATTTTTAATATATTTACTATAAAACCTAAAAACTTCACATAATTTTCATATTAATTATCTATTAAATTCACATACAAGAGTTATTATGTAAACATAGAAGATAGTAAAACTAGCTTAAAAACATAATATAATACCCTATATGAAATAGTGGCAACTCTCCCTCACATCCTCAATTGTTGCCACTATTTTAATTTTTTGTATGATAACATATGATATATCCAAAAAAATCAACAGAAAAATCAATATCGTATCTATTCAGAAAAACCATATGAAAGAATTGGATTAAAAGAGATAAAATTTTATTTCTGATAAAAACCATATTATTATAATCTTTTCTTGCTAATTATTTATTCAATTTACTAACTTTTATTTTGATTAATGTGTTCTACTTGATTTTATTATAATTAACCTGATTTTTTATCTAAAACTTGTCTATCAATTTTATCAATAACATGAAAATACATATTCACAAAAAAAGTCATCTAGCTCAATAGATGACTTTTTATTAGATAATTATTTTCAAATTCGTCGATTGGTATAGGCTTGCTAAATAAATATCCTTGTGCTGTCTCTACTCTACATTGTAATAGCGTAGAAAATTGTTCCTCAGTTTCAATTCCTTCAGCAACCATATAAATATTTAATTTATGACATATTCCTGTAATATATTCCATAATCACCTTTGTTCTAGGATTCGATACAATATTATCAATTAGGCTCTTATCTAATTTCAATATATCAAACTCAACTTCAGAGAGCAGTGCTAAATTTGCATTCTCAGTTCCGAAATCATCAATTGCAATAGCAAAACCAACATCTCTTAAATCTGATATGATTTTTTTCACATCAAGATGCTTCTCATCATGTACTCTTTCTGTTATTTCAATTTTTATGTATTTGGTAGGGACATTATAAGTCTGACAAATTGACACTAAACAATTCACAAATTCTGGTGTTTCTAGTGATTCTTCTGAAAAATTTATAGATATTGGAACGATTGGAACATCATTATCAATCCAATTGCTAAATTTCTTACAAATAGATTCAAATACATAGAAGTCTATTTTACTTAATAGTCCAGATGCTTCTAATATAGGAAGAAAATTATTTGGAGCTACAAGTGAATTAGAATTATCCAAATAACGTATAAGTGCTTCTGCACCTACAACTGAGCGGTCTGAGAAAGAAATCTGAGGTTGTAAATAAACGAGAAAACGATTATTTTGTATTTCTCTTTCAAGAACCTCAGCTTTGCTTAAATGTAACATTTCATCACTATGATGGCGATATCTCTGAGAAACAGAGTGTTTACGATAAAAAGCTTTTTTATCTTCATACATTTCTGCATCCGCATTTTTTATGATTTCTCCTATATCATCAACTGTATTCGCCCAATATGACCCTATCGCAACTTGGCAAGTAGGTCTTTTTCTAAATTCGCCTTTTAGTTCTATTATTTTCTTACTAAAAACGTCTTCTTCAATTTCACGACAAATAATTACAAATTCATCTCCACCTAAACGGTAAAAATCAGAATAATGAAATACCAATTTCATTCGTCTCGCACATTCTATTAATAACTTATCTCCCATTTCATGCCCATATTTATCATTGATATCCTTTAAACCATTCACATCTAAATAAATAATTCCTATAGAAATATCAACTTTTGTAAGTGATTGTGAATCTTCTATAAATCGATTTCTGTTATAGAAAGAAGTAAGTTTATCAATATAACTTAGTTTTGATAATTGCTCCTGAGTTTTAGAATGTTGGCTAGCAAGAGAAATAAAGTAGCAAAGTGTTTGAAGTAATGATGCAATATTCATAATTTTATCTGGAGGTGGATTATCAACTCCTAAATAACCGATAAGTTCTCCATTATGTTCTAATGGGGCTACAACAAGACTAGTAATAGATTGATTATGTAATATTTGGTATTCCCCTGGTGATGTAGATTTAATCTCTTCTAAATCTTTTATAACTATACATTCCTTATTATTAAAATATGGAATCCATCGCTCAATAGTAGATAGTGGAAGGTCTTGTAGATAGTTTCTCTGAGACAAGATATGTTCCTCACACCATTCATAATCATTATACATCAGACCATCTCGAATATAAATAATATATGAACGGTCAGCAGATAAAAAACGACCTAACTTTTCAAGCACAGACATAGTTGCTTTTTTAATGTCACTATCTCTATATAAAATATCTACACACTCTGTAATTATTTTTTCAGCCTCAAGTGTAAATCGTAATTTTATTTTCTCTTCTTCTGATTTTGTGGTATCAAACGCAATCTCCATTCTTGCTGGCTTACCTTCCCATTCAATTAAACGGTCTTTTAACAGATAATGACGACCTGTTACTGGATTTGTAAATTCCCAAGTATAGTTTTCACTTTCTTTTAAATAAGAATTTGTACAAAACTCACAAGGTTCATCTTTTTTCTGTAGTACTTTATAACATTTTTGCCCTTTTATTTGGTCAACCTTAAAACTTTCAATACCTGCTTTATTTAAAAATAATAAATCATAAGTCTCTAAATCACTGATATATAAAAGCTCTGAAATATCATTCATTGGAGCCTGTAAGTCTTCAGCCAATTGAATAAGACGTTCTCTTTTTCTCTGATTATCCTCTTCTGCTAGTACAAGTTTCTTTTGCAAAATATCTTGTTTGGTATCATACATATAAATAAAAATAACTAATAAGGCAAATGAAAGATTTAAAACAATCAAAATATTTTCAGCTGAAGAAACTTTGTTCTCACTAAATTTTTCAGCAGATAAAACTGTTTTGTCTGCTAAATCAAAAAAATCTTCACTGTCTTTATAGAGTGTATCACTTTTTCCACCATCACGAACAATATATATTTCTTGCTTTAAACGTTTCCAATCTCTTTCCATTTGAATCATATTAGTTTGAAAGTCATGGTCATCTACATAAGCAATATTATACACACCACTTCTACCTTGAAGCTCATGAATAATATTATCTACTCTTTTTATTAATTTATCATTTGGCTTATGATTCAGCTCTTGCTTAATCAGACGTTGTGTTGCTCCACGTATAATCCCAGTATAATTAATTACTTTGGCATTTCCTTGCAAATTGTAGACTAAGTAAATAGATAGTAGGCTGGAAAAAAGAAGCCCTATACTTAAAGTGATTAGAAATCTTTTTCTTCTCATACAGTCCCCTTTCAATTTCATTTAGGAATAAAAACTAATCTCTAATTTATTGGTAACTTTGAAGTATTTATTAAATAAATATAATTACTTTGTATAAGTACTACTAAAATTAGTTATCTTTGTCCATTATACTCCTCTATTTGGCTTTCTTCAACAATAAATACCTCTCTTATTTTAAGATTTTTTTAATAATATAATATTATATATTTGTAATTATATGGAAATAATTAAGATTTTCTCATAATTTATTAGCTATTTTACTTATATCTCTAAGGTCAAATATCCCAAGTATCACAATTTATGATTTCACTTACGATTAAATTTTTAAGTAAATCTATCTAATGAATTTTTTTAATACATATACTTTATTTCTTTTAATAAAATTTTTTAAATATTAAAAAATAGGTAATAAAAAATAACATATAAAATACAATCTTCAAGTGAATGAGATTAATCCTAAAATTAAGAAAAATTAATCTTCAAATATTGATTTAACAATAGGTATAACATAATGGCTTCCTCCACGATTCTTTACATCTTCAATCATAGCAATTGCCAGATACTGTTTATCACTATTTTCATCTACAGTAAAAGCGTTGAACCATCCAAGTTCTGTCCCTGTAATATCATCTTTAGATGCTTTAATTTCTGCTGTACCAGTTTTACCAGCAATAGTAATTCCCTTAGTCATAGCACTATGACCCGTGCCATTAGGATTTTCAACAACTTGAATCAAATCATCACGAATAATTTTTACAGACTGTTTGGAAAATACACTTTTCTTCCAAAATTCAGCATGTGAATTATCTTTAAATTCAAGGTATGGCTTTATCATATCTCCATTATTTACAAAAGTTGAATACATTGATGCCATATGTACTGGGTTTACTAGAACCTTCCCCTGACCATATCCACTATCTGCTAATTGTATTTCAGTGTCAAATTTATCGTCAGTACCAAATCTTGAAGAAGATATTCCAAATTCAAACGGCATACTTTCCTCAAAACCAAGCTTTAACAACTCTTTTGATAATGTATCTTCACCTATTTTTAATGCTGCTTTAGCAAAATAAATATTGTCAGAATAAATTAATGCATTCTTCATGTTTACAGTGTTACCATAATCTTTTAATGTAGTTACCTTATAGCTCCCCCAACTAGAATCTTTTTGCCAACTAAGACCACTGTGTCCAAAGTTTTCATTTGAATTAAGCTTTCCTGTCGTTAAACCAATACCAGCAGTGATTGGTTTAAAAGAAGACCCAGGACATAATCGTGCTTTAAATCTATTGTACATTGGTTTGTTTTCATTTTCATTGACTTCCTTCCATCTATCTTCTGACATCCCTAGTATAAATTCATTTGGATTGTATGATGGGCTACTTACAAGGGATAAGATTTCTCCTGTTTTAGGATTCATAACTACTGCACATCCTTTATCATTTTTCATTTGTTCATATAATTTACTTTGTAGTTTTGAATCTATAGTTAATTTTACATCTTCTCCATCTATTTTAGGCTCAGTTACTAGAGTTTTTTTCTTATCTCCATATCTATCAGCTATAATAATCTCACATCCATCAATACCACGTATCCTGTCTTCCAGTAAACTCTCTAAGCCAATCTTACCAATTATACTATTAGGATTATATCTCTTACCTTCTTTTTCCTTTAATATCTCTGCATTTACATTTTGAACATATCCAGTTAAATGCCCAGCTTTTTCACCCAATGGATACTGTCTAACTTCTGTATTAGATATCTTAACTCCTGGTATACTAAGAAGTGAGTCTTGTAATGCTTTGTCTTTTATTTTTTCGATAGTTTTTATAGGTACCATTGAATTGTCTTTTACCCAAGATGCATTTAATTTCTTTTGAATTTGTTCAACTGGTATATTTAGTAAAGTAGATAATTTTTTTAAGTCTTCTGTATTATCACTCATTTTTTCAGGAACTAGACCTGTCATTGATGCAAGGCCTTGTCCTGCAATCATTACTCCATTTCGGTCTAAAATATTTCCTCTTTTGGCTTTAAGCTTTGATATTCTTATAGTATTATCTTCTTCAAGTTCTGGAAATATAACATCTGACTCCCATCTTATTCTATAATCTCCATCTTTATCTCTAGTTAATGGTACTTCATTTGAAAATGAAATTTCTCCTGCTAAGGTATCCATCTTCGAATCGTATTTTATTATTTTGTCACTATATTTTTCTTTTTTAACTTCATTAATCTTTACACTTATATTACGTGAATTAATTCCTTCATATATTTTTTTATTTCTTAAAATAAATTTTTCTTTTTTAATTTCTGATTTACTCTTTTCATCTAACAAGTCATACATTTTTTCATATTGTCTTTCATTTGCAAAAGACATATATTGCTTAAATACTTCATCTGGTTTGCTTTTATTGAGTCCCTCTAATATGAATTTAGCTAAAAAACCAACAATAACTACAAGTAAACAAATTAGAAAACCAAAAATTATCATTTTTCTTGTTTTTTTATTTTTTCTCATACAAACCACCCTTATTATTTTATATATTACATATGTAAGTTTTATGTTTAAAGGAATCTTATGAACATAACTACTCTGTACTTTTGTTATGTTTTTAAGTATATCCTAAAAATATATAGGTAAATATATAATTGATAGTAACTTATATATTACACACGTAAGTTTTAAAAGTCAATAATATTATTACTATTTAATTACTCTTCATATCCCTTTAAAAATAAATCATGCTTCTTGTATTGTCCAACCATTTTATAAATTAATATTATTTTATTGTACATTCACTTTATAGAGAATAAATTCGGCTTGACAAAACGACACATGTGTCTCATAATTAAAGTGACACTCATGTCGTTAATAAGGAGGTTAAAGCATATGCCAACAAAAGGAGAACAAACTAGACAATTTATTATTGATACATCAATAAGGTTATTTGCTGATAAAGGATATAGTAATGTAACAATGAAAGATATCTGTGAAGCATGTAATTTAAGTCGTGGTGGACTGTATAGACACTTTAATTCAACAAAAGAAATTTTTATTAATATACTAAATACTCATAAAGACGACTCTCAAAATTTATTAGATAAGGGTATCAAGGAAAATATATCAGCTAAACATATGCTAGAATATTTTTTACAGCAACAAAAAAATGATATAAAAAGTAAATATTGTGGTTTGAATTTTGCAATACATGAATTTGCTTTTGTAGAAAAGGACCAACGTGATTATATGAATAAAAGATATAATTCAGCTATCACAATGCTTTCAAATTTAATCGACTATGGACAATCTAAATGTGAATTTAAAAAATGCGACTCTAAAACAATTGCAATACACATAATGTTTTTATTTGATAGTATGAAAACATCTTCTCCTGTTTTAAAGATTACAAATGAAGATATTGATAATCAAATAAGTATTATAAAGGATATGGTGATTTCATATGAGTAAACGAGAATTCCATAAAATTGACTTACAAAACTGGGAACGATATACACATTTTTACTATTTTTCAAAAATGACAAATGTAGGATTTGATTTAACTATAGAAATAGACATTACTAATTTAATTAAGGAAACGAAAGAAAGAAATATTAAATTTTACCCAGCATATTTATACATAATAACGACTTGCTTAAATCAATATAAAGAATTAAAAATTGCATATGATAAAGATGAACTTGGTTATTGGAGTACATTAACACCATTCTATGCAATCTTTCATGATGATGATAAGACTTTTTCATCAATATGGACAGAATATGATAAAGATTTTTCGATATTCTATGAAAATTATTTAGCTGATATTAAAGAATATGGAAAAAATTATGGTTTTCTAGCAAAACCAAATCCACCAAAAAACTGTTATACTGTTTCTTGTATTCCCTGGATTAGTTTTAAGAGTTTTACTGTGCATAATCATGGTCTTGAAAATTATTTTTTCCCTACGATTGAAGCAGGTAAATACTATCAAAAAGATGAAAAAATACTTCTCCCTCTTTCTATAACAGTTCATCATGCATCTACTGATGGATACCATGTAAGTTGCTTTATTGATGACATACAAAAAATGTGCTTTGATACTAAGGAATGGTTATACTAAAAATTTATATTTTGGATTTAGAATGTCATTAAAATGATTAGATACAATAATAAAAGCCAATAACCTTTGAAAATTAGAGATTATTGGCTCTTTTGCATTATACAAAGTTTTATATTAGTCAATTATTATGACTCAAGCATTTGCTTCTTTGAGTAAACTTCATAGCTAATAAAGATAAAACTAATGTCATGGCTATTAAAATGAAAATATAACCCATATTAAAAAAACTTCCTTTTCTCTCTTCCACATAAGTCACAAAACTAATAAACCATCGTATTGGACTTATAATGCTAATATTTTGTAACATTGTTGGCATTTTCTCAATTGAAATAAATGAACCACCAATAAGTGATACTATAAGGGCTATACATGTAGAAAATAAATTTGCATACATTTCTTTATTGAATAAAGAAGATACAAATGTTCCAAAAGAAGTTGCTAAAGCTGATACCAAAATTCCTAAACAAACCAAGTCTATATAATCCATGCCAATATCAACCTTAAATAACTTAATTATAGATATTGAAACTAAGTACTGAAAATATGTTATTGTAAAATTATATAACATATTTCCTAACACATATCCTTTTATATTTTGTGGAGAATATTGTACTCTTGTAAATGTACCTGAGTTTTTATCTTTGATAATCATTGATGCTGTTACAGTGGATGTTATCATCAGAAATAATACGATAAATGCAATTATTCTTTGTAAGATACCTAAGGTATTTTCTTCTAGTTCACTTATATCTATAGGAGTTGGGTCTTTTTTATATCTTTCTATTAAATACTTTAATATATCATTCGTATTTTTATCTTTTACAGAATATAACTTAAAATCACTCTTATTAAAATGTATAACAGCTGAATACTTCCCAGTTATAATATCAGTTTTAACTGTTTTAAGGTCTGCAATATCTACATTGATTCCTTGAGTATTTTTTAAAGCTATTATTGTATTATCATATATTCTTTTTTCAGATTCGCTTAGGAGTTGTTCGTTTTTGTAATCATTTAAGATACCAATATTGAAAGATGGTTTACTTATGTAATTTGCCAATATCCCAAGTATTACTACAATTATAGGGAATAAGATTGTAACTAAGAAAACTAATCTCTTATTCATACTTCTTTTTAAATTATTATTAAAAATGTTTATTAAATTCACTATATAAAAACCTCCTTTTTGAAAAATTTAATTGTAAGTATTGTTATAAATATACTTGTGAATATAAATATGCATGATATATTAAAAAGGAGATGCAAGTTATTATCATATATACAAGCAACTATAGCTCTATTAATCCATGTTAATGGTGATATATTTATTATTAATGAAATAGTTGAATTTAATGAGCTAACTGGAAAAAATACTCCTCCTAAAAATCCAAAAATCACTATTGGTATATTAATGATATTACGTAACATATCTAAATTTTTACAAACAAATCCCAAAAACAATCCAATGGATGATACTACAATTGATTCACATGTCAAAAGAAAAATAACAGCTAAAAATTTTCCACCAAAACTCATATGAAAAATACCTCTTAACAAAAATAAAGTTATCAAATTGCATAGTGAAAGTATTATTGTACAAGAGAAGAGTTTTGAAAGAACTAAGTTTGCTACTGAAATAGGAGAAATCATATAACGATATGATGTATTTGAAACTTTTTCATCCTGTGCTGCATATGAAACACTAATGATTCCCATAAAAATACAAAATGGTATTGTAACAATGGTATAATAATTGTATGATGTAAATTCCTCTCCGTAAGATTTTGATGTTAAATATCCTAATAGTATGATGATGATTACTGGAAAAACAATATTATAAGATAAAATAAAAAAATCTTTACTTCTTCGTTTCACTCCTAATTTGAACAATGGTAAAAAATATCTCATCTATTTATTCCTCCAAATCTCTTAAGTCTGTACCTGTAATATGTAAAAAAATATCTTCTAATGTCTTACAACCAAATTTAAAATATTTGCTTTTATATAAGTTTTTATCTAAATCTTCTATAATCACTCCTTTGTCTATTAAAACAATTCTATTGCATAAGATTTCAATTTCTTCCATATAGTGACTAGTATATATAACTGTTGTACCATTAGCATTAATATCTTTAATTGCCTCCATAATTTTATTTCTTGATTGAGGGTCAATACCTACTGTTGGCTCATCCATAATAAGGATTTTAGGGCTATGTGAAATTGCACAGGCTATGTTGAGCCTACGTTTCATCCCTCCTGAAAATTTTGAAGGAAACTCCTTATGTCTCTCCCAAAGTCCAACAAACTCTAAAGCTTCTTTAGTTCTATTTTTAAGTTCTCTACCTCTAAATCCATATAATGAACAAAAAAATTTAACATTATCATATGCACTTAAATCTTCATATATAGCTAATTCCTGTGGTACGACACCAAGTGAACGCTTAAAATCATTTTTTTGATTATATATATTTTTTCCTTCATAATATATGTTTCCAGCATCAGGTGATACAATCGTTGTAAACATATTTATAGATGTGCTTTTTCCTGCTCCATTTGGTCCAATAAAACCTAAAATATCTCCTTCGAATACCTTGAAGCTTTCTCCTGATATAACTTCCTTGTCCTTATACTTCTTAGATAGATTTTCAATCTCCAATAATACATTACTCATTTATAAACCTCCCAAGTGTTTAACCAATATTATATATCCAACATTGTATATATTATTTTTTTAAAACACGAGTATTTTACTCGTGCTATTATAATAAAATTTAATGCTTATTTTTTAATTTTAATATTATTTTATCTATGTTCTCTATAGCTTTATCTGGGTTATCAATTATTTCATCTCTAAGTCTCTGGACTTCTAGTAATTCATTTGTTGTCTCAGATGTAAATAAAAAATCATCTTCTATATTTGAAAAATCTATAGATTTAATTATATTTTGCGTCTCACAACCGACAGATATATACTTATCAAGATTATTTAATATTTCTTCATGCCATAGAATTTGATAATTTAGATTATCTATTGTCATATCAAATGCAATCTTTTCTGTTGCAAGACTCTTTTTATCAATTTTTTTAATCTCTTTCCAATCTTCCCAATACTTCTTCTGTTCTATCAAATATTTTATATGCTTTTCAAGATTCTTTTGTAAAATATCCTTAGGTAAGACATCCAAAATATTATGTAATAGGAATTTATTTGAACCTGTTGGTACTATTGGCGTTTGAAGTTCTTTTTGTATTTCTTCCTTTAACTCTAATTTGCCACTTTGGGTAATCTCATAGATTTTACGAATTCTAGCACCAGTTTTTTCTTCTCTTAAAACCCTAACTGCTCCATCTTTTTCTAGTTTTGTCAACGCATAGTATATTGACCCAGACTGTATTTTAGTCCATCTATCTGCACCAGACACCTGTAGAAACTTCTGAATTTCATACCCATGTGTTGGTTTAATATTTAGATAATATAAAATTAAAGTGCGTATCATAAAATTCACCACCTATACTCAATCTTGGATATTATATTATCACCAATATTGGATATAGTCAATAGATAATATAGGATATACCTATTATAGATTGTTATTTTTGTTACTTAATGCAAGGAAGTCCATGAGACATACATATCCATTCATATTTAAAATTATTTAATTCTTTTATAGATTTCATCATCTTTTCAGAATCCCAATTCCAAAGATTAGGATAAGGAATTATATTCCCATTCTTATTTTTAACTAAATCTCCTGCAAATAATACATCTTCAAAAACCATACACACATGCCCTGGAGTATGACCTGGAGTATGGATAATTTGTATATTTCCAATCTTCATATTTTCTTCATAAGGTTCAATATCCTTAATAATTCTTCTCGAAATTGTCTTTCCTATAAACTTTTTGAATCCAGGTCTATCCTTCTCTCCTATAATAAAAGGTATATCTTCTATATGAGCCCACACTTTCGCTCTTGTCTGTTCTTTTAGCAACTTAACATTAGATATATGGTCAACATCATGATGTGTTAGTAAAATATGTTTAATATCTGTAAGTTTAATTCCAAGTGTTTTTAATTCTTTAATTATGCTCTTCCCCATAAAAGGAAGTCCTGTGTCTATAAGAGTAAGCTCTTTATCAAACACAATAAAACAATTTGAACCACGAGTACTATCTAACATTAATACATTTTCTGTTATTTTCATAAATAAATTACCCCTATTTAGTCTTTTGCCTATATAATTAATTAGTGAAGTTATAAATATCTATAAGACTTAATATCAATTTTATTTTCATAAAAGTATACCATCAGTATATAAATATATCATAATTACACAAGTATACCACCGGTATACATTATTATCAATAGAAAGGAATAATTTATATGTCAGAATTATCAAGAAGAGATAAAGAAAAATTACAAAAAGAAAACGAGATTATTGATAAGGCAGAAATATTATTTTGCCTTAATGGCTTTGATAATACAACTATGAATGAATTGGCAAAAGAAGTTGAATATACTAAACGTACTATATATAAATATTTCTCATGTAAAGAGGATTTATTTTTTGCTGTCGTTTTAAGAGGATATGAGAGACTTTGGAATAGTATTGAAATAGAAAATGTAAAGGGTAAAACAGGATTTGAAAAAATAAAATTTTCATACTTTGCATTTTATAAATTTTATTGTACTAATCCCTCACTTCTATCTCTTATGGGGATGATTGGTGCTGTACAATCGAGAAACTCAGATACAGAGATACCATTTAAGAATAAGTTTTTTTCTTTTAACAAATTTATGTTTGACGAAATCCAAGCAATGTTTGAAGTTGGAAAAAATGATGGAAGTATTAGATATGATATTGAAATACCTACTCTTATGTATTCATCAATATTTACCCTCACAGGATTTTTTAATTTATTATCTTTAACAGGAAAATCGTACCTAGATAATTTTAATATAGATGAAGAGAAATTTATTGAAACAACACTTTCTCTTTTGATAAATTCACTTAAAGTTTAGAAGTTTATAAATTAAACTTTATATTACTTAAATGATACTTTTCCTATCTTTAATATGAAAAAATATTAAATCTAAAATTAAAAATTTAAACTGATGAAAGGATTAAAAGTAAATGGCTAAAATACTACTTCTGGAAGATGATGATACAATTACATTTGGGATAAAAACTTCTCTTGAAAAGAAAAATCACACAGTGTGTTGTTATAATACTATTGCTGAAGCGAAGAAAAACTTTGATAAAACTATTGATTTGGTTCTACTTGACTTAAATTTACCTGATGGTATTGGATATGAATTTTGTCAATATGTTAAAAGTATAGAAGATACTCCAGTAATATTTTTGACTGTTCGTGATGATGAAAAAGACATTATACATGGATTAGATATGGGTGCAGATGACTATGTGGTTAAGCCATTTTTACTTTCAGTACTCCAATCTAGAATTAATGCAGTTCTTAGAAGAACTCATCCTGATATTAACAATACTATTACATGCAAAAATATAAAATTGAATAAAGTTGAAGTCAAAGTATATTTAGATAATGTTGAAGTACTTTTGACAGCAGGAGAATATAAGCTCCTTTTAAGCTTGATGGAAAATAAGAATAAAGCTATGACTCGCACAAAGTTATTAGAAATGCTATGGGACGTAGATGGCAACTTTGTCAATGACAATACCCTTACTGTTACAATAAAACGTCTTAGGGAAAAATTAAAAAATCCACCTTGTATAAAAACATTGAGAGGCATAGGATATAGAATGGAGGATAATTAGTGAAAACTCCAAGAGACATCAATAATACAGCTGTGTTTATATTATTCTGTTTCGCTATAACTGTTTTGTTAAGTGTAATTCTAACAACTATAACTTCTTTTGATGAATATAAAATGATATCTAAAGCTATTGGTGCATCATATCAGTTCAATCCTAAGTCTACAGAACATATACTAAAATCTCTAAAAGATTCAGGTGATAATAACCTTAACATTGGAAATGAGATTTTATTAAAGCATGGATACTCTAAAGGTACATTTTGGAGTAAAAACTTTTTTTACTTTTTCGTGGTTTCTTTTATTATAATTTCAACAATAGCTCTAGTTGTATATATACTTAAACATAAACAAAATATACAAAAAATGAATAGAATAAACAATCTTACTAGATACTTAGAAAAAGTAAACTCAGGAAAAGAGTCTGTGCTTTTACGATGTGAAGATGAATTTTCTCACCTTGAAGATGAGATATACAAAACAGTAGGAGAGCTTCGTTGTTCAAAGGAATTTGCTTTAAAAGAAAGGCAGACCCTTTCTGATAATCTTGCAGATATTGCACATCAGCTTAAGACTCCAATTACTTCTATGTCACTTATGGCACAACTACTTTCAGAAAGTTGCTCTGATGAGGAAATAGATTATATTCATAGACTTACAAATCAAATCTCAAGACTTGAGAGATTAGTTTCATCTTTACTTATATTATCAAAATTGGATGCAAGTACTTTAATATTTGAAAGAAAACTTATAGATGTACATTCTCTACTCACTTATGCAGTTGAGCCTATAGAAGATTCTTTAAAAGAAAAACATCAAACACTTTCTATAGAAAGTTGCGATTCAGTAGAATTTGAAGTTGATATTAATTGGACTTTAGAAGCTCTTTTGAATATTTTCAAAAATTGTAGTGAACATATAGAAAATGGTGGACATATTATTGCTTACTACAACAAAAATCCTCTATATACTGAAATTATTATAGAGGATAATGGTAATGGATTTTCTCAGGAAGAACTCCCATATATTTTTAATAGATTTTATCGTGGTAAAAATGCTAATAAGGATAGTATTGGTATAGGACTTGCTCTATCAAGGTCTATTATAGAACGTCAAAATGGAACTCTGCATGCAGAAAATTGTCATAATGGTGGTGCAAGGTTCATAATTAAATTTTACACATAAAAGACTGGATTATAGGTAAAATCCTATAATCCAGTCATATTTATATCCTATCTATTATTTAAACAATATATTTCTATTTATATTTCATACTTTATTAAATAAATCAGATTTTATTAAATAAATAATAGAACCATACCTATACTTATCAATAGTCTTAAGGTGTTATTCTTAAATTAATTCAGATAACTTTTATTTATATTGTTTCATTTTTTATAGATTCTACTATATTTTCATTCTTTAATTGCTTATATCCTATCATATATGATGATATTACAATAAAAAGTATCAATACAGTAAAACCTATTATTGTAGATAAAGGTGCAAATGGTAAATACTCTATAAAGTGTATTTCATTTATACGTAGAAAAATATACACTATTGCTATTTGTACAGGAATACTGAGTAATAATGGTGTAATTCCTAAAAATAATCCTTCTAAAGCAAGCATCTTTTTTATACCATCTGGTGATAATCCAACAGAACGTAACATGGCAAACTCTTGTCTTCTGCTTCTAAGATTCCCTGACACTGTGGCCAATACATTAGATAATCCAATCATAGCCAACAATCCTGTAATGAAGCTCACTATTAAATTCATAGTCTTTCTTCCACTAGCATCTTTTTCTTCATTTTCTACAACATCCTCAATACTATAATCTCCAGACCCGTAAGCTTTATTATAAATAGACTCTAATTTTTCTTTTACTTTTGGGATATCTTCACGATTATCTACTTTAAATAATCCCATCATATTATTTGAACGTAGTCTACCTTCTTCATTATAATTTTTAGATATTTCCTGCACTATAGACATTGGTACTATTTGAATTAATGTATATCTTGAATTAGTATTTATTATTTGAGGAAGCTTATTTGTAATAGCTCCCACTTTCATATTAAAAGTATAATCGCCTTTACCTTCATCAGATATTCTTTCATTTAATTTAAGATTGTCTCCTATTGAAAGATTTAAATAATCTATATATACTTTATCTCTTCGTGTACTACGATTAATATCTTCCTCTTTATTATATACAATTGAAGTTAGGTTTTCTGTATTGTAGAATATCTTCGGGTCCACAGAAATTTGTCTGCAATATTCTGTAAAACTCTTATCATCAAGTCCAATTATAGCTGAGTATATACGAAATTTACCATTACGTTCTATAGGAGAGTATTTTTTAGATGAAACTACACCTTTAAATCCACCATTTTCTGCAAGTTCTTTCGAGGCATCTTTTTCAGTTAACCAAGTAGCAGCAGACATTTTAAGATAACATAATGAACTCTTTACACCTTCTGTCTTACTTAGTTTTTCAATAAAAGCAGGCTCTACAGATTCTCCATTTGCTAAATGGATTGATATATCCCTTTGTTTTTCATAAGCGTCACTTCCATAGACAGCTTCTGCTCCTTCTTGGTTTGCGATTATATGCAAAAAACCTGTAAGCAATAGAAAAGATAGTGTTAAAGATATTGTTGCAGTACGATAGGATTTTTTACGTGCATGAAGTGCATTCATTGCAAGTTCTCCTTCTATACCAAATATCTTTCCTAGTGAATATTTATGTGATTTTTTTATCTTAATACTATCTCCTTGTCGTATTGCTTCTATAGGAGATATCTTTGATACTTTTCGTGCTGGTATAAGTGCAGAAATCCAGACTGTTATTATTGTAAGTAAAACTGCTGGTAAAAAAGCAGGAATACCATAAGTATATACCACACTTTGAGTACCTGTAGAAGAATTGATTGAATTAATATAAATTATAAGTCTATCACACAATAACCAGCCTAAAAATAAACCAATTGGCAGAGGTATAATAGTTAATAAAAAGCCTTCAAATAGCACAGATTTCCTAATTTGTTTTGGTGATGCACCAATGCTAGATAATATCCCTAATTGAGTAAGTCTAGCATTTGCTGATAATGAAAATGCATTGTAAATCACCATTACAAATACTGCTACTGTAAAAATTGCTATTGTAAAGTACATAATTGGAGTTGCAAATTTTTCTATACTATTCATAGATGCTTTCTGTTCTGGAGGAAATACTAACATCTTTAAAAGATAATTACTATTGTATTTAAGATTATATTTTCCATATTCGTTAGTTTTCCACCCCAATGACTTAGCAAGCTTTGGGAGTTCTTTATATGTATCTCGTATATTTTTAAATCGTAAGTACACAGTTATATTATCATTGGGTTTTATACTTTTTTTATCCAAATATCCTAAAGCTGTGTATGCAGGTACAACTGATGATGTTGTAACATCCATTTTTCCTACTATTGTTAATGTTATTTCTGAAGTTTTTTTAAAACTCTCACTTTTTGATTTTGGAGCTACAGGTTCAAGAGAATTTCCATTTAAAGTTCTATAACCTATTGGAATAGTAATCTTATCACCAATCTTTGTACTTGGATTACTTTCAAAGTACTGTTTTGAAAGTGCAATTTCATTAGCATTCTTTGGTTGACGACCTTCTAGTATAGTGTCTTTTTCTGGCATGGAGTTCCAGTATTCTGATGTAGCATTTCTATAAATTATATAATCTCTTTTGTCATTACTAATTTTCCCTACATACCATTGTCCTTTCACCATTACATCATCAACAGAAGAAAAATTTTCAATTAATGATAGGTCACTTCCATAGGTAGTATCAAATAATTCACCATGCCAGTTACCTTCTTTCTCTATTGAAAGTCTTACGAAATCACTCCACATCGTATACAATAGCCCACATAAAGAAGACATCATTGTTGTAGTAAGTAATATGGCTAACATTATGGCTATACTACTGCGTTTATTGCGACGTACAAAGTCTAAGGTGTATTCTTGAAGAATATTCATTTCTTCACCACCTTTTCAGAGACAATCACACCATCTTCCATAGTTACAATACGATTTGCTTCTAGTGCTATTTTCTCATCATGAGTAATAAGAAGTATTGTCTGATTAAATCGTTTATTTGATATATTCAGTAAGTCTACAATTTCTTCTGAATTTTTTCTATCAAGATTACCTGTTGGCTCATCTGCTAATAAAATAGCTGGTCTATAGATTAAACTTCTAGCTATAGATACTCTTTGTTGTTGTCCACCTGAAAGTTGACTTGGAAGATGATTTAATCTATCAGATAATCCTAGTATTGATACAATTTCAGAAAATCTCTCTTCATCCACTTTTCTTTTATCAAGTAACATCGGTAATAATATATTTTTTCTGACATCAAGAGTTGGTATAAGATTATAAAATTGATAGATAAGACCCACTTTTCTACGTCGAAAAACTGCTAGAGCTTCTTCTTTTAAACTTGCTATTTCTGTATCTTCAATATAAATTTTCCCAGATGTTGGTCTGTCTACTCCTCCAAGCATGTGTAATAATGTTGATTTACCAGAACCAGATGCTCCTACAATGGATACAAAATCCCCTTTTTGAACTGATAAATTCACATTATTTAAGGCTGTCACCCTAGTTTGATTTGAACCATATATTTTTGTGAGATTTTCACATTTTAGTATTTCCATATACAATCATCTCCTTTATGGTTAAATTTTATCAACCTAAAATGACATTATAGTGACACAAATCTAAATATAAACAACTATTAAAATACCTGCTTTAATTAGGCAAATTATATTTTATAAACACATTTATATTTTAATTATTTTTAATTAGTCTAAGTCACTTTTACTCAAAAAATCACTCTTACTTAAGTGATATAAATCATTTTCTTCATCGTATTCAAAATTATTCGTTCTTAAAGAGTTACAAGAAGCAAGATTTTCTTTTTCTGGTTTAACTACTATTCTTTCAGCTTCTGTTTCATTAAATATTTTATGTATAAGCAATTTAATGATTGCTTTTCCAATACCTTTCCTTAAATACTCTTCCTCTCCAATTAAATAATCTATACTAAACGTACCTATAATTAGTATTTCAGGGTGAAAGATTTCATTTGCACTAAGACAGTCATAATATTGGCAAAACCCAATTGGCATATTATCATACATAACAATAAAATGTTTTATAAAACTAAATTCCCCAAATCTAGCTTTAATTTCTTTTATCCATTCTTCAGAACTTTTAAACCATTTAAGTATATATTCTTGGTTAATCCAGTTTTCTATCAATTTGACATCTTCATCATATACAGGTCTGATATATAGTAGTCTATCCATAACCTTCAGCTCCTTAAAATATTATTTTATTCTTTAATTGCCTTTATATATTTTTATATATTATTTAAGATTATAATGTAAAATAAAAACTATGCAACATATTTTATTTATACTTTTAATATATTGCATAGTCTCTAAGAGCTATTAACATTTATTTTAATATGTATTATGATTTATTTTATTACTCAATAACAAATATTTTATGTACTATAAGATTTAGACATAATCTATACTTAACTTAGTAAAATTATTTAATGACTAAATAGCTTATACATGCAAATAAAATTAAGCTTATTTTGTGATATTATAGTATTTCTTAATTATATTAACTGCAATCTCTTTTACCTTTGGACCTGTAACTTCTTTATTGGAATCATCTGATTTAATAGCAAAATAATAAGTATCATCTTTAATCTCTACCATACCAACAAACCAAGCATCTACATGTTGATTTTTTCCATCATATCCTGTTCCAGTTTTTCCATACAAATTTATGTTTTTGTCATTTACATCTATTTTCATAATATCTTTTAAAATATTAATATGCTCTTTTTTAAAGCTTGTATCTCCTTCAAATATCTTTGCTACTGTTTCTGCTTGCTCTTTTGGAGATATTTGTAATGAAGATTCTAACCAAAATCCATTTAAATGTCCCATTCCATTTTTTAAATCGCCTTCCCATTCACTAATATCGCAGTTTCCATATTTTAAATCATCTAGAATTTTTTGAACAGAATTAGAGTCAACTTTATTTAATAATTTTTTATAGTACCAAACACAAGATTGCTTAAATGCCTCTTCCAAATTAAGATTTCTATTCCAAGTTTTATTTTTATAAATTGTTCCATCATATCCCATAACTGATTCTTTCGAGTTTATTACTCCTTTTTCTAGACCAATTAGAGTTGAAACTATTTTAAAAGTAGAACATGGTGACCTTCTTGTTTCGATTAATTCTTTGTTATATATATTATATTCTTTATTTTTAGTATTATAAAAAACAGCTCCTCCACTAATATTTTTAAAACAATCACTATAATCAACTATATTAATTTTTTCTTTTTTGTTTTTATCCTTGTTTTCAGTTTTAGAGTTATTTAATTCAGAGTTTATATAATTCTTATCATACTTTTGTTTTGTATCGTTATGCTTTTTTCCTACATAATATACTCCCATAGCTATGACAATTAGGAGAATAACTATCCAAATAAAATCATTTTTTCTTTTCATACTTTATATCATCTCCTCTACATAAGCTTATAATCCACCTTTAAAATAATAGACATTATTTGTAATATACTCCAATCTAGGAGCTTGGATACTTCTGTTTATAAAATCTAACTTTGGTTTAACATCTTTTAGGTCTTTAAAAATTACAATACCATCAATAGACTGTAATTCAGCTCCAAATAAAAAATAGACTAAATTTCTATCTCCAGAAATTTTAACTACATCTAAATTTCTGTTTAATTTTTTCATTTTTTTTATTACTTCTTTAGAAAATATCTTCTCCAATTCGTTTTTATCAGATTTAATATAAAAGGTACATTCAGAGCTTAACTTTTTTTCATCATAAACTTTCAAAATAGCTTTAGCTACTACACTATAATCTTCTTCGTAAAGTTTAAATCTAAAACTTTCACTTGGACTAGGAATAAATATAGTGCCTATACTTATAAAGATACCAAATATACATCCAATCATTTTTCTTTTATTTAAATCTTTTTTATAGTAAAGCTTAATCATATGTACTAAAATCCATATAAATGCAATTAACATCAATGGTATTGCAAATAAGCCTATAAATAGTAGAATTACTCCTCCCCTATATATGATATTTCCACACAAAAATAAAAAATCACTTACAATAAATAGAATTAAAGGTATAACTATGTCTCTTATATTTTCTTTACCTAATATAATTATATTGATTGAAGCTATGATGAAGATACTTAATATAACTATTAGTATCATTATGTCCTCCTTTCAGTTAGTGAGGTAATTATTTGTTCTTTATTTAAAACTTACTATTGTAATATTTAAATATTACAATAGTAAGTTTTAAATGTCAAGTCGTTTTAATTGTATAATTATCTTTATATTTATCAAATTACGAGTATCTATTATGTACTTTTTTATCTATTATCAACTAGCATTTATTCAGATTGTGTGAGACTGATTAAACTTAGAAATACGTCCTATAACATAGCAGAATATATCAAGAAAGTAGCTTTTAATTTTATTATAATATGGTTACATAATATAATTGCTTTACTAAAATGTACTCAGAAAGGATTTAACATTCATGTCAAATATTATAATAAAAGGACTTACACAAAATAACCTAAAAAATATATCATTTAAAATTCCTAAAAATAAAATTGTTGTTTTTACTGGTGTTTCTGGCTCTGGAAAATCCAGTATCGTATTTGATACAATCGCAGCAGAATCACAAAGACAGATGAATGAAACATATTCTTCATTTATCAGAAATAGACTACCTAAGTATAGAAAACCTCAGGTAGAGCTGATTGATAATTTAACTGCTTCTGTAATCGTAGACCAAACTCCTCTTGGTGGTAATGCACGTTCCACAGTTGGTACTATAAGTGATTTGTATTCATCACTAAGATTATTATTTTCTAGAATTGGAGAACCTTACATAGGAACAACTTCACATTTTTCTTTTAATGACCCAAATGGTATGTGTAAAAATTGTGCTGGGATTGGTAGAGTTAAAGTAATCAATATTGAATCTATTATAAATCCTGAAAATTCATGGAATACAGGATGTATAAATGACTCTTTATTTAAACCTAATTCATGGTACTGGAAGCAGTATGCAGAGTCTGGACTTTTTGACTTAGATAAACCTATAAAGGATTATTCTTTAGAAGAATATAATTTATTGCTTTATGGCTCAAAAAATAAAGATGGCAAACAGGAAAATCCAAAAATAGAAGGTATTTTTAACAAGTATAATCAAACATATCTGAATCGAGATATTAGCAATATGAGTAAACACACAAAAGAAAAATCAGAAAGACTTATAACAGATAAAGAATGTCCTATATGCCACGGAAAAAAATTAAATAAAGAAACTCTTAACTGCACTATCTTAGGATATTCGATTGCAGATATGTGTGATATGGAACTTACTGACCTTTATGATTTATTGTTACAAATAAAAGATAAAAGAGTTGAAACTGTAATAAAGACTCTTGCTGATGGTTTAAAAAGAATGATTGATATTGGACTTCCTTACCTACATCTAAATAGAGAATCATCATCTCTATCTGGAGGAGAAGCTCAAAGATTAAAACTTGTACGCTATATGGGAAGTAGCCTCACAGGTATGACTTATATTTTCGATGAACCTAGCACTGGTATGCACTCACGAGATGTACATCGTATGAATCAGTTATTAAAAAAACTTAGAGATAGAGGAAACACTGTCCTTGTGGTAGAGCATGATAAAGATGTTATCTCCATAGCAGATGAAGTTATAGATATTGGACCGAGTGCTGGTATGCATGGTGGACATGTTGTATTCCAAGGTTCTTATGACAAATTACTTTTAGCAAATACTCTTACTTCAAATGCAATGAATCTATCATTACCTATAAAAACTAATTCTCGTCAGCCAAAAGGTACCCTTCCAATTAGAGATGCTTGTATAAATAATCTAAAACATGTTGATGTAGATTTACCAGTGGGAATTATGACTGTTGTTACTGGAGTAGCAGGTTCTGGCAAGAGTACTTTAATCTCTCATGTTTTTGCGCAAAAGTACGAAAAAGATGTTATTAAAATCGACCAAAGCCGTATTACAGCTACAAACCGTTCTATGCCTGCTACATTTCTTGGTTTCTTTGATGAGATAAGAAAAGTATTTGCTAAAGAAAATAATGTTGAAGAAGGTTTATTCAGCTTTAATTCAAAGGGGGCTTGTCCTGTTTGCGATGGTAAAGGAGTACTTGTTACAGAACTTGTATTCATGGACCCTATTATTAATACATGTGAAGCTTGCAAAGGTACTAGATATAGTAAAGAAGTTTTGGCAAAATTATATAAAGGCAAACATATAGTTGATGTACTATCCATGACAGTCGATGAAGCTCTTGAATTTTTTACAGAAAAGAAGCTTTGTAAAATCTTACAAACCATGAAAGATGTTGGCTTATCTTATATGACCTTAGGTCAACCGCTTAGCACACTATCTGGAGGAGAACGTCAACGAATTAAGTTAGCTAAAAACCTCAACAAAAAAGGTACTATCTATATTTTAGATGAACCGACTACAGGGCTTCATGGTTCTGATATTGAAAAACTTATGTTGATTTTTGAGCATATAGTCGATAAAGGTAATACTATAATTATAATTGAACATAATTTGGATGTATTGAAACAAGCTGATTGGGTGATTGATATTGGTCCTGATGGTGGCAAAAATGGTGGTCAGGTCGTATTTGAAGGTACACCACTAGAAATGTTTGAAAGAGGTTGCACTATAACATCAGATTTCCTTAGAAAATCAATAAAGGTATAGATAATATAATACTACTATTAAGAGATTAAGAACTATTACATATATATTACTACTTTGTTTTAGTTCATAAATTTAAAGTTTAACTTTATTTTAAAAGAAATTAACATTATAAAAGCTATAAATCATAAAATTTTATTAAATTTCAAATGTAATTTATAGCTTTTATTTTTTATTTGTTTATAAGTATTATTTTTTATTGATTTATTGATGAATCTTTGCCCCAATTCTCATTTATGATAATAAATGCATATAAAATATAATCTACATGCTTATAAGTTGAGTTAATGTACCAACATATGTTAACTTAAGTTTGTGCATAGCTCGTGTACAAGCAATATACAACAAACTGCGGTCATAATCACTATAATATGTTTTATTATTTACTGAAGGTACAATAACTTCATCAAACTCTAGACCTTTTGACATTTTAATAGAAGTTATGGAGACTCCTTTTGTAAAGCTAGAACTTTCAGAAGATATTAAGTGAACACTATATTCTTCTCTTAACACATCATATATAGCTTTAGCGTCATTATCTGTCTTTAATATAATACCAAGAGTAGCATTATCACTCTTTTTAAATTCTTCAATTTCTATTTTTATCTTATTTATCTCATCTTGTTCGTTATTACATTTTAATAAAGCTGGTTCTTCGCCATGTCGCTCAATAGGCTCTAATGAAGATATGTCTTGAATCTTTTTTGTGAAATTAATAATCTCAAAAGTAGAACGGTAACTCTTGTTCAACATAACTAGTTCCCCATCATCATATAGTTGTTTCATATCATCTAGTGTGTGAGTATGATTGGGATTAACTAATTGTCCAAAATCTCCAAGAATAGTCTTTTTACACTTAAAAAGCAAGTTTATTACAGCATATTGAATAGGTGTATAATCCTGCATTTCGTCAATAACAATATGTCTTATAACCTTATCTTCTTGTAATCCTTCATATGCAGCATGGATATATATAAATGGATATACATCTGACCATTCAAGTGTTTTCTTTTCTGGCATCACAAACATGTTTGATATATTCATTTGCTTAAAGAAATCCTTATACAGCAAAAGGGTATTTTTTATTTTCAACATTCCATTTAAGTTCTTAAGTATGCTTTTTACTCTTGGTAAATCTTCTTCCATAATATTATCTGTTTCGAATCTATAACGAATATCTTCAGCTACCTTTTCAAGTCTTCTCTTAACTGGATATTTATTATATGCATCAAATCTACTCTGTATCCAATCACTTTTAGCTATGAAGTCTCCAAAAATATAATCTTCTGGAATAAAAATCTTATTAGGCATTTGTTTTATATAACTATCCATAAGTTTTACAAAATCAAGTGTAGATTTAAAACGCACTCTTTCACTCCATTTAGCATCATTTGTTTCTAATGGGTTTCTCTCACTTTCAAAGTTAATTATTCTCTCTAATTGTACTTCTGCTATATTTTCAAAGCTTAATTCACATAATGGTTCTTCTCCAAGTTCTGGTAGAACATTGGAAATATAGTCTCCAAAAACTTTATTAGGTGATAGGATAATTACATTATTTGCTGATATTTTATCTTTAAATCTATAAAGAAGAAAAGCAATTCTATGTAATGCTATAGATGTTTTACCAGAACCAGCTACCCCTTGAATAATCAATGTATCAGCTTTATCATTTCTGATAATTTGATTTTGTTCTTTTTGTATTGTTGAAATAATTGACTTCATTTTTTCGTCTGAAGTATGACTAAGTTCTTTTTGAAGAATATCATCTTGTATATTGATAGAACTTTCTAATGCGTATTCCAATTTCCCATTTTTGATTTTAAATTGTCGCTTTCTTGTTATTTCTCCATCTACCCATCCTATTGGCGCATCATATCCTGCTACTCCTATTTCATAATCATAAAACATACTAGCAATTGGAGAACGCCAATCAAGTATTAACAGTTCATCTTCATAATCAAATGCAAATCTACCTATGTAGTACTTATATTCATCATCCACATCTTTCAATCTAAAATCTATTCTAGCAAAGTATGGAGAATCTTTAGTTTTATCAATCTTATCTCGAACTTTCACCATAAAAGCTCCATAGTTATCTATTTGTTTTAGTGATTGTTCATTTTGAAACATTTCATGTGGGTCTATTTCGCCCCGATTTTTTACCATATAGATTTTGGCTTCCATATAATCTCTCTCAAGTTTTCCAACAAGATTTTCAGCTTTATTAAAAGCATCTTCTATCTTATTGTTTATATCTATTAGATGTACAATCTCATCTGGAAAAGAAGTTAATAGCTCTGTATCATGTTCATATATGTTATGTTCACAATCAAATACAATAGAATCAAAATTTACTACCTGTTTATTTTTAGACATTTAAATCCTCCTTGTTAATTAAGTACTTATATTGAATCATTATACTTAATTATATTTTGGAGTTTTTAATCATTATTGCTATTTATTGTTCTTTTTATCTACAGAAGTCATGACAAATTTTTGAGTAGGATATCCAAATTCCACAAGCAACTCTGCTTCTGCAAATCCCAACTTCTTTATCATATCTCTATGCCCTGTATCGGCTTTGTCACCCTCTCGAAAGGTAGTAATTGAGATATCTGTATCTATTAAGAAATCTTCAATAACTTTCTTCAAAAACACTTGTGCAATATCTGAATTACGATATTGTGGATGTATACCAAAAAAATCAATACTTCTAGTTTCTCTATTAAATATCATATTTGCAATAGCAATATTATTAAGCTTTAATATCAAGGCTCTTTCTTCTAAAATATACTGTTCCAATTGAGAAATATATTCTTCCTCTTGCAAATTTGGAAATCCATCTATGACTAATCGCACTAAATTCATCCACAATGGTATATCAGACATATTTGCAAGTTTAATTTCTTTTTCCAACTCTAACACGTTTTTTGAAAATAAATCGTCTTTTTTCAAAACAAATCTTAGCTGCAAAGGATAAAATTCTTGTTCTTTTCGATATTTATTTGGAGATTTTTTGTACATAGCTTTAAATATAGAAGTGAATGCCTGTTGACTTTCATATCCAGCTATCAATGCAATTTCAATTATTGGTTTCTTTGAAAATACCAATAGTTTTGCTGCTTCTGTTAATTTTCTTCGCTTTATATAATCATGCATCGTCAAGCCAACAGAAGATGTGAAAATTCTATGTAAGTGATATTTTGAATAATGAACAGCATTAGCAACTATATCTAAATCCAGCTTATCTGATAAATGCTCCTCTATATAGTCAATAGCTGTTATGACATTAATTACTTTATAAGACATTGCAGCTCTCCTCCTTTTATCCACGCAACATTATATCAATCATCACTTAGTCATATTTAATGAATCTTGCTCTTTTGTAAACAAATTTATTTTTATATATACTTTATATTTACTATAGTATACTTAATAATTTCCTTCTATGTTTTCCAATCCTAATAATAATTGTTTCCAAAATAATGTCTTAACCTCATAATAAATTCTTAGTTCAAGATTTTATTATAACTTTTACTTTTTAATTAAAGACTCTAACCCTTTAATTTTCAATAATTTTTCATTTAGTAAATCTAAAAAATTATTTATTATTTCTTTCTTACTAGATTCCTTAATTAAGTAATAAATAAATCTATCTGGAGGTGCATCTTTTATATAATGTATTTCGATATTTGATATTTCTTTAAGATGGTATGCTACTGACACTGGCACAATAGCCCACACATTTTCTTGCCTCATAAAGTACTCCAAAAGTGACATCTGGTCTAGAAATACTTTAGGTTGAAGAGTTGAACGAAACCAAAAATTGTGCCATAAATCATATTCAGGATTCCACGGAAGCCTTATCTCATCAGCAACATCTAAGATAGAAGGATGTAACTCACTTTTATATTTTGAACCATAACTTGTTACTAGTAACATAGCTTCTTTAAATATTGGTATTGTCTCTATATTATTAAAAAACATATCATCAGAAATAAGTGCTATATCTACTTCTCCCTTTGAAATGTAATCATATGCTTCATAAGAATGATAATTGTAAAAATTTATATTATATTCTGGATATGTGTTCATAAAGCATGAAAATACATCTGGAAGTATATATGAACTTACACTCCCTATAGAGGATATGTTTAGAATTTTACTTCTATCCATTTTAGTTATAGACTTGGCTTCTTGTAAAAGAATTTTATATTTTTCTGCAATTGGTACAAATGCTTTTCCCTCTTCTGTCAACTCTGATATTCGTATACCTTTTTTTCTTCTAATTAACTTGTATCCTAGTTCTGTTTCTAATGCATTTATTCTTCTACTTAATGCTGGCTGAGTAACATACAAACTTTCAGCAGCAGCAGAAATACTACCTAACTTTATAACAGTCAAAAATGCTTGTATCTCAAGTTCTGTCATAACCTTACCTCAATTCATAATATAAATATTTATTTATATTATATGGCTAAAAACGGCATTTTACAATTATTTGATATGACTGTAAACTAATTATATCTTAAAATTTAACGAGGTGCTATTATGAAATATACAACTAACTTAACAGAGGGAAATATAAAAAGAGAATTGTTTATACTTATGTTACCATTGCTTTTAGGAAATATACTTCAACAACTTTACAATACTATTGATGCTATTATAGTTGGTAGATTTGTAAGCCAAACTGCCTTTGCTGCTGTAGGTGTAGCAGGTACTATTATGAATCTTTTTATATTTATATTAAGTGGTAGTTGCACAGGTATTTCAATTATCTTTGCACATTTTTATGGTGCCAATGACTTGTCTTCATTTAGAAGAGAATCTTTTTTAGCAACTATTTTTGGAGCTACATTGACTTTTGTATTAAGTATATGCTCAATATTTATACTATCTCCACTATTAAACATAATTAATACTCCACATGAGGTTGCAAGTATAGCAAAATCTTACTTAAATATTATTTTTTGTGGACTCATTGCAACATATTTTTATAATCTGTTATCAGCAACTTTGAGAGCTGTTGGTAATACCAAATCGGCCCTTATTATCTTAATGTTTTCAATGATAATGAATACTGTTTTAGATTTAGTTTTTGTTGCAGTATGTAATTTTGGAATTCAAGGAGCAGCCTTTGCAACCGTATTATCACAGACACTCGCATCACTTCTTTGTTTCGTTTATATAAGAAAAAATATCTCATTTCTTTTATTTAAAAGAGAGGATATGAAATTTGAATGGAAATTATTAAAATTAACTATCTCTTATAGTCTAATCTCTGCTCTCCACCAATCTAGTCTGTATATTGGAAAACTACTAGTACAAGGTGCTGTAAATATAATGGGAACAGATATGATTACATCATATACTGCTACAACAAGAATTGAAGGGTTTGCTAATTCTTTTGGAGATAGTGGAGCTGAGGCCATATCTATATTTGTTGCACAAAATACTGGAAATAAGGACAGAAAAAGAGCAAAGCAAGGATTTTATACAGGATTGATTATTCTGGTGTGTCTAGGAATTGGATTATCTTTAATAATGTACTTTTTTTCAGAAACTACTATTGGACTTATGATGAGCAATACAAATAATGACATTATGATAAATGGTGTAGAATATATGAAAACTATTTCTATTTTTTATGTCTTATGTTTTATAGGAAGCGCCTTTGTTGGTTGGTACCGAGGAAGTGGTAAAGTAAACATCCCTGTAATTGGAACTATCTTACATATATCAATTCGTGTAATTCTTTCTTATTTGCTTATTCAAAGATTTGGTCTAAAGTCTGTAGCATTTGCTACTGGAATAGGTTGGGTTTCTGTTGTATTATTTCAATACATTGTTTTCTATATGTCAAAAGAATAAAAAGGTGAACACTATACAAAGTTCACCTTTATGTAATAATCTTCTATTCTATTTTTAACTAATCTTATTTTGTATGTTGAACATACTCTACAATTGTGCCATCTGGATGTTTTACTGTCATATTATATCCTGTAGGAACTTTTTTCTTATCTCTTACCACAACTGCTCCATTCTTTAATAGATAACTTCTCCATTCATCAACAGAGTCAACCATAAAAGTAGATTTTGTTTCTATAAATGGTTTGAGAGCATCATCAGAACCAGATAATAGTAAGACATTTCCTACCTGTGCTAGTTCCAATCCAACTTCTTTATAAGAAAAACGTAGAGAACATTTTTCTTTTAAAACATTCTCATAAAAAGATATTGCTTTCTCTATATCTTGAATATAAAAACGTGTTAATATATCATATATTTCCATGTGTTTCCCCCTGTATCTACTTCTCTTATTTATCCTAAATTATATCACTCTATAAATTGTATAACAATAAGTTAAATATTATATCTTGAACATATTAAGTACAGTATATTATTGATTTTTATTCAATCGAATATTACAAATTATATGAACTATAAAACTATACTCAGAGATAAACTAATCTATGTATCTTATTACCTATTTACGAATTTTAATCTAGCTCCCATTCTACTTAATAATTCATTTGCTATGCTTCCTGAAACATCTGCAACTTCAGAGGCAGATAGTTCAGATAAGTCATCTTTTCCAATTAATGTTGCTATACTGCCAACTTCTACACTAGGAATATCTGTAATATCAATAAGAAGTTGGTCCATACAAACTCGTCCTATTATTGGTGCCAAGTATCCATTTATTATTACATTACCTCTTCCACAGGATAGATTTCTAGGTAAACCATCAGCATAACCTATAGATAATACTGCAATTATACTATCTTTATTTGCAATAAAAGTTCTTCCATATCCTACGCTTTCACCATTTTGTATTTTTCTGATAAGAGTAACCTGTGATTTTAAAGATAAAACAGGACGTAAATCAAGCTGTAGTTTAGTTGTATCGTTTGGAGAACTTAGTACTCCATATAGCGCAATTCCAATTCTTGCATAATCACACTTAAGTTCAGGATAATTTAAAAATCCATAGCTACTTTGAATATGTATTTTAGGAATTTTTATCTCCCTTTTTGATAGCAAATCAATTAACTTATAAAAACATTCAATTTGTCTATTTGTAAAGTCTATGTCTTCGTCTACCATACTATCAGAAACACACAAGTGTGTAAATATACCGTGGATATCTAAGTATTTTAATTCAAATACTTGCAAAATTGACATAATATCATTAGCATCAAAACCAAGTCGGTGCATGCCTGTATCAATTTTGATATGTGATTTTATATAGTACTCCTGCTCATTTAAGCAGATAGCATGATTAAGGTCGACAATACTCTGTATAAGATTATATTTATGAAGCTCCTTAGCTCTTATTGGATTGGTATATCCAAGAATTAATATATCTCCTGATATTCCATAACGTCGTAGTTCAATAGCTTCATCTATTGTTGCCACTGCAAATGATTTTACACCCATTTGATTTATATGAGTTGCTACTTCAAAGGCTCTATGACCATACGCATTAGCCTTCATAACTGCCATCAATTCGCAATCTTGTGGCATAGCTTTTTGTAATACTTTCACATTATGTTCCAAATTATTTAAATCAACTTCAATCCAAGCTCTGTTGGTATTTACATTTCAAGTCTTTCTATATTTTCCTTTTTTCCCTTTTATGTTAAGAATCAATATAATTATTATAGAAGTTATAAAAGACGCTATACTTACCACTATATAATGAATAAGACTGTTATTAACTAATGTTGTTTGTAGTCCAAGTATCTTAGAGAACATACGAATAATAACAATCATCATAGGATGTATAATGTAAATAATTAATGATGATGTTCGTAAAAATTTAACTCTATGTCCCTTCAAAAATGTTAAAGTTGTAAATAAGAAATACATACATGGCAGTAACATAATATACATACTATCATGACGCTGTACACCTAGATTGTGTAAAATAATACCTTCACAAAACATAAGTGCAAATGATATAAGAAATCCAATTATACTCTTTTTAGGCGATATACTAGCAGATTTATCAGCTATTATACTACCAAGTATGAAAAATACAGGAGCAAAAAACAATCCATTTCGTGTATAATCTGACACTTCAAAAACATATCCATACAAATTCTTTAATAGTGGTAATTTTTCTAAAAAACCATAATAGCTATCACCAAACATACCAATTATGTAAAATACAATCGCAATTATAAATGACATCTTCATCCCAAATTTTTTTACAAGATAATATGCTATACTTGCACCAATAATTGAAGCAGGTAGATACCATAAATGATATAGAGTTCCATCAAATACAATATCCTTAATAATATTAGGTAATAAATTATCCATAGAAAAATATCCATTATAAATATTTAATGGGATATAAATCAAAATAGCTATACTATATATAAATATCGTATTTTTTAGAAAATTTTTCAGCTTATCATAATTATAATTGTGTCTTGAAATTAGAAAAAATCCTGATAGCATAAAAAAGAATGGCACAGCAACACGAGCAATTATACGAGTCAGTATAAAGTCACCCAATTTACTATATGATAATAATGGTGATGTATGAATTGCGATTATAAGCAATGCTGCTATAATTCTAAAATAATCAAGCCCTGTATAGGATTTATTCTTAATCATTCTCATTCCCCCATTATCATTCATTTTTACTTCTCCAAAGTGTCATAATAAAACCGTCACTATTGTTACCTGATACTTGATAAGCATATTGCTCAGGTATAGAGATTTGTACCTCTTCTTTATTATCAAGAGGTATATAAAAAATCTTTATAACTTTATCATTATCTTCTATCTTCAAACAATCTTTATAAGAGAATCTCTTAATATATTCTATGTATTCTTCAAGAGCTAAATTCATTTCACTAATAATTTCAGAATGTGGATATCCAACATAACGAAAATGCCATGGTTCTTGAGATATTCCTGTTATCTCTTCCTTTTTGCACTGATAACGTTCTATAAAACCATAATGTGGAGCTACTTTACGAAACTCATTACATATACCATCGTAAGGAAATTCTGGACAAATGAAATCTATAACATCTTTCTTAAGCCCTAAGTCAATAGCAAGCCCTGTCTGGTGTTCACTGCAATTTGGAAGAGCTACAAACTTTTCAGTAAACTCTTTTCCATTATCAAAAAGAGAACTCGAATATATATCTTTTTGTTCATCTACAGTACGATAGCCACTTACTGGTATTATTTCATTTGTACTTTCTATATTTTTCAAAATATTTTGTAATGCATTTATAGCTTCACATTTCATAAGAACATTTGGAAACTTTGTATCTACAGGGATTAGCTCCATATCCATAGATATTACAATTGGTAAAGAAGCATTTACAAGAATTAGATTTCCATCATAGATTTTATCTTTAGTTAGTGAAATAGTATTCATCATTTTAGATTCTTTATCTTTAACTAATAAAGTATTATTCATTTATATGCACCTCAATTATTTTGTCTAGGATTTCTTCAAAAGATAATCCAATACCTTTCATCATATTTGGATAACGGCTATGAGAAGTAAATCCAGGAATTGTGTTTACCTCATTAAAAATAATCTCTCCACCTGGAGTCAGAAACATATCTACTCTAGCAAAACCTGAACATCCAAGCGTTTTATAAATAGTTTTCGCTGTATCTTGTATTTTTTTCTCACAATCAGCATTGATTCTAGCTGGCATATGAATTTTTGAACTTTTTAATGTATACTTTTCTGTATAATCAAAAAATCCTTTTGACAATTCTATTTCATCTATTTTTCCAACAAGTAAATCATCACTTCCTAAAACTGCACAACCTACTTCAAAACCATCAATATTTTCCTCGATTATAACTTCATTATCGTGTTCAAGAGCTAGGTCAACTGCTATTTCTAACTCTTCTTTCTTATAAATTTTACTAATCCCAAATGATGAGCCTGCACGAACAGGTTTCACAAATAATGGGTAATTTAAATCTTTTGACAATTTAATTATGTCCGATTTCTCTGAATGTTTTAATAGGATTGATTTTGGTACTTTAACCCCCTCTGCATGGACAAGTTTATGAGACTTATCTTTATCCATGCACAATGCTGAAGAAAGAGTATCACATCCAATAATCTGTATACCTGCTAATTCAAATAATCCTTGTACTGTACCATCTTCTCCATTCTTTCCATGTAATATAGGAAATGCGAAATCAATTTTAGTATATTTATGATAGTCTTCATAGAATTCAATAATGCCATTTTGCACACGATTCTGAGATACAACAATAGGAATTAGATAAGTAGAGTTTTCAAACCAAGTGTCATTTTGGATGTTTTCATAATCTCCAATATAATGATACCAATTCCCATCTCTTGTAATTCCAATTGGCATAATATTATATTTGTCTCTATTTAAATTCTCAAGTACTGCAAAAGATGATTGCAAAGATACATCATATTCTGTTGAATTTCCACCAAATATAACTGCGATTTTTTTCTTATTCATAGTAAATTCTCCTTTGTTATAAAATCTATATTAATTACTATATCAAAATAAAAAGCACTCTTGTTTTGATACAGTAATTATATCAATAACAAGAATGCTTTTTATCTATTTATCCTGAAGGATTTCTCATTTTTTTATACGTAAATTCTTAAGAATTTCTTAAATTAGGAATGATGACTTCAAATACAATCATATTATCCTTACTATGTGCTGTTATTATCCCATGATGAAGCTCAACAATTTCTTTTGATATGGCAAGTCCTAAACCAGCTCCACCATTATTTGAACTACGAGATGTGTCTAATCTATAGAATTGTTCAAAAATACGATTAATTTTTTCTTCTGGTATTGTATTACCACAATTCATAAATTTTATATTTATGTTGTTTCCATCCTGCATAGCTGTTATTTCAATAGTAGTACCTTCATAACTATAATAAACAGCATTGCGCAATAAATTATCAAATACACGTTGCATTTTATTAACATCACATTTTATCATCATATTTGGAGCTATATTCAATATATATTTTAAATTTTTACTTGTTAAAATAGGAGTAAATTCATATGTTAATTGTTCAAGCATACGTGTTAAGTTTATCTCACTGTATTCAAGAATTATATTTGATAGATTAAATCTTGTTATCTCAAAGAATTCATTGATTAAATCCTCAAGACGTTCAGCTTTATCTAATGAAATAGATAGATATTTATCTCGCAGTTCTTCAGAAATCTGATTTTCATCTCGAAGCAATGTTAAATAACCTATAACTGAAGTAAGTGGTGTCTTTAAATCGTGTGCTAGATAAACAATAAGGTCATTCTTACGTTGTTCTGCAATTTGTGTATCAGACTTACGTTGTTCAAGTGTATGTTTAATTGAATTTATCTTCTTTTCCACAGCCGAAAGCTCTGGAGACAAAGTAACTTCTTCAATATCTTCTTTAATAAGTGATTCAATACCCTGATTAATTTCACTAAAATATTTTGTAAACTGATTTAAATAGAATCGGAATATTATAAAAAATACAATCGCAATAGCTATTATTATGAAAATATCCATATTATTACGAAAAATCTGCTGATATAAATTTAAAGCTGCCTTATATTCCATCCGAAAAACATTTTTAAAAAAAGAAACCACCCATTCAGAAAAGTTCCTATATAATATAAAAGAATATAAAATCCAAATAAATATAATTGCTATAAATACCATTACTGCTGTTTTTATAAAAATTTTATTCCTTACTTGAGCAAAGTCAGAAGTCTCTCTAATATTTTTACTTTTCAATTGTATAACCTACTCCCCATACAGTTTTTATAAATTTTGGATTTCTAGAAGGTTCATGTAATTTTTCACGTATACGTCCAATATGAGACATCACTGTATTGTTATTATCGAGATATTTTTCCTCCCATATAGCTTCAAATAATTCTTCAGAAGGAACCACTTTCCCTTGATGTTGACATAAGTACCAAAGAATAGAAAATTCAATTGGTGTTAGTAATATTTCTTTGCCAAACAAACTACATTTATGTGTTTCTTTATTGATAATCAACCCTTTAATATCATATTCATCAATAGTTTTTGTCTTATGTTCAGAAACATCATTATATCGCATATATCGTCTTAGTTGTGTTTTTACTCTTGCAACAACTTCTAAAGGATTAAATGGCTTTGTTATATAGTCATCAGCACCTATAGTTAAACCCATTATTTTATCTATATCTTCAACTTTGGCTGTTAACATGATGATAGGATAGTAATATTTCTCTCGGATTTTTCGACATATATGAAAGCCATCAGTATCTGGAAGCATAATGTCTAAGATAGCCATGTCTAACTTCTTAGATTCAATACATTCTATAGCTTCTTTACCTGTATAAAACTTGTATACTGTAAAACCTTCATTTTTTAAATATACTTCAATTAAGTCAGCTATTTCTTTTTCATCATCTACTATTAAAATATTTTCGTTCATATATTATTTTTCAATCTGCTACTCTTAATTATATTTAATATAGCTACATATTCAATTACTATATAAGATGGCTTGTTTTTCACTATCTCACTTATAGTTTTATTTATATAATAAGTTCTTATATTAGCTGATATTTGATGAAGTTTTTGTACTTTGACTATGTGCTTTTAAATATTTTGACGAGTAACTACTCCTTCTATGTTATTTTTATTTCTTAGTTTAAAATTTTTATATTATCTTGAAAATTTCTTTTGTTATTTTTATTTTCCTTTAAAATTTTTTAACTGTTGATGTTTTGTTGATATTCTTAAATTTACTTCTATTTACAGGTGCATATTTTTGTTAGCTAAAATTTATTTCATTCTTGTTAAAGATATTCTCCATAATATTGGTAAATTCACATTTATGCTAATCACAAATGACTTCTATACATATATTCTTTACAATACTACACTTTCACAAGGTGTTGAAGCTATTATTATAACATAATTTATCTATTATTATCGCACAACATATAGTAACTTTCAACTTTCTGTGTATAGCATACTTCGTTTTGTGTTTCTTTTATTATAAATACTATTTTCAAACTTCTATATTAAAAAACAATATTTTCTATTTAGGCTATCTGGAAAATAATTTTACATAATTATCTCTGCTATCAGCTGTGTATAAACCATAGAAGAAAGCCATAAGCAAATTTATGTAAAAACAAATTCACCTATAGCTTTTTTAACATATAAAATTTATGATACTGTTCACATAGATATTCTGAGAATATTAGAAATAAAAGAATAAATTAATATAAAACTTTGAATTTAAACTTATTAACGTCATACATCAAAATTTAAACAAGTTTCAGGTTCATCTTCTATTTTTGCTATTTTAAACTTACATGCAATTAAAACTAGAGATACCAATGGATTTATAATATTTAATAATGCATATGGACCATATGTTAATGCTGATACACCTAATGTAGCTGTTATATATGCCCCACATGTATTCCATGGCACTAATGGAGAAGTTAAAGTTCCACTATCTTCTAAAGCCCTTGATAACATTTTAGGGTGTATACCTCTTTTTTTATATTCCTTATTATACATTCTTCCTGGTATAACTATAGATAAGTATTGTTCTCCTGCTATTATGTTAGTAACTGTACAAGTTACCATTGTACATAATACTGTTCCAAATACACCCTTCGCTAATCTTAGTAAAGAAGATGCTACCACTTCAAGCATACCTGTTTTTTCTAAAATACCTCCAAGAGACAGAGCGCATATTGTTAAAGATACTGTAGACATCATATTCATAATCCCACCTTTAGACAATAAAGCATCTACTTCTTCTATTTGTGTCGATGAAATATATCCATTTTGTGCCGCATCTAATATTGTCTTCATAGATTCTCCTTGGAAAACTACTGCAAACAGTACTCCTAATACAGCACCTACTATAAGTCCTGGTATAGCAGGGACTTTAAATACAACCAATCCAATTACTATTACTGGAGCTAATAATAATACTGGTGATAAAGTATTAAATGTAGAATCTAATGTAGACCTAATTAGCTCTATCTGTTTTATATCTAATGCTTGACCTGAATACTTCATTCCAATTACACCATAAATTACTAAACAAATTAATAATGATGGTATAGTTGAATATAGCATATATTTTATATGTGTAAACAAGTCTGTTCCTGCCATTGCTGGAGCTAAGTTAGTCGTTTCAGATAAAGGTGATAGTTTATCTCCAAAGTAAGCTCCAGATATTATAGAACCCACTATTAATCCAACTGGCATACCTAAACTTTGACCAATTCCTAAAAGTGCTACACCCACTGTCCCCATTGTACTCCAAGATGAACCAGTTGCAAGAGATACGATTGCACAGACTAGTGTTGATGCCACTAAAAAAATATTTGGTGATAAAATTTTTAGTCCCCAATAAATCATACATGGAACTACTCCACTTACTATCCAAGTTCCTATAAGTACGCCTATTATAATTATAATCAAGATTGCTTGCATTGCCATCTTTATACTATTAAACATACTTAACTCTAAGTCTTTCCATTTAAATCCAAGCCTATATACAGCTACAAGTCCTGCTACTGCTGCAGCTCCTATTAGTGGCACATGAGGTGATGAACCATATACTAATACTCCTAGGCTTAAAAATAATATCAAACAAGTAATTGGTATCATTGCATCAAACAGACTTGCTTTTCTACATTCTCGCTCTTTCATAAAGTAATTTCCTCCTAATTATTTGAACACTACACTATAATTTTTTTTGAAACGTATTCACTTGTACTAGATGACATGATACCTCCATAAGTTAATAAGAATTCCACATTATCACCTACTTTATAATCATGTTTTGTGTTACTTACATCTAATATCATGTGGTCTGAACTTGCTCCTAATATTTTTATATAAGTGTCTATTGGAATTAAAGAGTCAATATTTATATCCTGTTTACCTATAGCTATAATTGCCCTTTTTAAGATTCCTTTATCTTCATAAACAGGTTTTTTTCTAAAAGCATCAACCCCTATTTCTCCAATGGGAACTGATGGTTTTTCCTTACATTCAATTATTTGGCATACCAATTTAAATACATCTTGATATGCTCCATGTATATTTTTACCGTATGCTGTTTCTCTGCCAAGTATAATAGATTCTCCTATTCTTAAATTAGTAATACCCTCTGGCATAGTATTACTTATAATTAGATGCATAGAACTTGAATTTCCTCCAGATACTATTTCTACATTTATACCAAATTCTTCTTCCATCTTTCGTGCTATACTTACTAATCTGCCTGTATTTTCTCTAGATGGTATAACAGCTCCATAACAAGTTAAGTTTGTAGCTATACCAATTATTTTAATATTTTTTAATCTTACTATCTCTCTTACACTATTAAAAAAATCTTCTTCATAAAAGTATCCTTCTCGTAAATCCCCTAGGTCAAACATAAGAACTATCTTATGAATAATATTTTTACTTTTACACAATTCATTTAATTTCTTTATGGTTTCCAGTTCTGAGTTAAGGCTAATATCACAATAATTGATAACTTCTTCTAGTTCACTTATCATGGGTATTCTAATCAGCATTTTAGGCAAATTTATATTTTGTAATTTTTTTAAGTTCTGTATCCTTGAATCTGCTATATGGTCTATTCCTTCACAACATACTGATTCTACTACCTCTTTTTGTGCACAAAATGATTTAGTTACAAAAGATACCTTAATATTTTTTTCATGACACTTCTGTGAAATTATTTTGACATTATGTTTTAACTTTTCTATATCTATTTCTAATCTAGGGTACATAATCTTTCCTCCTTGAAGTTTAAACTTTTTAGTAGGAGCTTAAGAGATGCTTCTTCATATTTTTTAGATAAAACACCCATAGATGCCATAATATAGTCATTATCTATCAATATCTTTGTTTTCTCTTTTGGAAATAGTAATTCTTTATTTTTATTGTATTTAAGCATACTGTTTAATATTTTAATTCTACTAGGGAGCCTAGTAAGCGCTCCCCCTGTACCAACTATATATCTTACTTCTGTTAAATCTTTTCCTTCTGCAATTTTGACTTTTCCAGTTGTTCCATAAATATTTCTTATTTTTCCAGAGTGTCTTAACATAGCTTTGATAACAGCTTCTGTTGTCAGTCTCTCAACAAATAGGATTTCTTCTTTTGATTTTGGTATTGGTGGATAATTATCTATTATTGAATCAATGTCTATAGATAATTCATTTTGTAGGTTTTCTTTACCTATAACTTCTACTATATTTTTCATATTTACATATACACCTAAATCCCCCTCAACACTTCTCTTCGCTACAGGTTCAGGATTAACTAAGATTTTATTGATATAGTCACTTCCATCTGTAACAGAGTGTACATCAGTAGTTGCTCCACCTACATCTAAAGTTAATAAATCTCCAATATTTTTATATAATAATTTAGATGCTTCCATTACAGCGCCTGGTGTTGGAGTAATATTTTCATTAACCATTTTTTTAATATACTTCATTCCTGGTGCTGTAGTTATGTGGTCTTCAAATACACCTTGAATAATTTTTCTTGTAGGCTCTATATTCAATAAATCTATTTTAGGATATACATTTTCTGTTATATATAGCTTATAGTTTGTATCTTCGAATATTAATTTTACTTCATCTTGATTTTCAATATTTCCAGCATATATAACTGGTATATCTAAATTCATAGAAGCTATCATTTCTGCATTATAAATAGCTGTATCTCTTTCTCCATAATCAACTCCACCAGCTATTAAAATTATGTTTGGATTTATTTCTTTTATTTTATTTAAATCAGTTCTTTTAATTCTACCTGATGTTACTTGACGAATAACAGCTCCAGCTCCTAGAGCAGCTTCTTTAGCTGCTTTTACTGTCATATCATATACTAAACCATGTACAGTCATTTTTAACCCACCAGCTGCACTAGAAGTTGCAAACATATCATTATACTTTATATCCTCTACAGATAATTTATTAGCTAAATCCTTAATAGCACCTGACAAGCCATTTCTTACATCTCCACCTTCAAACACTGTTGTTGGAGCTTGACCTTGACCTAAAAATACAGGATTCTCAGTATCAATATTATGGAAAGCATTTACTACAGTGGTAGTACTTCCAATTTCAGCTACCAACACATCTATTTTCAAAGAAATTTTTTTATTTTCCATTACTTATTATTCATTTCTCTTCTTTTTTCAACTAAGAAAGTGGCTACATGAATACCTTTGCTGTTTCTTCCAAATCCAGCATCTATTCCTTGTTCAACGGCTATTTCAGGTGTTACTTGTGTTCCTCCACATGCTATCATTACTTTATCTCTTATACCTTTTTCTACACAATAATCATGTAATTTCTTCATGTTTTTATAGTGAATATCATCATGACTTATTATTGTAGATGCAAGTATTGCATCTGCATTTAGTTCAATTGCTGCATCTACCAATTTTTCTACAGGCACAGAAGTTCCTAGATAATGACATTCTATACCATACTTTTCAATACCACCATGTTTTATATCTATTATTTCCCTTAAACCAACTGAGTGTTCATCTTCTCCAACTGTAGCTGAAACTATTTTCATAGGTCTTTCTTCTATATCAGCTCTTATTTCTTCATCAGTCAGTACTTTAGGCTCTTCTGGTATTACTAAATTGTTTAAATCTATATCGAATGGAACTCTTCCTTTCACTTCTATTCTAGTACCTTCAGATTCATGCATCACTTCTCTACTTATAACTTCAACTTCTTGCAAGTTCATTTTCTTTACAAATTCCAAAGCTGCAAACTCGGCTGTTCTTTTATCAGTAGGTAACATCATAGTTATCATTACAATTCCATCTGCACACCATTCCATTTCAGGCTTGATTTTATCTCCATTTCTGTATTCTTCTGATTCTTTTAGTCTGTTTTCCACATTGTCAAAATCATCAAGCTCATCAATATATATGATTTTATCTGGATTTTCAAATGTGCATCCGTCTATTAATATTGATGGATTATCTATAGCATTTTCATCATACTGAGCTACATTGTTGTATCCAAAGTGAGCAGTTACAGGTGCTAGATAATCTTCTTCTCTTTCATAAACAGTACCTTCTCCAACTCCGCCTTTTATTTTTCTAGATATACCATCACCATTTCTTTCTGGATAATTTCCAGAATCAACGAAAAATCCTTGCTCTACAGACTCAAAATATCCACCAACTTCAAATATTTCTTCCATATATAGTACAGCTCTTTCTTTAAGCTCTCTTGCTTTATCTCTTAATTCACCAACATCTTTAAGTTCTATCATATCCATAAGGCCATCCATACCAATTAAGGCTTGTTTTGCTGTATCACATGCTTCTATGTTGTATATATGCCAAGGTACATTTCTACCTTCATCAGGCGTTATAGTTGATTGTATGTCAGCTCTAGTTAGTACTGATGTTAATAAATTTAATACATGAGTAACTGTTGCTTCTCTAGTTGATGATTCCATATATTTAGTATTCATTTGGGCTCTCATCTTATAATCACTAAATAATTCTCTAAGTGCAACAGCATAAGGTAAGTCTATTCTTAAGCATGGTGCTGGAGGAGCTGTTGGTGGCACTGTTGATAAACATATATTACTTTTATCTATCCCTATTTTCTCAGAGAATATAGAGTTTAAAGCATGTTGAACCATAAGTTCAGGCATTACCTTCCATGCTTCTCTAGCAGTAGCATTAGCATTATGTGCTCCATCTATTTGAGCTATATTCGCAAAAGCCATTATTTTTTTAGCTTCACAAGCATCTACAAAAGACCTTATCATATTTATATTTCTATATAGAACATTGTATTGTGGGTCTTGGTGTGCTCCATTGACTCCTTCTTCAGCAAACATCACTGCTACTTCAGGACCAGCAACACCACTTACATATGAATGGTAATTAATAGGTCTGCCAACTTCTTCTTCTATAAAATCAAGAGCTTTTCTTTGAGCTCTTACTTGTTTTCTTGTTATTGGAACTCCACCTATACCTTGAGGAGTACCTTCTATAAGTCCGTCAAAATGGGATTGCCCAGCAGTTCTAATAACCATTAAATGGTCAGCGCCATGATGAGCTGCCATCCTCATTCTTCTTATATCATCTTCAAATCTACCAGAAGCTATTTCAGTAGTAATAATGGGGCTTGGTTGAGGGTCAATATTATTGAAATATTTAGATGATGGTAACCCTACACTCTTCTTTAAAGGTTTTGTACAGTCTTTATATTCAAAAGGTCCCATTTCAAGATTTTCCAGATGTTCTCTCCAAACCCAACCTCTTCTCTTTGGTTTATATTTATCCAAATCTTTTAATATATAGTCTATATCTAGTTTTTTATTTTCCTTTAACATGATTCTACCCCTTCTCTAAATAAACATGTAACTTCATCCCAGTATTCACCATTAACTAATAATAAACCAGCTTCTCTAACTGTTATATTTTTAGATTTAGCCAACTTATAAACTACATGCCCTGCCCCTTTACCTATAAGACCTCTTTCCATAACACCTTCTAAAATAGGTTTTACTTCAAGAGAAGAAAATCCCATTCTTAACAAAACAGACCTTTCTATTGATGGTGTTGTGTTCTTTTTGCCAAGGTCTATCATTGGCTCTACTATTTGGGTAGCTAAGCTCCAAAACCTTTCTTTTAACTCATCATCACTTAGTTCTTGAAGATGTTTTCTTCTAACTTCAAAATCATCCTCTCTTTTTTTCATGAACATTCCCCCATCCGTATAATTTTAATTGAATTTTCCGACTATTTATTTCGTATTAAATTAAAAATTAGTAATTATTATAAATTATTTAATGTATCAACAACAAAATCTCTCGAACTTTTTACTTCTTCCATTAAATACTCTATATCTTGATTACTTAAATTATCAACATTCTCAATGTTATTGTTGGATATACAATTTTTTATAAACGATTTTCTTATTTTATTCATATCAATGTCAACACATTTTAATAATTCTGGCCTTTCTGGTAATATTAAGTTTACTCCTGCAATCTCTTCTCTTGGATTTCCAAATTTTATATCTATTCCATTTTCTCTTGCAAAGGTAAGTTGTGGACATATATGTTTACCTGCTCCTGTATACTCTGTTTCTTGTACTACTATAACTTTATCTTCATCCAATTCTTGAGCTAAAGAGAATGCTGCTGCTAAAGATGTATTTCCTGCAGGGCCTCTTTCTATTCCTTCTAGTTGTGCCAATAATTCAGTTGTATAAAAAACTTCTCCTTGTTTTACTAATACATATCTATCCATATATCTAAGCGGCCTAGCTGCAGACCTAGGTACATCTGACCTATCAGGCCACGTACAGAATGGTATACCAAAACCTGTATGCCCCGTTGTAAATGATTTTTTATTAAATTGATTATCACTAGCCATGTGTAATCCTTTTAAGTCAACACTTGCTCCTACTACTTTAGTATTAAGAGAACCAGCTTTTATCAATCCTCTTGCAGTTCCAGTGAGATTACCTCCACCTGCATTTGTACAAACAACTACATCAGGGTCTTTTTTATATTTTTCTCTAAATTGAATAGCCAACTCATACCCTAAAGTCTCTACACCTGCAATTCCAAATGGTGAATATAATGATGCATTAAAATAGCCTGTTTCTTCTAATAAAACTAAGAATGTATAAAATAATTCTGGTCCAACAGTTAATTGAATAACTTCTGCTCCATATGCCTCACATTTTCTAGCTTTTTCTATAATTTCAGGTTGACCTATACCATTAGAATCATAACACTCTTGAACTATTATACATTTTAGACCCTGCATAGCTGCTTGAGATGCTACAGCTGCACCATAGTTCCCACTAGTAGCTGCTATTACGCCTTTATATCCCATTTTTTTAGCATGATATACAGCAGTAGCTGCTCTTCTTGCTTTAAAGCTACCAGATGCATTCATTGCTTCATCTTTTACAAATATTCTAGCTCCTTTACCCTCTGGAGCACATTTTCTAGCTAATTTAGTTAAATTTTTAAGTTCTATTATGGGAGTATTCCCAACAGCATATTGTGACTGAATTACTTCAATATCCTGTAATGTATATCCTGTTTCACCCATCATTTTTTCATAATCAAATCCTATTCCTTCTTGTTCAAAAGAAGAGTAATCCAATCCAATCGCATTTTTCATTATTTCATTATTTCTTCCCATAACAGCTTTATAACTCATATCTTTCATTGATGCTGTATTATTATTCATTATATACACCTCCAAATAATATTTCTTTAGCCTGTATTCCTATTTGGAGTAATTCTGGTATACATTTACCATAATCATGAGTATAATATGGATTTACTTTAAGTAAATTACCTTTTACAAGTCTACCTGTAATTGTTTTAACTTCTACTAAATCACCTATAGAAGCATCCTTTTGTATAAATCCTTTAACCCACATTTCTAAGGATACTTTCTTAGTATCCTCTGGAACTTGTGGAGCTCTTTCTTCTGGAATCAATACTATATTGTGTATAATAACCCAATCATTAACTTTAGCATCCATTTTTTCATCTCCTTATTAACCAACTATTATTTTATTAATTAGCCTTTGATTCTTCCTCTAATTCAACTTCAATCTGATTTCTTACATCTCCCATTATTGCTCTAGGCACTGGTATATCTAACATAGTTTTAAGACCTGGTCTAGCATTTATTATTAATGGAATAGAGTTTACTATCATTGCATAAGTGCCCACTCCTCCAGGTATCTCAGGATTTATTTGTAAATCAATGTTTGGTATACCTTTTATTGATACATAATCTCCTGTTTTAATACCTTCTGCTTCAGGTATTATCTGTTGTGGATGCTCCATTTCAATCAAAATATCTCCATTTACACATCCATATCCACATTGTCTACAACCAGCAACATTTCCAGCCAATGCCTCTCCATACTTAGATTTTCTATCTACTGTAGTCATTATTGGTTCTTTTGTTTGTTCTATCTTATCTAGTTTCCATCCTAATCCATCAGCTATCATATTTATTGATTCTACAAATCCTACATGACCTGCTATAGTATTATTTTCTACACCTTTTATGAATTCTTCTCTTGTTACTCCTACACCTTGTTCTACCATAACAGATTTTCCAAAAGGAGATAAATCATTTACTCTCTTAGCGTTTATACTAGTAACTTCCTCACAAGTTCCTGAAAGTGCTAATACTAGTAAATCCAACACAAATCCTGGATTTATTCCTGTTCCAAGTATACTTACTCCATTCTCCTTTGCAACTTCATCCATTTTTTTAGCTAAATCTTCATCATCAGCTTGTGGATATGCCATTTGCTCTGCTGTTGATATAACATTTATTTTTCTATTTAACAAGAACATTATTTTATCAAAAGCCTTTTTAGTAAATGAATCAGTTGCTAATAAAACAACATCTACACTTTTTTCTTTAAAAACTTCTTCATAATTTCCATTGATAATAACGTCTGGTCTTTCTCCTCTTTCAATTTCTAAGATGTCATACATGCTTTTCCCAGAAGTACTTCTACTACAAACAGATACTATTTCCATACCTTCTTTTTTTAGAATCATATTAGCCATACCTATTCCCATAGCTCCAAATCCCCATATTCCAACTCTTACTTTTCTCATATATACACCCTCCTAAAAATTTATATATTCTCAATAAATAGTTAAAGCATAAATCATGCCAACTTCAAAATTAAAGCAAATATTTCTTGAAACGTTGAAACTATAATTATTTTGTTATGTGTTTTCATAAATAAAAAATTATATCTATTTTGAAACATAAAAAAAAGAGCAAAAAATTTTGCTCTTTTATAATAATTTTGCTCCTTTATTTTTCTTTTTTATTTATAAGATTTTAATATTATATTTTTTTATTTTATATTGTAAGTTTTGCCTATTCATACCTAAGATTGATGCTGCTTTAGTTATATTGTACGATGTTTTTTCTAATGATTCACATATATACTTTTCTTCTATCTCGCTAATAATATTATTAAGTGTCTTGTCCTCCAAATCATTTAAAGAATAATCGTTACTCTCTTTATTCTCTTTAAGATTGTAATAGTCATTTATATTAATCATACTTGTTTCTATTTGTACCTCGTCCTCCATCATACTCATAGTACAATAAATTATGTTTTCTAGTTCTCTTATGTTACCTTGCCAGTCATAATTTTTTAAGGTTTGGATAGCTTCATCTGAAATTCCTACCACTTTTTTATTTAATTTTTTGTTATACTTTAAAATAAATTTTTTGCATAACAAAGATATATCTTCTTTTCTATCTCTAAGAGGAGGAATTTTTATATGAATTATGTTAAGTCTATAATATAAATCTTTTCTTATTTTATTCTCTTTCAAAATAACTTTTGGACTTTCATTTGTTGTTGCAATAATTCTTACATCAACAGGTATATCCTTAGTTCCACCAATTCTTCTTACATAACCTTCTTGCAAAACCCTTAGTAATTTAGCTTGTAACATAATAGGCATAGAATTTATTTCATCTAATAATAAAGTTCCTTTGTTAGCTTGTTCAAACAAACCTGGTCTATCTACTGCTCCTGTAAATCCTCCCTTGCTAGTCCCAAATAGTATTCCTTCAAATAGTGACTCTGGTAGAGCTGCACAATTTTGTGCTATAAACGGATAATTTTTTCTATTACTTCCATAATGAATGGACTGACTAAATAACTCTTTACCCGTTCCAGTTTCTCCATATATAAATACTGAAGCGTCAGACTTACAGGCTTTCTTAGATTTTGTTATTGCCTCTTTAATCAGATTACTTTCTCCTAAAATATCATCAAAGTCATAACCTCTCTTTTGTTGATTATTAACTTTGTTGATTAAATTTTTTTTATAGTTTCTGTTTAATAAAGTTTCTATAGTTGTCATATTTTTTGATATTTCAAGTGCTCCTACAAATTCCCCTTTAATATCAATTGGTATTGTAGTATTGATTGCTGTTATTTCTTTACCATTTTTATCTAGATATTTTTGAACATTGTCTTTGATAATTTTCCTTTTTTCCAAAACTTCTACTAGTGTACTTCTATTTATTTTCATTTTGCTGACTATATCAAAAAATGAATTCGTTAAAATATCTTGTCTGTTCATTTTTTCCATTTTTTGTACAGAATCATTGTAGATTATAGTTTTCCCTTCTTTGTTAACAAAATGGACCCCTTCGTCAATATTTTCTAATATTTCATTCATTATTTTAAAAAATATCTCTTGGTTCAACTATATCACCCCAATACTTAAATATATAAAAACCCAAAAAATTAATAAAATGGTATTACTGTATTTATATTATCATATATTTATGATATTTTTTATGCACATTGTATTAATATATTTTTAAGTCCATTCATATATTTCTGTTATTTCATATTTATACATGATATAATCTACTAAATAAAAATTTTGTTAAGTAGTTTTAATTGTAGATTATTTATATAATCTAATATTTTAATAAGGAGGTATGATAACTTTGAAATTAAAAATTATTGGTAGTGGTGGTATGTCAATTATTCCAAGTTCATTTTGTAAATGCAAAATATGTGAAGAAGCTAGGAAAAAAGGTGGAAGATATGAACGCTTAGGCCCAAGCCTATATATTGATGATATAAAAATGTTGATAGACACACCTGAAGATATTGCAGTGGCTTGCAACAGGCAAAAAATATCACAAGTAAAGCACCTTTCGATTTCTCACCATGACCCAGACCACGTTAAAGGCATTAGAATCGTTGAAAAAATTGGCTATGATTTTATTGCAGATAAAAATACTCCTATTGAATTTTATGCATTGCCTGAAGTGATTGAAGATATAAATCGAATGAACCTTGATTGTCTTAAATATTATGGGGATGTTCTACACTGCATTTCTGTTAATGAAACTTCTCATATAAAGATAGATAATTTTGATATTGATTTGTTTAACAACAACCGAGATAGGAATATAACGTTCTATGTTATCAGAGAGAATGATAAAAAAGTCATATATGCTTGTTGTAATCCAAAACCATTTACTCATAATGATATGTACTTCGATGCAGATGTTTTAATAATCAGTTTAGTTTCTGATGATGGCATATTAAATGATGGAACAGAACTTAAAGATGCACCATTCAAAGATGAAATATTTACTTTGGATGAAGTTATAGAAATTAAAAACTATTACAGAATTAAAAAGGTTATAGTTACACATATTGATGAAATGTGGGGGAAATCCTATGGTTATTATAGTGAATTAGAGAAGGAGCTTGATAATATTTTCTTTGCTTATGATGGTATGGAGATTATAGTTTAAAGTATCAAGTAATAAGCATAATGAATAGTTGGTAAATTTCAATTTAGCATTGTAGTCAAAAGCTGTGATTTCAAAGTGTCACAGCTTTTAATAAACTTGTTCCTAGTTACAAATATTTTGGAAACAAATTACATTTGCTAAACAGATTGTAGTTCTTCTTGCTTTTATTATATTACAAAATTAATAATAAGATACAATTTTACATAATTTTATTATCAACTATTTCATTAGCCTTATCTAATTTATCTTTAGTAAAATTAGATAATATCTCTAACTTTTTTTCTGATTTTTTAATAATTTTACTAAGTGTTGCTGCTATTTCTATTCCTATTTTCCCAGTTCCAGGTATACTTACCTCTAATGCATCCTTAATTATGTTCGTACTTAAATAAAGTTGAATTTGTTTTATCTCTCCTTTTATCTGTCCTAAAGCACGGAAAATTGCATATACTATAGCTATTGGTTCAGTACACCCTTCTGCAGAAACAACCTCTATTTTTAAGATATCTATATATTTGCACATAATATCTCTTATCCTTTTACAATTCTAATAGTTTTATTAAAGCCAAGGTATATATCTCCATATTCTTTCGTATATGCTCTATCGATACTCTTTCATCTGCTCCATGACCGCCAGTTTTATACGCTAAGAACTTAGGTCCAAACGCCACCATATCTTTAAACCAACTTGCATATGTACCACCACCCATAGCAATTGTATATCCATTTTCATCTGTTATTTCTTCATATGCTTCTAATAACTTTTTAAGTACTAAATTATTCTCATCCACATAATGTAAGTCCTTATGAGTAATAATCTTTATTTTCCAACCATTACAAAAAAACTTTTTGAATCTATGTATTATATTGTTTAAATCTATATTTTTGCCATACCTTATATCTAGTTCACATATGATTTTTTCCTCATTTGCTTTTAATATTCCTAAATTTAAAGTAGTGCTTTTGAATACCTCATCATATTGATTAATTCCCAATGCATCTCCATAATAGTCACTACAAAGGTATTTTGAAATTAATTCTATATCTTCTCTATACTGAAAATCCATATTATCTTCAACTATCTTTATTACCATTTTAGATATAGCATTTTCTCCCTTTTCAGGATTACTTGCATGCGTAGCTACTCCTTTAGTAGTCAACTCTGAAATAATTCCATTAATAATTTTTGCAGTACAATAAGATGGAACAACATTTTCTTTAGTTCCTCCCCTCACTATTATGTAAGGTTTACTTATATCAATTTTAATCTCTTTTTCTATCCTTATATGAACTCTTCCTTTTTCTCCATTAACCACTGGATACATAGCATCTGGAGTAAAGCCCATACTTGGAATTTCTTCACCTTTATCTAGATAATATTTGATACACTCCATACCTGTTTCCTCATTTGTACCAAAAATTAATCTTATTCTTTTATTAATTGTAGGGTACACATCCTCTATGTTTTTCAATACATGTATAAGCATAGATACAGCGCCCTTATTATCTATGGCACCTCTTCCATAAATAATATTGTCAATTACTGTTCCCGAAAATGGATCTACACTCCACCCATCTCCTGGTGGAACTACATCTAAATGCATTGGAATTCCTATTAATTCTTCTCCTTCTCCAATTTCTGCATATCCAATATAATTATCAATATTTTTAACGCTAAAACCCAAACTAGCGCAGTAATCTAAAGTTTTTTCTAAAGATTTTTTAGGTCCTATACCAAAAGGACATTGTGAAATAGGTTCACCTTGTTGTGTATCAATTTTTATTAATTCTTTTAGGAATTCTACTGTTCTATTTAAGCTATTATCTACACTTCTGCTTATATCCATAAATCAACCTACTTTCTGTTTTTTTAAAGCCTGTCCATAAGGACAGGCTTTTACATTAAAAACTATTTTCTTGTAAATACTAACTCGCAAACTTCATCATCATGAGCACATTTTTGAGCAAACTCTAATCTAACACCTCGTGCACAATCAACTCTTCCATAATCACCATAGCAAGCTAATCTACAAATTTCTTTTCTTTCTTCTTTATTTAATCCATATTCTTTCCAAGCAGCATCTAATGGACAGTGATGGAATTTTAAAACTCCATTTTCATCTGTATTTTCTACTAATTCCATTTCAAACACTTTTTGTCCTTTACTATTATATAACATTTCCGCCATTTTTCCTGGAGTATCTGCTACGTTATATTTTTGACCTCTCATTTTACCAAATCCGTATATTGCTTCTTTACATATATCATCTGGATTAACTCCTAATTTTTCAGCTTCTTTCATAAGAAGATAGAACCATACTGCTCTTTCTCCTGTTGCTCCCCTAATTCCTTCTAAATATTCCTTTTCTGTATACATTTTTTCTGACATTTCTTTCTCCTCCTAAAATTAAATTCTATATTTTAATCATTGTAAATTAGAATATTCCAATGAATGATCCTACTAATGCTACTACAACTAAAATTACTAACAGCTTAGTTATTGTCCACTTCTTGTATTTCATTCCCCAATATACAAAGAATACAACACCAAGTGGTAATAAGCCTGGAGCAATCATATTTAATGTATCTTGAACAACAATTGCTTTACCACCAATATTAAATGATAATGGTGTTGAAAGCTTAACTGTAGTTGCAGATAATGCTCCCATCATAAACATTCCTAGAATTGAAGCACCATCAATTATCTTATTGACAATACCACCTGATAGAATTTTCTTAATTGAATCTCTACCTAAAGAATATCCTAAATGGAATAAATAATAGCCTTCACAAAATAGTAATATACTAAACATTATTGGGAAAAATGCACCTATAACACTTCCTTCTGCACCAAATGAAGCACCTAAAGCTAGGAATATTGTTTGAAATGTACCAAAATCTAAAGTATCTCCAATTCCAGCCAAAGGTCCCATAAGACCATTCTTAACACCTGAAATAACTTCTCCTGGGATTTTTCCTTCAGTAGCTTTTTCTTCTTCCATAGCTAAAACTGTACCATGAATTAACCCTCCCCATATAGCTTGAGTATTAAAAAATTGTAAGTGTCTCTTTAATGCATCTACTAAATCTTCTTTTTTCTTATACAACTTTTCTAAAGCTGGAGTGAAACTTGCACAAACTGCTAATGCTTGCATTCTTTCAAAAGAGTTAGATAATTCTGCTGTCCACCACCATCTTAGATATGTTTTTGTTACATCTTTTTTCGTAAGTACTCTTATCTTATTAACTTCAGTTGTACCTTGTTCATTTTTAATATCTTGCATTATACTTCACCTACCCTTTTATCTTCTTTCATAAATGTAACTAAAAGAGCTATACAAACACCAAATATTGCAGCTGCAGTAATTGATATTTTAAAATATTGAACCATAAAAAATCCTATAATAAACATTGGTAAGAATTTATTTTTACCTATAGTAAATATTGTTGTTGCAAAACCTAATGCAGGTAATATACCACCCATTACTGTTAATCCATTCATTAACCATTGTGGTATAACATCTAATAATGATTGAACTAAATCTGCTCCAAAAAAGTTACATACAAAAACTATTGGAAATCTCAAAAAAAATCCAAATATTAAAGAGTAAAGTGTTGCACATCTCCAGATACCTTTTGTATTACCTACTTCAGCATACTTATCTGCCTTATGAACTAATACAGCATTACCAGTTCTTCTTAAGTTATTAACTAATACTCCTATAACACCTAAAGGTACTGCAATAGATACTGCAACTTCTGCATTAACACCAGTTTGAAGTGCTACTGGTATTGCAATAAGAGCAGCTAAACATTTATCAGATGGAATATTTCCTCCTGCTGCAACCATTCCTAGATAAACCATTTCTATACTTGCACCAACAATCATACCAGTTGTTACATCACCCCAAAGTAATCCAAGGCTAAAACCTATAAATAAAGGTGACTTTAGTGTTGAGAAAAGAGTATATCCTGCAAGACCTGCTGCAAACCAATACCATAATCCTGTTACAATTGCCAACATCAAAACAGATTCCATTTATAATTCCTCCTTATTTATAATTTTTATTTAAATTTCTTTAATGCATTTTCATATGTCATAGATGATTCCTCTGGTATAACTTGTAGAACTATTTCAACCCCCTCTTCATTAAGTTCATTTAGTTGTTCTACATCTTCATTTCCTAATGAAACAGCTGTAAATACCATCTTCTTTCCTGCTTCATTTGGAATGCCTCCTAATTGAATCTTTTCATATTTAAGTCCGGCCTTATACGCTTTACTTGCCATATCAACGTTCTTAAATAGAATAAATATATTTTTATCTCCTAAAGTATTGTTTTGGAATGCTTGTCCTGCATCTTCTGCTGTTAAAATAGATACTTCTACTCCTGATGGTGCTGCCATTCTATATATATCAGCCATAAATTCATCTTGACCTAAGAAGTCATCAACTATTATTATTTTTTGAGCTTGAGCGATTTTCACCCATTTTGTTATAACTTGTCCATGAATTAATCTGTGATCTACTCTTACTAATGTTATTTTTGACATTATATCCACCTCATAATTTATATTTTTTTAAATTCTTTAATTAAATCTACACAAAGGTTATTATTCTTTTTCACAATTCTTTCTGGTAATGTATGTACTTTATCGTCCTTGCTTAATTCTTCATCTACTATTAAAATTGTCTGTAAGCTAAGTCCATTTATTGCATCTATACCTCTTCTTATAGCAATAGCTATTGCAACACTTGATGTAGACCCCCCATAAAGATCTGATATTATAATTTTCACATCTTCTTTATCTACTACTTCTTCAACCTCTTTCATGAATACAGAAACATCTTTTTCAGAGCTTAGTGATAAAACTTCGTATTGATTTGACAATCCAAAATTTTCATTCGCTTCTTCTACTAATACCTCTCCCCAAGTTCCATGGCAGAGTATAATTGCCTTATATTTATTCATTACTAAACAAACTCTCCTTTATAGCGATTAATACTGTGATTTAATTCTACTTCATCATCATCAGGTACCATTTGAATTGATACATTAATATTTTTTTTAATAAATGCATATATTAAAAGAAACTCTTTTTTATTAATGTATACATTTTGAGATATTTTCTTTTTTCCTATCCCTGTAGGTATTCTTCCAATAATAAGTTTTTTAATATCGATTCCTTCCTCTATCATTCTATTTGCAGTATCTAAGTTTTTAATTAATACAAAAACGTTATCATCAGCTTGGTTATTATAAAAATACCTCCTTGATTCACTTACAGTTAATATTGATAAATCAATATTTTTTGGTGCTGCCATTTTTATTAAACCTTTAGAAATAACATCATTGGTTGTTTCATCATCTACTACTACTATTTTTTTAACACCTAGATGCCTAACCCATTTATATATCACTTGACCATGTATTAATCTATCATCACATCTGCAATATTCCACTAAAGACATTTTTAATCGAACTCCTTTTTATATTACATTGAGCTAAGAACTTTATTAATATTGTTTATACCAGTTTTTCCAGCTTCAATACATGCATCTGCTAACTCTTCTAGATTTTTTCCTTCTCTATTAATTAAAGCTTCAAGTAGCATTGGAAGGTTTACTCCAGTAAGTGCATGAAAGTCTCCACCTTTTTTAAGGTTTAAACTTGCGACATTACTTGGCGAACCTCCTAATAGGTCAGCTAATACTAAAACTCCGTCACCTTCATCTAATTCATTTAACTTTTCTACAAAATTTCTATTTAAGTCTTCAATATTATCATTCCTATTTAGTTTAATTGCTGCTGTTCTTTCTGCTGGTCCTGCAATAAGTTCACAGCTTTTTATAATTTCTTCACTAAAACTCCCATGAGTCATAACTATTATACCTATCACCAATCTCACCTCACTTTTTTTGTCACTTTTTATATAAGCAATTGCCATGCCAACGTATGTGTATCAATAACAAGTGGCTATTCTGCAAGATTTAACCAACCCTTTTTGCTTAATTTATTAAAAAAACTTATTCTTTCAATATGTATCAAAATCTTTTTCCGACCTGTATCAAATCTGTATCAAAAAAAGTAAAAAAAAGATAGCCTTTTGGCTATTTTTAAATTTTGTATCAACTTTTAAATTTATCTGTATCATATTGTGATTCAAATATATCTAATATATTTGCATATTCCATATCTGAAATAATTATATCGAATGTCTCTTCTACAAGCTTAAAATTTTCTTTTATAACTAAATATAATTCTTTACTTCTACTAATTCTTTCTTCGTATAATTTATAAACTAAAGACTCTTTTATTATTATTCTTTCAATCATACATGAACAATGAAATATAAACTTTACTAAAAGCTCATCTTGAATTACTAAAGAATAATGTTCACTAATCCTATTAATTACTTCTTTTAATATAAAATAAGCTTTTTCCCCATTTAAAAAGGTCAAAGTCTTACTAATATTGTCAATTAGTAATCTATCAAAATATCTACCACCATTATCTTTTTCAGCATATGTAATTTCCATATCTCCATAATGTTTCTTTATAGATTCTATAATATTAAAATATAATTTCTCTAATGTCATTTCAGGAGTTAGAGCCTTTCTAGTTGCTTCTATTACAATAGGTGTACTTACCATATCTATTGCTTTTACTTCTTTTCCAGTAGCATCATGAATAACTTTAGCAAATGTTAAAATAGATCCCATATCAGTTAAAATTAAAACTCCCTTTCCTTTATCAATTTCATTGGCTATTTCTACAGCTTGGACTAAAATATCCTGAACTCTATCTTCTAGCCCCATATTGATTGCCACTGCATGGTTACAATCCAGTAAAGTATTAGCTACATTTACCATGCTAGATGCTGTAGATTCACCATGCATTATAACTAATATTGCTATACTTTCCTCATTTAATCCCACATAAGATAAATAAAGAAACGTTGCTAAAAAAATTGCTTCATCTTCTGGAAACTCAACCCCATACATTAATGACATGTTAGATAATATTTCTTTTGCTATGTCATATTCATATGCTCTTTCCTTCATAATTTCATCTTTATTAGGATGTTTTACTATGTTCCCAATCTTTATTCTTTCAATTAAATTCTGAATGTGTAAGGCTATAGCTTTTATTAATTTATCTAATCCTTCTTTTCTACTCCATTTATCATGCTTTTGTAAAATATACTTCACAGTAGTTGCAATTGAATCATTAACAATATTGTTATAAGCTGTTTGATTACTACTATTATATATAAAAGTATTCATTAAATTATAGGAATACTTCTGTATATCTTCATCTATAAAGCTTCTAATTTGTGACTCTTTAATACCTTCTTGTTGAAGTTTATCCCAAGTTTCTTTTATCATTCCATAGAAATCTAAATCATATTTTTTATTTTCTATTAATAAATTTTCACTTTCAAAATTCTTTTCTTCTGGTAAAAAAATAATATCATCTTTCCCAATAAAACTGAAATTCTGTACAAACTCCTCTTTTCTGTTATTTCCATACAACGACTCTCTAATATTGTTTGGTAGAAGAGAAAGTCTTACATATACACATTCCATTTTATAGGTCATATAGTCTAAGAAAGCTCTTGCACAAATTAATTGTATGTCGCTTTTTAATTGTCCTATATTTCCCTTACACTTATATAAAATAAATGCCTTAATAACTTCTTTTGAAACCTTTAACTTAACACCAATCCTAATACTTTCTTCTTTAAAAAAATAACATATAAGCCTCATTCTCTCCTGAAAGCCTCTTTCCTCTAAAGACGGAATCTTTATAGTTACAGGTATTCTTCTTAAAAACGTTTCCAACATTGCTGTTTGTGGATCTTCTGTAGTAGCCGCAATTATCATAACCCTACACTCATGTACCTTATTAGTCTCTCCTAACCTTCTATATATACCTTTATCCATAAGCAGAAATAGCATTTCTTGTCCCTCTGCAGATAACCTATGAACTTCATCTAAAAACAATATCCCATTATTAGCCTCATGTACAATACCATACTTATCTTTATCAGCCCCAGTAAATGCCCCTTTTACATATCCAAAAAGTTGCGCTAATAATAATTGCTGATTATCAGAATAATCAGCACAGTTAAATATGATAAATGGTGCATTATCACTATTTTCTTTTATAGTTAAGCTATACTTATACATATATTCTGCAAATATAGATTTACCAACTCCTGTAGGTCCTATTATTAATGTACTCAAACCCTTAGGTGGATATATTACTGCTGCTTTAGCTTGCTCTATCTGGGACTTTAAACTTCCATCATACCCTATTAAATTAAAAATATTGTTCTCTTTTTTTATGCTATCTACAATATACTCATCTTTGATAGAATCATTCTCACTATATTCATTTATAGAGTTAATATTATCAAATATCCCTTTATTTAGTTTCTTTCCTAAAATACTCTCAATACTTTCTTTATATAAGTACTGAACAGGTTTTCCTTTTATCTTTATAATAATACTTTCCTTTATCAATTGATTTAATTCCTTACTAGCATTACTTCTATTTATACCTACTTCAGTAGCAATATATTCTGCATCAAATCCAAATCTAATGCCATTATTAAGGTTCAAGTGTTCCTCTGTTAGCCTTTTCAAGCAAATTAAAACTTTTTCTTTCCTTGATAGCTTCTTTTGTATCATAGTTGACCTCCCCCATAAGCAGTAATACTGTTAAATATTTATTATTAAGCTTAATTCTACAATATTTTAATATTTTTGTCTAATTGTGTAACTATTGATTTTATTTCTGGTTCGTTTTATAATATAAATTACGTTACCCTCATCTTTTATAGAGGAGGAATTTATATGAATTTTTTATCAGATTTACACACCCACTCTATAGTCAGTGGTCATGGCTATAGCACTTTGTTAGAAAATATTAATTATTGTAAAGAAAATGGAATTAAGATACTAGGTACATCTGAACATGGTCCTAAGATGCCTGGTTCTCCCCACAAATGGTACTTTCACAACATTCAAAATATTCCAAGAATCATAAATGACATTATAATCCTAAGAGGATGTGAAGCAAATATACTAGACACTGAAGGAAGCATAGACCTAGAACCCTTTGTCATTCCTCGATTAGATTATATATTATCTTGTCATTTCATGAAGCCGTTTTTTCACCAAATACATTGGAGAATAATACTAAAGCCTTAATAAATGTAATAGATAAGCATGATAATATTGAAATATTAGGTCACCTTGGAAACCCAAACTACCCAATCGACTATGAATTAATCATTAAATTAGCCATGGAAAAGAATATATTAATAGAAATAAATAATTGTTCTATCAAAGGCGTGTCAAGAAGTGGTAGCTTGGATAATTGTAAGTATATTGCTACACTTTGCAAAAAATATGGTGCTAAAATCATACTAACTTCAGATGCTCACATTTGTTTTGATATAGGTAACTATGAGTATTCTGAGAATATCTTAAAAGAAATTAATTTTCCAGATGAATTAATAATGAATTATCCTAAAAAACTTGTTAATCATTTTCACCAAAAAGGTAAATTGCTAGATGTTGATTATACAAATATTTAAGTAATAATACATGCTTGCTTTAACTCTTATAAAAATCTTAATACTATTTATATTAATGAAATGATGAAATTATAATGAAGATGATATTTGATAAACTAATAAATTAGGACATTTCTAATAAAATATATATTATTAGTATTGATAGTTTAGGAGAAGCAGATAAAAGTACACTTGCTAACTCACTAAAATTACAATTAAAAAATTTGAATTATCCTTCTTACATCTTACACATTTATGATTTTATACATCTTAAGTTAATTAGATATAATAAATTCTAAAGAAGAGTGATATTGTTATTACAACATCCAATAGAAATATAATTATTTACCAAATAAAATTTTAGTTTCTATAAAAATAAGAATAAAATAGTATAAATAAAATGATAGATATATAAGTAATTTAGAAGATATAAAATGTAAATAGTAAAATAGGTACTTCTCCACTTAAGAAAAAATACCTTGGAATATTATCCTATTGAAAATGCCAATCTCATATTAACTACAAATAGACTATAATTTATGTATTTGTCTACTTTTTATGTGCTTACAAAAAGGTACTATACTATCAATGTTTTAGTATAGTACCTTAAGTGAATATTTATAGTGTAAATTAAATTTTTTCATCTATATCACAAGTAATTATTTACTATTACAAATCTATTGTATATACTTTACTCTAAATTAATTTGGAGTCTGGAAATATTTTTAAAAGCATTGTAGAATAAATTTGCTACTTAAAAATAATTATGGTGGCAAATCGGTGGCAAATCCACCTTTATAACATCATTCAAACAGCTAGAATCCTGTTATTCTCTAATAAGTTTAACTACAGTCTCGCAATGAGGTGTATTTGGGAACATATCCATACACTTAACCATCTTAATCTCATAACCATAACCCTTAAAATCAACCAAATCAACAACCAAAGACTTAGGATTACAAGAAATATAAACAATCTCCTTAGCGCCAAATCCACAAATATCCCTAATAGCATCCTTATGAATACCTGGCCTTGGAGGGTCAACAATAATCAAATCAGGCTTGTCCTTCAAATCCTTAACAACCTTAGCCACATCTCCAGCAATAAACTCACAATTAGTAAGCCCATTCAACTTCGCATTCTCATTAGCAGCAACAACAGCTTCCTCGACTATCTCAATACCATACACCTTCTTAGCTGCACCAGCCATAACCTGTCCAATAGACCCAGTCCCACTATACAAGTCAAACACAACCTTATCATTGTAATCTCCAATAAAATCCCTAGCAATACTATAAAGAACCTCAGCTCCCTTAGTATTAGTTTGGAAAAATGAAAATGGAGAAATCTTAAACTTAAGACCTAAAATTTCTTCTTGTATATAATCTCTTCCATACAATACTCTTAACTCATCACATTGGACTGCATCTGCTAAACCATCATTAATAGTATGAAGTATCCCTACTAACTCAGCTTTGAAATCAATCCCTAAAAGCATCTCTTTAAATTCATTCATGTCAAAATCTTCTTGAGAAGAAGTTACTATATTAACCATAATCTCATTAGTATGAATCCCTTTTCTAACTACAAGATGTCTCAAATATCCTTTATGATTCATTGTTCTATAATAAGGAAGCTCTTTTTCATTAAAAAACTCTACACTAGAAACTAATATTTTTGAGAAGTCTTCATCAACTAACATACACTCCTCAACAGTTTGTATATCTATATGCTTTCCTTTTTTATGAAGCCCTAATGTCAAAGGTCCATTTTTTACTTCATCTCCAAAAGTATACTCCATCTTATTTCTATAATATTTGTTTTCTGGACTTCCTTCTATCCCTAAAAATTGAAATCCAAATAAGTCTTGCTTTAAGAATAAATCCATAACTTGTTTTTCTTTTATTTCCAATTGCTTTTCATATGGTACTGATAGTAATGTACATCCTCCACACTCTCTAAAATGCTTGCAAGCTTCTTCAGTTTCAAGTGGTGAGTACTCTAATAATTCTATCATCTTAACTTCGGCTTTCTTACTTCTAACTTTTTTAACACCAGCTCTTACCTTTTGACCACTTATTCCACCCTTCATGTGAATAACTCTGTCTCCAATTTGACCTAATGATGTACCACCAAATTCCATTTTATCTATTTCAAATTCTACAATATCCTTTTTCTTCACAAACCTTCCTCCAATTTATTATATTATCTTTCTTCAATCATCTTTACTTCTTCATCTGTTAACTCTCTATACTCACCTAATTCTAGGCTCTCATCCAATTTCAAATTACCCATAGACAATCTTTTTAAGTATACTACTTTTTTGCCTACACTTTCAAACATTCTTTTTACTTGGTGAAACTTACCTTCATGTATTGTAAGTTCTATCTCTGATTCATCATCACTCTTTAATATATTTAACTGAGATGGCATAGTTTTATATCCATCATCAAGCACTACACCTTCTAAAAAAGCTTCTACATCTTCTTCAGCAACTACTCCATCAATTTTTGCATAATAAGTCTTAGGCACATGCTTCTTAGGAGATAAAACTCTATGAGAAAGCTTCCCATCATTAGTTAAAACTAATAATCCCTCTGTGTCTTTATCTAGCCTACCAACAGGGAATGGCTCAAAGGCTAAGTATGATAAATCAATTAAATCTAAAACCGTTGGGTCATATTTATCAGTAGTTGCTGATATATATCCATCTGGTTTATTCATCATTAAATATATATATTCTCTATATATAACTTCTTCTCCATTAAACAATATCTCATCATTTTCAGTGTCTACTTGAGTTCCTGGATTTGAAACTTCACTTCCATTTACTACTACAGACCCCTGCTTACAATACTTCTTTATTTCACTTCTACTTCCATAACCTAAATTTGAAAGAATTTTATCTATACGTTGCTTTTTAGCCATTAAAAATGTTCTCCATTCTCATAATATTTTTCTTTTTCAAATACTGTAAATGCTAAATCCATACTTTCTACATCTAAATTATTTCTTATACTATCAGTTATTATTCTTGCTACTATATCTTGTACTTCTTGCCCTCTATCAAACCAAGCTACTTCAACAAAAGGATATACATCTGCTATTTTACCATCTCTTATTGCAACTGACTTTATACATTCTATTTCAAAATAATCTCTTGGGCATTTTACAGCTTCAACTAAATCATCTATCATCTTTTCACTTATTTTGCATATATCATTTTCATTAATTCCTCTAATTTTTATCTGTGGCATTGTTGGGTCTCCTTTATCTTAATTCTTCTTAAAACGTTCATATTTTTTATTATTTTATCTAATCCTATTATCTTATATTTAACATTATACTTGTAATTTATAGTTATTACAATTTACTATATACTTTTTTTGATTTAACGTTATAATATAAGTGATGGGTAAATTTTAAAAGTTAATAGGAGGAGTTTTAAAATGGCATTAATTACTACAAAAGAAATGTTTAAAAAAGCTTATGAAGGTGGATTTGCTATAGGTGCATTTAACATAAGTGACTTAGAACAATTACAAGGTGTTTTAAAAGCTGCTAAAGCTAAAAATTCTTATGTTATGATACAAGCTTCTATGTCAGCTGTTAAATATGCTGGACCTCATACATTAGTTGAAATGGTTAAAGTTGCTTCTGATGAAATAGGTGTAGACGTAGCTCTTCACTTAGACCATGGCCCAAATATGGATGCTATTAAAACTTGTATTGATGCTGGTTTCTCTTCAGTTATGATAGATGGTTCTCATTTTGACTTTGAAGAAAATGTTAGAATAACTAAAGAAGCTGTTGAATATGCACACTCTAAAGGTGTTGTTGTTGAAGCAGAACTTGGTGTTTTAGCTGGAACAGAAGATGATGTTACTTCTGATGTTCACAAATATACTCAACCAGCTGAAGCTGTTGAGTTTGTTGAAAGAACAGGAGTTGATTCATTAGCAATAGCTATAGGAACTTCTCATGGAGCTTTCAAATTCAAAGGAGAAGCTAAATTAAGATTCGACATACTAGAAGAAATCCAAAGCAAATTACCAGGTTTCCCAATAGTTCTTCATGGTGCATCTGCTGTTGACCAAAATGCAGTTGCTACATGTAATGAATTTGGTGGAAATATAGCTGGAGCTAAAGGTGTACCTGTAGAAATGTTAAGAAAAGCATCTTCTATGGCTGTTTGTAAAATAAACATGGATACTGACTTAAGACTAGCTATGACTGCTGCTATCAGAAAATTCTTAGCTGAAAATCCAAAAGAATTTGACCCAAGAAAATACATTGGTGCTGGTAGAGATGCTATACAAGCTGTAGTTGAAAGCAAAATAGATGATGTTTTAGGTTCTGCTAACTCTATAAACTAATATAACTTTTAAATATTTATAAAAGAAAAGAGATGACTTGGAATAATTAATTTTATTTCTAAGCCATCTCTTTTAAGTTGTACATACATTTCCCAAAAAGGTTGTCCAAAATCAACATAACTTAATCTATTCTTTTTTTAAGTTATGCCAAACAGTTTATGCTTTCTATGTAATCGACCATCATTAGCTCTTAAAAAGTAAGACTCCATCAATTCTAATTACTTTTCTAAGCTAATTGACTATACATGAATGTGTCCACTTTTTATCTTTCTATGAATAGTAGAAGGATATATACCTATAACTTCAGCAGCCTTTGTTATTGAACCATACTTATTTATAGCCTTACTTATCATTATTTGGTCTACTATTTTATATGCATCATTAAGATTCATAATTCCATTTACCACTATTGGTGATAAATCATCTGTTTCATTATCAATCATATCTAGATTTATAAGCATATTAAATTCATCTTCTCCAATTACATTTTTAGCTGATAAAACTACGAATCTTTCAATGATATTTTTCAATTCTCTTATGTTACCTGGCCAAGAATATTCTTCCAATAACTCAATAACCTTAGGTGAAACTTCTACTTCTCTATTATACTTTTCATTGTAAAGCTTTAAGAAATAATTTACTAATGGTACTATATCTTCTTTTCGCTCTCTAAGTGGTGGTATTTTTACTGGAATAACACTCAATCTATAGTATAAATCTTGTCTAAATTTAAGATTATTTCTAAGGTCTTCATGAGAAATATTAGTAGCACTTATATATCTAACATCTATCTTTATAGGTTTGCTACCACCTATTCTAGTAATCGTATTTTCTTGTATAACTCTAAGTAATTTTTTTTGCATCTGCATTGGTAACTCACCTATCTCATCCAAAAAGATAGTTCCACCATTTGCCTCTTCAAAAAGTCCCTTTTTACCTTTTTTCTTAGCTCCAGTAAAAGAACCTTCTTCATATCCAAAAAACTCTGATTCTAATAGTTCATTTGGTATAGCTCCACAGTTTATTGCGATAAAAGGTTTTTCCCTTCTTGAACTGTACTTATAGATAGTTCTTGCTATTATTTCTTTTCCTACACCTGATTCTCCATTTATAAATATAGAAGAATCCGAAGCTGCAGCTCTCTTGACAACTTTTTTTATGTTATCCATAATCTTACTTTGACTTATATACTCTGTATCCTCTGACATATCACTATATCTTATCTGAGATTCAAGCTTAATGACCCTTGAAATATCTCTTCCTGTAAGTACTCCTCCTGTAAGTTTTCCTTTAGAGTCCCATCTTGGAACTGCTGTATAGGCAATAAGTTTTCCATCAGGGTAAACGATATTTCTATAAATCTTTTTCTTCACTTTAAGCATATTTAATATTATTGGTTCTTCTACTAATCCTTGTCTTACAAGGTCCGTTATATTTCTACCAAGTACTTCAGTTCTTTTAAAAGGTAATATCTCATCACTAACATTATTCATCTTTTCAATTACCCCATCTTTGTTAAATACAACGACAACTTCATCTATATGTTCTATTATATCCTCAACTACTTTATCCGATATTACAGATTTCTCAAATAAATAAACTATAGTATTTTCATTATTATTATCTTTCATATTGTATATATGTGCATTCATTCTTAATTCTCTGAAAGCTATTTTCTTTTTACTATCTGTCAGAATTTCTTTTTTGTCAAAGTTAGAATCTAATTCATTTATATTTTTAGGCTTTTTTATATCTAGAAAACTAAAAATACTATCTATTAGATGATTACAATATATTATTTCGCCTGATTCCTTACATAAAATAGCTGGATTTTCTACATGTTCTATAAGCCCTATTAAATTATTATCCATTAATATTCGCACCTTTCATTAAGTAATTTATTGAACTACATACAAAATTTATTGTTTGCTTACAATAAATACCATTAGCACATACAACCAACTCCTCGTAATATTTGTCTTTTTAAATAGCTTCCTTCATTAAAATGTAACTAAGATATAATTTTAATGATTATAGTTTGTTAAAAATTTCATTTTGCTTTTAATTGTATTTTATCACACATTTAGTAATTATTTGTCTATTTAGTACAATTTAATTAAATTTAAGATTTATTCAAAAAAAATAAAGATAATCCTTATAGGGTATGACTCACATTTTGTAAGCAATACACATATAAGGATTATCTAGATTATCTTGTATTGTAAAATTTTATTCAAACAGACTTTTTAATAACTGACAAATACAAACTAGCAACAACTTATCAAAGGGTTAATAATCATGTTACTAACTAATAAGACTTATTCAATCAGTAATATTTATATAATTTGTATCAATTAAGCTTTTATAGCTTCTAATAAATCATCAACGCTATCTAATTTATCTATAAGCATTGGTACTATTTCATGTAAATCTCCAACTACTCCATAATCAGCGATTTCTAAAATTGGAGCTGCTGGGTTTTTGTTTATAGCAATTATGAAATCTGATGATTGCATACCTGCTAAATGTTGTATTGCTCCTGATATACCACAAGCTATGTATAGGTTTGGCTTAACAGTAGTTCCTGTTTGACCTACTTGGTGAGAATGGTCTATCCATCCAGCATCTACAGCTGCACGAGAAGAACCAACTACTCCACCTAATTTGTCAGCTAATTTCTTAAGCATTTCAAATCCTTCTGGTCCACCTAATCCTAAACCACCTGATACTATAACATTTGCATCTGTAAGAGATACTAAATCTTTTTTAGTTTTAACTGTTTCTAAAACAGTAGTTCTTATATCATCTTGAGTTATTTTATAGTCTAATGCTATAACTTCACCAGTTCTTGTTTCGTCTTGCTCAGCTTTATCCATAACACCAGGTCTAACTGTAGACATTTGAGGTCTATGGTTTGGACATATGATTGTAGCCATTATGTTTCCACCAAATGCTGGACGAGTTTGTTTTATTTTCTTATCTTCTGGGTCTATTTCTAACTTAGTACAGTCAGCTGTTAATCCAGTTCCAACTCTTGAAGCTATTCTAGGTGCTAAATCTCTACCTATATGAGTTGCTCCGAAAAGCATTATTTCTGGTTTTATTTCATCTATTGCATCTTTTATTACTTTTGTATATGCATCAGTTGTATATTTTTCTAAAAGAGCATCATCTGCAACATAAACTTTATCTGCTCCAAAAGTGATTAACTCTTTAGCTAATCCATCAACATCTTTTCCTAATAATACTGCACAAAGCTCAGCATCTACTTCTGTAGCTAATTTTCTTCCTTCTCCTAATAATTCGATAACTACTGGAGCTATTTTTCCTTCTCTTTGTTCTGCAAATATCCATACGTTTTTATAAGAACTTAAATCTTTTATATCATTCATAGTTTGTACTCCTCCAACTTATATAATGTGCTTTTGTTTTAGACCGATTATTATTTTGTTAGCTATTTCATCAGCTTTACCTTCTAAGATTTCTCCTTTTCCTCTTGGCTCAGGAGTAAATGATCTAAATACTTTAGTTGGTGATGCTTTTAAACCAACCTCTTCTTTATTTACATCTAAATCATCAATTGTCCAAACTTTTACATCATGTTTATATGCTTTTACTATTTTATCAACAGACATGTATCTAGGTGCATTTAACTCTTTTACTGCTGTTAAAAGTACAGGTGTACTTACTTTTATTAATTCATATCCATCTTCTAATTGTCTTTGAACTATTATATCTTTTCCTTCTATTTTGAAGTCTTGTACATATGTAACTTGAGGAATGTCTAATTTCTCTGCAATTTGTGGTCCAACTTGTGCAGTATCTCCATCTATTGCTTGTCTTCCTGCAAATATTATGTCATAATCTCCAACTTTAGCTATACCTGCTGCAATAGTATTTGATGTAGCCCAAGTATCAGCTCCTCCAAATGCTCTATCACTTAATAATATTGCATCATCAGCACCCATAGCTAAACACTCTCTTAGCATAAAGTCTGCTTGAGGAGGTCCCATTGTTATAACTGTTATAGTTACATCATCATGCTCATCTTTAATTTTTAAAGCTTCCTCTAATGCATTAGCATCATCTGGGTTTAATATACTTGGAACTCCATCTCTTATAAGAGTACCTGTTTCTTTATTTATTCTTACTTCGTTAGTATCTGGAACTTGTTTTACGCAAACTAATATTTTCAAAGTCTATACCTCCAATTTCATTAGATTATTTATTATTTTAATACGTTTGATGAAATTACCATTTTTTGAACTTCTGATGTTCCTTCGTATATTGATACGATTCTAGCGTCTCTGTACATTCTTTCGATTTCATAATCTTTTATGAATCCATATCCACCATGAAGTTGTAATGCTTTGTAAGCAACTTCATTTGCAACTTCTGCTGCATAGTATTTAGCCATTGCAGATTCTTGAGCAACTCTCATTCCTGCATCTCTCTTTTGTGCTGCATCGTAAACTAATCCTCTAGCTGCACAAACTTTTGTTTCCATATCAGCTATAGTAAATTGAGTATTTTGGAATTTAGCTATAGGCTTACCAAATTGAACTCTTTGTTTTGTATATTTAACAGCTTCATCTAAAGCACCTTGAGCAATTCCTAGAGCTAGAGCAGCAACACCTATTCTACCTACTTCTAAAGTACCCATTGCTATTTTAAATCCATTACCTTCTTTTCCTATAAGGTTTTCTTTTGGAACTTTAACATTTTCAAATATTAAGTCAGAAGTTTCAGTTCCTCTTATACCCATTTTATCTTCATGAGCTCCTGTTGAGAAACCGTCCCATTTACTTTCTACTATAAATGCTGATGTACCTCTAAGACCTTTACTTCTATCTGTAACTGCTATTACTATAGCTATGTCGCAGAATGGTCCATTAGTTATGAAAGTTTTTCTACCATTTAAGATGTAGTGGTCTCCAACTAATTCTGCTGTTGTTTGTTGTCCACCTGCATCAGAACCAGCTCCTGGCTCAGTTAAACCAAATGCTCCTATTAATTCACCTGTTGCTAAACCTTTTAAGTATTTTTGTTTTTGCTCTTCAGTACCATTGTAAAGTATTGGTAATGTAGCAAGAGAAGAACCAGCTGTAACAAAAGTAGCTGTTGATGCACATCTTCTAGCTATTTCTTCCATTATGATAGCATAAGAAACATATCCTGCTCCCCCACCACCATACTCTTCTGGAATATTACTGCTTATAAATTTTGTTTCAGCTAATTTTTTGATTAATTCCTTAGGCATTACACCTGTTTTATCCATTTCTGCTGGTAAAGTATCTAATTCTTTACTAACAAAATCTCTTACTGCTTTTCTTAAAAGTTCTTGTTCTTTGTTATATAACATAGCTTCCTCCAATTTTCACATTTTATAGTAAATTTATTTTAATGAACTTACGCTAAACTCATCATCTCAGCAAAAGTTTGAATACGAGTTCTGGCTTGTTCATTATTCTGAGTTTGTTGGTCAATTTCAACATATAAAGTAGGTATTCCACTATCTTCTATATCTTTTTTAACTAAAGGATAATCGTATTCTTCTGGGTCACAGAACTTCATCATACAGAAGATAACACCATCTATATCTTTCTTTTTAACTTCATCTACTATAAGTGACCCACGTTTTTTCTTAGGGTCATAAGCTAATGAACATCCTTCTATGTTTGACCATTGTCTTGCTAATCTTTCTAACGCATCATCACCTGCTGGTACATCTGTTCTGAATTGTCTTGTTTCTTGAGCTAAATCATCTGCTACAACTGATATATTGTTGTCTTCTAAAATATCTAATATATCTTTAGAATCAGCTACTATACCTGTTAATAAAACTTTCTTTCCAGAACAGACTTCTTCTGGCATAGCATTTAATTTTGCTATTAATTCTTTTACTAATTCAGTGTGTTCTTCTTTTCTCATAAAGAATCCACTTTTGATTACTAAGCTTCTTACTGATGGTTTTATAGTATTAGAATGTTTATAAGCTACTTCAACAAAGTCTCTCATAGTTTTTCTATGTTCATTGTAAACTTCTATACTTTCATGAATTTTTGCTTCTTCTATTTCATAACCACATATTTCTTCAAGCTCTCTTTTTACACCTTTGTACTCACTGATTAGGTATTTTACACCAGCTTCAAGTTTTCTATTTTGTGGATGTACTAATGATATATATTTTATATGAGGTACTGCTGATTTCCAGTTTTGTCCTAGACAAATTAATGTATCACACATACCTGGTATAATAACTCCAGATAATTCATCATAAGCACCTTTTAATCCATATTCTAAACATGATTGCATTATTGAACATGCAAATGCAGGGAAATATTGTTTAGCTAAATCTAATTCTGTTTGTCCTCCCCATATACCAACTGGAAGCATTCCAGCTGCATGTATAATCTCTTCTGGGCAGTAAACTGGGAAACAACCTATAGCTTTTTTACCAGTTTCATCTTTATATTTTTTTACAGCCGCATTTGGATTTTCAACTACTTCTTTCATTTTAGATAAAATAGCTTCCATTATATCTCACCTCTATTAAGTTTTTTTCTTTCTTCCATTACTTCAACTAAACCTTGAATTCTTGTTTCAAATTGAGCATTAGTAAAAGCTCTAGGATCTGCTTGGTCACCATCAAATCCAGCATATGGTAATCCAGTTTCTTCAGCTGCTCTTCTTTGCATTTCATATTGTATTAAACTCATAAGCTTACAGCTTCTGTTCATATGATAGAATGCTCCATCACATTTACCATCTATTAAAGAATCAACTCTATATTTTGTCATACGGTCTAAGTTTACATTGTTAAACATAGTACTGTATGCTACTGCCATTCCATCTAAATCATTAACTTCATATTGTAATGCCCAAGCATGTGGGTAAACACTACCTGTCATGTTAACTCCAAATTTAGCTAATGTTTTCATTTTGTATCCTATATATGGCCAACAAGGTATACCTTCCATCATTATTCTGTATTTTTCTTCTCCTCTGAAAGAAGATTTCCCAGTTTTCATGTTGTCCTCTAATTCTTCTATAAGTAACTTAAATGCTTCTGTAGTTTCTTTTTTACCTCTAGCACAAACTATTACAGCCATGTAAGTAAATAAGTCAAATCCATTCATTGGTGAAGGAGAAGAATCTGCTGGTAAACTCATAGAGTATTTCCATAGTCTTCCGTTCTCAGCTGATATTTTCATTACTTCTTCAAACTTCTTAGGGTCAAATTTCTTTCCTGATATAATTTCTAATTGCTTTATAGCTTCTTCAAATTGAGCTTTAATATAATCAATTCTTGATTGAGTAACTTCATCTTCATTATTGAAAGTTGTATCAATCATTATTAGAGGTATATCTAATTCTCTTGAAATATTTTCATACCATTTTATAACTTGGTTACATATATTGTTACAGCAAAGTAGGAAATCTGGAGCTGGCATATCTAAAGCTTCACAGCCACCATTTTCTAAAAGACCAAAATTTGTTCTTGCATATGCACATAGGTCGATAGAATATCCTTTAGATTCAGCCATTTCACATAATTCTAAAGAACCTTTTTTAGCCGCTACCCCAGCTGCTTGGTTTTCTGGATATAATACATTTAAGTCAAATACTTCTGCTAATTCTTGAGGAAATACTGATGTTGACCAACCTACAGGTCTTCCTTCTTCTTTAGCTTTAAATGCATTTGCATATTGTTCAGCTAATAAATCATTTATTACTACTCTAGCTTCTTTTTTTTCAGACATTTTCATCCCTCTTTTTATATATTTTTCACTTCTTTTTGTGATGTTTTCGCCTCATCAAAAGCGTATAATGCTGCTCCTAAAGCGCCAGTTAATTGAGGTATATCAGGTACAATAATTTCTGTGTTGATTTCTCTTGCCATAGCTCTTACGATACCACTATTTCTAGCAACTCCACCAACCATAACTACATTTCTTTGTACTCCTATTCTTTTTACTAGGCTAGAAACTCTCTTTGCTACTGAAGTATGAATACCTGCCACTATATCTTCAATTTTTGCATTTTCAGATAAATGTGATATAACCTCAGACTCTGCAAATACTGTACATGTACTGCTTATTGACACTTCATTTTGAGAATTCATAGATATACTTCCGAGTTCAGATACATCAACCTCTATTATCTTTGCCATTACATCTAAAAATCTTCCTGTACCAGCAGCACACTTGTCATTCATAAGAAAGTTTAGTAGTCTTCCATTATTATCTAACTTTAATACCTTTGCATCTTGACCACCTATGTCAATAATGGTTCTTGTCTCTGGAATTATGAAGTTTACTCCCCTGGCATGACAGCTTAATTCACTTATCTGCTTATCAGCATCTGAATAATTCATTCTTCCATATCCTGTAACTACAACTTTTTCAATGTCTTCTCTTGCAAGACCAGTCTTTCCATATAATTTTTCTAAAACTCTTGATGGTCCAGTAGTCCCAGTACCAGAAGATATTGTCTCATAAGCTACAATATCTTCTCCATCTTTTAAAATTACTCCCTTTGATGCAGTTGAACCTATATCTAATCCCATTGTGTACATCTTTAGTATTCTCCTTTTATAAAATCTAGAATTACTAATTAGTATCTTACAACTTTACTATCTTTGAAGTTATTTATTTTTTCTTCATCATAACCTAAAGATTTTAATACTTCTACAGTATGTTGACCTACTTTTGGTGCTGGTGTATAATCTTTTATTCCTTCATTTCTAAACATAACTGGAGTATTAACTAAGACACCTGTATTTCCGCTATCATATGTTTTCTTAAATAAGAAGTCGTTTGCCCAAGCTTGTTCGTCATCTAATAAGTCTTCACAGCTTTGGATTTTTTCAAATGGTAAGTCTGCTTCTTCTAATAGAGCTGACCACTCATCTAATGTTTTTTCTAACATAGCTTCTCCAACTATCTTAACTAAATCTTCAACATGATTAACCATTGAATCTATGTTATTGTATCTATCGTCTTCTAATATATATTCTCTATTTATAACCTTACAGAATTTGCCTAACCACTTGTTGTATTGTATTAAAGCTAATTGAATCCATCTTCCATCTTTACATTTATATGTAGTCATTAATGGGCTGTTTGGATTTTCTCTTGATAAAGGCATTTCATTTCCGTATTGTGCTGTTGTTATCATTGTTCCCATTCCATATATAGCTGTATGGAAAAGACTTACTGTTACTCTTTCACCTTTGCCAGTTTGACTTTTTTTATGTAATGCTGCTAAACTTCCTGCTGCTAATGCTAGACCTGCATAGTGGTCACCAAATCCTGCTGCTGTATTTGCTGGAGATGTTCCTTTTTCCATAACAGATTGGCTAACTCCTCCTCTTGCGAAGTATGCAGTGTAGTCAAATCCTGGTTTATCTTTTAAAGGTCCTTTTTCACCATATCCTAATATTTGAGAGAATATTAATCCTGGATATTTATCTTTTATTTGGTCATAAGCTATACCCATTTTTTCTAATGCTTGAACTCTAACATTAGTTACAAATATGTCTGCTTCTGATAATAATTTATGTAATATTTCTACTCCTTCTTTTGATTTTATATTAATACTTACACCCTTTTTATTTCCATTTTCTAATTCAAACATAGGGTTTTCATCATCTGATGCTGGAGATTTAAATGTTCCACCCATAACTCTTATTCCATCACCTTCTATAGGTTCAATCTTAATAACCTCTGCACCCCAGTCACCTAACATTTTTGCACAACATGGTGCTGCGATGAAACTTGAAAGTTCTACTACTTTAACTCCTTCTAAAAGCATAACGTTTTCCTCCTTAATAGTATCAATTATAAAATTTCGATTAAATCACTCATGAAATACCTTTTTCTGATATTAACTATTTGATGTCAAAGTTCCTAATCTTATCTAAAATAACTTAAAAATTATTAAAATTATTTTTTATTGTTTTATTGTCTTACACCTATATTGTTAAGCATTTATCGTGCCAACTTTATATTTAAGCAAAATATCGCTTGATTTGAATGTTTTTTAACAATATACAATTGAATTATTATTTTCATATCGTGGCATTATGCAACTCTCCATTGCATTTTGCTATCCTTTCTATGCATATAAAAGTTTTTTTTATATATTTTTTTGTGAAAAAGCTTGACATTTCAAAAAAAGTTTTCATTGCTAAACTCAAAAACACATGTTATCATTGTAATTAATCAGCAAGTTAGTTAACTAATTTCAAACTTAGATAAATTTTTAATAATATTTAATCTAAAAAATAACAATTTCTTTGATAAATTTTTAAAGCAATTATTACATTAAATAAAAAATAACTAAATATCGAAATATGACAGGGAAAACAATTTCAAAACTAAATTTTTAACCTTAAAAATTTTGTATAAAAAACATAGCCTTATATGTTACATATTATTTCTAAATGAAAGATTACCATATAATTTAATAATTACAGGAGGGTATTGATATGAAAATACTAGTATTTGGAGCACGCGATTATGAAGAACCAGTAATAAAACAATGGTCTGAAGAGCATAAGGATGTTCAAGTGGATATTTATCCTGAAAACATGACTGAAGAAAATGTGGTTAAAGCTAAAGGGTATGATGGTATATCTATACAACAAACTAACTATATAGATAACCCTTATATTTATGAGACTTTAAAAGATGCTGGGGTTAAAGTTATAGCTTCAAGAACTGCAGGAATGGATATGATACATTTTGGTTTAGTTAATGAAAATGGACTTATTGTTACTAATGTTCCTTCTTATTCACCTAATGCAATAGCTGAATTAGCTGTTACTCAAGCTATGAACCTTTTAAGAAAAACTCCTTTAGTAAAGAAAAAAGTCTGTGAAGGTGACTATCGTTGGATAGCTGAACTTCTTGGGACAGAAGTTAGATCTATTACAGTAGGTGTTATAGGTACTGGAAAAATAGGTGCTACTTCTGCAAAACTATTCAAAGGCTTAGGGGCTAACGTAATTGCATTTGACCAATATCCAAATAATGATTTAAATGATATATTAACTTATAAAGATACTTTAGAGGACCTTTTAAAAGAAGCTGACCTTATAACATTACATACTCCTTTACTTGAAGGAACAAAACATATGATAAACAAAGATACTCTAGCTATAATGAAGGATGGAGCTTATATAGTAAATACTGGTCGTGGTGGTTTAATTAAGACAGGGGACTTAATAGAAGCACTAGAATCAGGAAAAATAAGAGCTGCTGCCCTTGATACATTTGAAACTGAAGGATTATTCTTAAATAAAAAGATGAATCCAGGCGAATTAACTGACCCAGAAATAAACAAACTTCTTTCTATGGAACAAGTTATATTCACTCATCACCTTGGTTTCTTCACTAGTACAGCGATAGAAAATATAGTTTATTCTAGTTTAAGTAGTGCTGTAGAAGTTATAGAAACAGGAACTGCTACTAACAGAGTAAATTAGTATTTTATAAATATATTTTTTTATTAATTAGCTATTATCTAACAAAATAGCCTTTAATTTCCCAAATATAAGAGAGTCTATTGGGTAGACTCTCTTATATTATTTTTTTATCTCTAATTTATCCACTTCTAATACATCACATATTATATTCTACTTTGCCTACTACTCTATTCCACGTTTCTATTTATATACATTTGAATGGGTACAATCTATATTTTACAAAAAAAACACTAAACAAACTATGAAAATTGTATGATTAATATTAATATATGTATAAGAAAACATTACAATTATCTTAGTTTTGGATTTCTAGGGAGGGAGTATATTGGAAAAAATGAATAAAGTTACTTCTAAAAAAACGACCTATATTGTTACTTCTGCGTTATTTGCATCCATAATATGTTTGACAATAGCGTATATACTACATATCCCAGTGGGTGGAAATAATGGATATGTTCATATAGGAGATGCTTTTATTTATCTTGCTGCAACCATCTTACCAACAAACTACGCTATAGCAGCATCTGCAATAGGTGCTGGTCTAGCTGATTTATCTACAGGTGCTGCTATTTGGGTAATACCAACTATAATCATAAAGCCAATACTTGTATTATTTTTCACTTCTAAAAGTGACAAGATAATAAATAAAAGAAATATAATTGCTTCGATTATAGCAGGTATAGTAGGGTTAGTCTTATACATGTTTGCTGAAGGAATAATCATTGGAAGCTTTACAAGTGCATTTATAATGAGCTTACTTGGTTTATTACAGCCAATAGGAAGTTTTATTGTCTTTATAATTTTAGGTATAGCACTTGATAAACTTGACTTTAAAAGACGTTATTTTAATTAAGAATTTAAATTTATGGAGGGAAAATTATGAATATCTTATATACAATTGAAAATAGTATCTATGTAAATATAACTAATACATGTCCATGTAGTTGTGTTTTTTGCATAAGAAATGAAAAAGATGAAGTAGCAAATAGTGGTAGTCTATGGTTGGAACATGAACCAAGTATAGACGAAGTAAAAGAAGCCTTCAACAAATACAATTTAGACGACTACGATGAAATTGTTTTTTGTGGATATGGTGAACCATTAATGAGAATAAATGAATTAGTAGAAGTTGCTAAGTTTATAAAAGAAAAAAGTAACATAAAGACAAGAATAAATACAAATGGTTTAAGTGATTTAATACACAATAAAAAAACAGCTATCCTATTAAAAGATGTTATAGATGCAGTATCAATAAGCCTTAATGCTCCAAATAAAGAAGCATATAATAGAGTTACACAACCAAAGTTTGGAGAAAAATCATTTGATTATATGTTAGATTTTGCAAGAGATTGCAAAAAACACATAAAAGAGGTGGCTTTCTCAGTAGTAGATGAAATATCTCCAGAAGAAATAGAAGAATCTAAGCAATTAGCAAAAGAACTTGATATACCACTAAGAGTTAGACATAAGAACTAATAATTTGTGAGATTCATATTATATCAATATAAAAATCAATATAACCAAAATAGGGAATATAAACGAATTTATCTAAATAAATATGTTTATATTCCCTATTTATTATTTATTAATTATGTATTAGCTATTTATTAAACTGACTTTAATTATCTATACTTCTTTTTAATTAATGGAACGATTAAAGTAACAATAGCCATCCACCAATTAGTATTAAAATTGAACCTGGTATTTTTTCTTTTATATTTTCTTTGAATATAAAGTGAGCAAGTATCAAAGTTATTATCATAGATACCTGAGAAAACGGTTCAGCTATACTAAGCTCTAGATTATTTAAAGCGATTAATAATGCTAAATAAGAATATCCATTAATAGCACCACTTACAATTGAAAGACCCTTTTTATTACTAAAAATCTCATAAATTACTTTTTGCTTCTTTTTAAATGCTAAGAATACAAATAGATTTAATCCTACAAAGAAATAAAGTATAGTCGAATATAGTATAGGAGATACTTGTACAAAAAAAGCCTTATCCAGCACTCTCCCTACTGATTGTAAAAATATGTACAAAAACATTAGTCTACATGGCAAGTTGTTAAAAATCACGGATACATTTTTTAGAAAAGAACTTACTTTTTTTAATATGAACACTCCACCAATCATAACTATGATTCCTGCAACTTTGGCTAAACTTAAACCTTCACCTAAAAATATAACTGATAAAAGTAATAGAAACAAAGAATTTAAACTGTTTATTGGAGTCACAAGTGAAACTTCACCAGTTGCTAAAGATGTCACATATGCTACTGAGCCAATTGAGTAAACTAAGCTACTTATATAACATGGTATTAAAAATGACCAATCACTAACTTTATACGTTAAACTAAATGGAAGTAAACATACTCCTCCAATAAAGAAAAATAAAAATGATGAAGCTATATTTTTATAAATATCACCTTCTTCATCGCCTAATAACCTTACAACTACTCTCTCAAAAGCTAATAGCACTACTCTAATTAATAATGCAAAATAAGATAATATCATTTTTGACCTCACTTAAAAATTAATCTGACTTATTATTTATATTGATTATATAGCTACCATATAGGCAAATCTTTTGGATTTTTTAATATTTTATGTTTAAATACAGGGACATTAAGTTTTTCACCTAATTTACGACATTGCTCTTTATAAGTACCTTTTAATTTATCATGAAAAACTATACCATCAATTCCACCTTCAATACTATTTACACACTTCTCTAATTTTTCAAATCCAAATTCATCATCATACATCCCACTTACAATCCACTGATTTGGCAGTACATGTCCAATTGATATGTTATATTCTTTATTTTTTATAATATCTGCAAAAGATTTTTCAAAATGAACCCCTCCAACACATAATAAAGTTTTTAAAGGTTCATCATTATCAAATACTCTAACCAGTGCTTTTGCTAATACTTGTATTGCCATCTTATTATTAAAACTATCACTACTACTTCCTATCTCTATGTCTAACATAGGTACAGAATATTCTGTAATTAGTTTAGATTCTTCACCATATGTTGTGCCAGACCAATGGGTTGCTTCTGTTAATGTAGTAAATTCATCAAGTGAAGTTTCATTTTTTATATCTTCAATTGCATTAATTATGTTTTTAAAGTATCTTGGGTTAGAATTTCCAAACTCTCCTGTTGGTACATCTCCAATTGTATGAGCTGTTAAAATCTGCTCTGGAGCATTTTCCCCCTCATGCCAATTTACAACACCTGCAAAATTATAATCTTTGAAATATTTATTTAAAATTGGCAAGTAATATTTGTAATTATGACTTATTACATCTTTTGTCTTTACAAACTGAAATAAATTATTGTCTTTATCTGTAAATTCTAATACAAAACTTTCATCAATGACAATATCACTTTGCTTTAAATCCATCATTTCCTCACAACATTTAATCACACTATTTGCTACTGGGTCTTTCTTTAAATCATTACAAAAGAAAAAGACAGCTTTTTTGTTAATCATCATAAATCACACTCCTATTATTTAATCTCATACCTAAAAACATCTAAATATAACTATATACTTCACCAAATTATTTATACATAATATACTACCATGCTCATTTTAGCTATACCCTTACCTGAGTTTCTATATATATGTGATACATCTGCTTTAAATCTTATAGAATTTCCACTACACACAACATAATCATCTCCATTTATTTTGATGGTTACCTCACCACTAAAAACAGTTATAAACTCTTGTGTCCCTGGAAGTTCAGCATTTGAATCTAAATTTCCACCCTCTTCTATTTCAATCATAAATATTTCGAATCTTCTTTTAGAATCAAATGGAAATATCGGATAACTTATATATTTTCCATCATCCTCAATAAAATGGTCCACATCACTTTTTTGAACCAATTCTATATCACTTTCCTGTCTCTCCATCAATGATGTAAATGAAATTTTTAGTCCATTAGTTATTTTCTTTAAAGTAGATATAGTAGGATTTACCTCACATTTCTCAATTTGGGACAACATACTCTTACTTACTCCACTAAGTTGAGCAATCTTATCTAAACTAAGGTGTTTTTCTTTCCTTATTTTTTTCAAATTTTCTGAAATTATTTCATTTAAATTTTGCATACATTCTCCTCCTGCTATACTAAGCTAAAAATAAATCATTTAGTTGTTTAATACATTTAGTAACTCAACTCTATTTTTCCATTATACTGTACATTATGTTTAATATACATTACTTTTTTAATAATGTAAATAGTTTTCTGAAACTTTGTGAAAATGTACAAATAAAAAAACTAGTAACCAATGTTTTTACAAGGCTACTAGTTTTTAACACCATACGATTCCATTTTAACTATAAAACTTAGATGCACCTATAAGCTGTCTTTTAGAAACAATCTTAGCTAGGTTTGCTAATGAAGAAATTTTTATATCTTTAAAAGAAACTAAAAATACAAACTTAAAATCGGTAAATTCTTGATTTATATTGTATATATCAAAATAACATCTCAAATTATCAAATAAGTAATTTTCTTGTAAATCTGCTTCTATCTCATCAGTAGCATCTTTTAAATAAGCTCTTACATCTTCAAATAAAACATTGAAATAAGACTCATCTATTTCTTCACCCAATTCTTCTAATATTTCTTCTATATCTAAATCATCCATATCAAAAGAATTTCCTGTCAGTTGACAATCAAACACTAATATGTTTTCTTGATTTATAGTATTTGATATATCTTGTACATATTCAAAGTCTGGACGTAATTCTAAAATATCTTTTACTTCACTGCTCTTTACATGAATCTTTCCTTTTCTATTTTCAAGTTTTAAATCTATCATATGCTCCCCCTTTCGATTTACAAATCTTTTAAACACTTTGTTTTATAATTTTTTCAATATCTATCCAATTATTAACTCTAACTATATTTTGATGTGTAATATCTTTATTATAGTTAGTATCTAGAAGTATTACTTTAACTCCAGCATTAGCTAATTGTACTGAGTTTAAAGGATTATCTTCTATAAATATATCACAACTCAGCTCTCTTGCCTTTTCAACTTTATAATCACTTCCTAATAAGTAAACATCTATATCTGAAAATCCTTGTCTCGATAGCCAGTTTTTAGTTACATCAGTTAAACACTCATGTCTAGCTGTTACAAAAGATAACTTATGTCCTTTAGATAATGTGCCAATTACCTCAGTAGCACCCTCCACAATCTTTGCTTCATCATATGAATGTATATACTTATTATTAAATTCTGTATATACATCTCTTATCCCTGAACCATATAATTCTTCCCAATTATGTGTTATACACTCTGCTTCAGTTATGTTTTTATTAAAAATATCATTTAGGTATGGAAGAAAATGATAAGGGCTTGTTATTGTTCCATCTATATCAATACATATATTTAATTTGTTCATTTTTACCTCCATGTAACGTTTATTGATTTGATTAATCACATATTATAGCACAGCTTTAATTATAAATCAAAACTCTGGATATGACTATACCTATATAATACCAAAAAGCTTGCATATTTAAGCAAGCTTTTTGTAAATTTTACATTTTTAACTAATATATAAGTTTTTCTAAAGTTGGTTCAACTCCAAATTGAGCTTTAAGCTCTCTATATTCTTTTAATGCTTTTTCATTATTTGTTTTAGTTTTTATTGCTCTTATCATTAAATTTTTTGGTGTATCGAGTGGAGATATGTATTCTACTACAGAAGTATCATATCCATTGCCTTCTAATAACAAAGTTCTTAGACCATCAGTTATTAAATCTGCAAATCTAGCTTTAAATACTCCATGTTTTAATATTGGTTCCATAGATTCATATTTATATTGCCCTAATAATTCCTTATGGCAACATGGTACTACTACTATAGCTTCGGATTTTGCCCTAATTCCTAGACCTATTGCCATATCTGTTGCTGTATCACAAGCATGTAGACTTATCACAAGGTCAACATCTCTATTTGGTGTATAATTAGTCAAGTCCTCTTTTATAAACGACATATTTTTATATCCTAAGTTTTTAGCCATATTTCTTGATGCTTCTATAACTACATCTGAATAGTCTATTCCTATAAAATAACAGTTTTTCTTTAGCACTTCTTTTATATAAAAGTTTAAAACAAAACTTAGATAAGATTTACCACAAGCACAATCCAAAATTGTTATACAGTCTTTATCCTTTATTTCCTTTAGAATACTATCTATTAATTCCACAAAATGGTCTATCTGATTGTACTTTCTTATTTTATCATTTTTTATCTTACCATCTTTTGTAAGTACCCCAATTTCTTTTAAAAGTGCATTTGCCTGTCCTACTTTTACATAATAATCTCTGTTTTTTATTTGAGATGCTGTAAATTCATCTATTTTAGGTACTTCTTCTATGTTGTCTAGATACTTTACATTTACCTTCTTATTATCGCCTTCGATTACAACAATAGTTCCTCTCTCAATATATTTAAATACTAAACTATCATAGTTCTCTGCTTCTTTAGAAATATTCTTAAGCAATTCATTAAATGTATATAAATCTGATTTTCCTTTAAAATTAAATTTATACTTATTATCTTCCTCTGTTGCCACTCCTTTAAATTCTTTTCTTCCAGATTTAAAAATCACTTCTAACTCAATAAAAAAATCCCTATTATCAAGGTTTCTTTGAGTAATCCCCATAAAAAACATATTTAGTTTTCCAATACTCTGCTTATTCATCTTAATCTCCCTTTTAACTTATATGCTTAATTCTTATTAATCAATACTATTTGTTTCTGCTTCATTTATTTCTTCTTTTAAATCATTCAATCTATTTTTAAAACTTTCTATCTGCTTATCTGACAAGTCAAGATACTCAGTTATCTTCCCTATATATTTAGGGCTTTTAGTATTTATTAACTTTAAAGCACTTTCCATAGATTTTTCTCTAAGTTCATATGCTTTCTTTACATCATCTCTAGCATTGCTCAATGTTTCTGTATACTCTTCCTTAGAAAGTTCTGGAATCTGCATATTTTCATACTCTTTTACAACTTCTTTACACTTATCTCTAGCATTTGTAACATCTTTTTTTATACTAGACAATTTAGTTATATTTTTTGCTATGTCCTTAGTGTAAGGAATACATTCTCTCATTGGAACCAAAGCTACTCTTTCTATATTATAGATTTCTTTCTTAAAAATTCCTATACTTTCTATATCTATTTTTTTTATATCTTCACTATTTTTTTCTTTGTTCGTTTTATTACTACTTTCTTTTGTTGTATTTTCTTGTTCTTCTGATTTATCATTTGCTGAAACATTATTCTCTGAATCACTATTTTCTTTTAAATTCGTATTCTCTTCATTACTTTCGTTATTTTGTTCATTTTCATCTTGTTTACTATTTAATTCTTTATTATTTGATGCTTCTTCATTATTTACCTTATTCTGTTTTAAATCAGTACTTTCTTTTTCATTAAAATTTGATACATACTTTTCATCATACCTCTCATCGGAAATATAATTGTGATAATACATAGATTCTTTTATCTTATTAAGTCCACTCATATAAATATTACTTATCATTATTGTTGTAGCTAATACCACATAAATACTACTGTAGATACAAGACCTCTTAAAATTCTTGTAATTTCTGAATATCACTACTAAAGGAATAAGATATAAAAATATAAAAACTAATATCCACCTCATAAGTCGTGTCTCCTTTCTCAAAACCGAAATCCCTCAAATATTTATTTTTAATCATGTATCTTATAGTATTTACCAATTTATGTTTTTTAATCGTTAACTTTTATTAATTTAAATTCTGTATAGTCACAGGATGCTAATATATATTCTACTCCATTTCTAATTCCCTTTAATCCCATTTTAAAAGATTCTTTTCCATGTAAATGACCATAAATCACTTTCTCTACGTTATATTCTTCAAATAGCTTTGTAAATAAAGATTCTTCTAATTTATCATTTGTAGGAGGATAATGAGTAATCACAATTATTTTTGAGTGACCTCTTTTGCGAGCAGACTCTAATGATAATCTCAGTCTATTTTCTTCCCTTTTATAAACTTTCTCATCAGTCTCATCAAATTTGACATCATTAGGGCATATCCAACCCCTACCACCACAAATTGCATAATCTTTATATTCATAGAAATTTGTCTGAATGAAACTCATGTTTTCGTATAATTTATTTAAACTTGTAACAGTTGTCCACCAATAATCATGGTTTCCCTTTATAAGTATTTTCTGTCCTGGAAGTTCGCTTATTATATCTAAGTCTTTTTTAGCTTCTGATAAATTAATTCCCCAAGATGTATCTCCTAATACTAAGACTAAATCTTCTTCCTTAACAACTTCTTTCCAGTTATCTATAATCTTCTTTTCATGACCATCCCAATTACTTCCAAAGATATTCATTGGCTTATTGACTGATGTTGAAAAATGTAAATCACCTATAGCATATAAACTCATAATATCATTCCTTTCTTGATTACACTAAATAGGCTGTCTCTTTTTAGAAATTATTTTCCATTAAGAGGCAGCCCCATTAATATTTAGCAAATTTTCTATAAGTAGCTTTTTATTGAACTACTTTATCATCTACCTTAGTATTTTTATATTGCTCCAGTAATATATCTATTTCTTGTTTTAATTCCAATATCTCGGTTATATTTTTATCTGTTTCAGTTCTATCCAATTTTCTTTGATACTGCATAGCTTTGTGTGTGTCCCCTAAGTCATATAATTCTTGTATTCTATTTAGAGTATCTCTAATAGCTATAGATTTCATTTGATACATAGCCTGAGCTTTCATTATGTCCTCTCTTATTTCACTCATTTCTTGGTCTAAAAGAAAGGCAGCATCAGATGCTCTTCTAAGTCTTTCGGCAAGAGTCTCAGGTATGTAATGGTCATATTTATATTTTAATGAATGTTCTATTGTAGCCCAGAAATTCATTGCAAGAGTTCTTATTTGTATTTCACATATAATTTCCTTTGAACCCGCAATTGAGTTTATAGGGTATTTTATTATAACATGATAGCTTCTATAACCACTATCTTTGTAATTTGTAATATAATCTTTTTCTCCTATTATAGTCATATCATTTCTTACTTTTATCAAATCAACTATAGCATATATATCTTCAACAAACTGGCACATTATTCTTATACCAGCAATATCATCAATTTCAGTTTCTATATCTTTTGCATTTATCCTTTTTAATTTAGATATTATGGAAGATATTTTTTTTGTTCTGCCTGTAACAAACTCTATGGGAGAATATTCACCTTTTGCTAAATATTCTTTTCTTATATTTTTAAATTTTATTTTTAGCTCTTCTACTGCATGTTCATAAGGCGCTAGTATTTCATTCCATTTTTCGTATTCCATATTGCTCACCCTTTATTTGTTTTTTATGACCTTCTTTATTTTATCATAATTTATTTTGTTTTTGTATAGTAAAGCAATTCCCCATTCTCCAATATATATCCTATTTCTCCTAAATCAACTAAGTAACTTATAACAGATACTAATGAAGATTTAAAAAAATGATACTCTTTATAATTATTGCTTAAATTATTGTTATTTATAATGTTTTTTAATAAAATTTCTAAAGATTTAGGCTCTTCAAGTAACTTTCTTATTTGATATAGATATTTTTTTAGAGCATTTAAATGTTTTTCGATTAATTCATAAGAATCTTCCTTTGATATTACTTGCTTGCCATGCCCTAAGACTAAGTACTCAAAATCTATATCTTTTAATTTCTCTAATGAATTTATTTGTTCTTGTATATCATATAAAAACAAGAAGTCATATTTTGATAGAATTTCATCTCCTATCAATAAATCTCCAACAAAAATTACCTTATCCTTTGTCAAAACAGCGACACTTCCAGGTGTATGACCTTGAAATTCAATTATATCAAACATTTCATTATTTAATTCAAGCTTACCAGCTTCTATAGATTTATCTATTTTTATATCATCCAAAAGTTTATTTTTTAAAATATTATCCATAAATACATTGCTCTTTCCCCCGACAATATACTTTGAAAATAGTTCTGGATTTTCTATATATAATTTATCGTATTTTGATGACATTATACACACATCTTTATAATACTCTTTAAATTGATTACATGCTCCATAATGGTCATCATGACCATGAGTGTTTATAATATATTTAACTTGTATTTCATTTTCATCTAAAACTTTATTTACTCTCCTAGGTCTTGAACCACATAACCCTGGGTCTATCATAAGTGCTGTATTATCTTCAAATACATATATTCCTGTATTCGTGCCACCTTTTATAAAAAAGGTATTTCCTTTTACTTTTGTAAGATTCACCTTCTTCACCTCATTTTGACAATATTTATGCTACAATTTATTACTTACTAATATGAGAATCTACAAGAACAATCCTTTTTATTCTATCAATAGTTCTTCTTCTTATTTTGTACTCTTTAGATATCCTTATTTTTACATTATAGGATAAGCCTCTATAAAGTAATGACTCTATAAAATATTCAACTATCCCTCTATCTCTAAAATCTATATCTATGAGTCCATTAGAATAAATCTTTGAATCTAATATCATAAGTTTATCAGAAAAACTTAATCTCTCAGATTTACTTAAATAATCCTTGTCTGGAACAAAGCTATCACAGTAATTTATTCTATAATTTACCACTTCATCATTTATTTCAAATCCATATTGTTTCTTCATCAATATTTTATAATCGTTATTTTTCTTAGTGACATTATCTAAATTTTTATTATAGTCCTCTTTTTTCCAATGTCCAAACAGTCTACAATTTAATGGTCTAACTTCATATATTAAACATCTATTATTATTATCTTTAAATGGACATGCATTCTTTCTTGTATACTCTTCAAAGTAGTAATCTAATACCTTACTTATACAACTTCTTTTTAAATCAACTCTATCTTCAAGATAACAAAATATATTCAAAAACTCAATTAAATTTATACCTACTGATTCCATACAACAACTTCCACATCCAGAACAATTTCCTGTTGGCAAAGATTTATATACATCATTTAATTCATCAAAGAGCTTATTTTTAATGGAATAATCTATACAATTTAAAATATCTTTATTTTTTATACTAGTCATTATTATTACTCCTTGTTATAATTATTAAGTTAATACAAACAATTATTATAACATATTTTTAAAATTTAATCGCATAAGGAGGCATTTTATGAATAGATATACAAAAATAATTAATATGATGGGAAGTTATTACACAAAAGACTTTGAGAAAGAAAAAAAGAATGTAATAAAGGTTAGAGAAGTTAAAGAAGATACTGTTAGAAAATTTTTCTTACAAGGTGACTGTGAAGTTCTTGTAGTATTTGAGGATACTGGAAAAGAAATACTTATTGATGACTTTTCTCCTGAAGAAGAAATAAAAAAATATTTAGGACCAAAATTTGTAAATAAAAAAAGATAGATACCAAAAGTAATTCTAAAATTAAAATTTAATAAATGTATGGTTATAATTTTATATACTCATAGTTAAAAGTTATCTTTTATTTCTTTTTTAGACTTTAAGATAGCTTTTTTTCTATTTTTTGTAAAATAATCTCATAATTCACATTAATAATTCACAAAATGATATAATATAACAAATAGATAAATTTTAAAATATATAATTAATGTTTTGCGAGGTGATTTTATGCAAATTTATTTTAGAGTTAAAGCCGTTGGCAAACGTAAACCTATGCTAGAACTTACTCCTTTTGATTTATCTGACAACATCAATTGCCTAAAAGAGGCTATCTCTGAAATTGTATCTAAAAATGTTCTTGAATATAATGAAAAAATCCCAGAAAAATCAATAATAAACTTCTTAACTAATGAAGAAATTGAATCTCAGGCTGATATTGGAAAAGTTGGATTTGGTTCTATTTATAACGAAAATAAACAATCTGTAGAAAAAGCAATAGAAGTTGCATTACAAGCATTTGAAGATGGAATTTACAAGGTGCTTATAAATGAAGATGTTATTGAAGAACTTAATTCCCCTATAAGTCTAAAAAATGGAGATATATTTACCTTTATAAGACTTACCCTACTTGCTGGAAGAATGTTTTAAAATAAATAATTTGGAGGTACATAAATGTTGGAACGTACTAGAGTAGAAAAAAATCCTAAAATAATTGAAAATTTAAAAAATAATATTACTAAATCCTCTTCAAAAAAGTATTATGACTTAGCAAAAGCTCTCTGGGACTGTATAGAAAATAGCTCATACTATTATAGAGACCCTGAAGATAAATTCTTAAATATGATAAAAAAATACTATAATTGCTATTATTATGAGATTAAAAATATAGATGAACTACTTTCTGGACCCTTAAAAAATGCTTTGGAGTTAATACTTACTTCTGAACAAGTAGAAGAACTTTGTAAGTTAATTAAAAGAAAGATGGATTATACATATTCAGGAGGCTATTATCGTAAAGGTTATCGCTCAAATAGACTTGTAGATTATTTTAGAAGTATAATTAGATTTATTTCAAACTATGTAGATTTAATTTATTATGATTTCTCAGTTATAGATTATCTTACGCTTCCAAATAAGGTCTTATACTATGACTCTGTAATGAGTGATAAAATAGCACTGGAAATAGATAAAGGTAATCAAGAAATAATCAATGCCTTGGAAGAAGTAATATTTGGAGAGAATCAAACTGCTCTACTTACAAGACAAATGATAATTGGTATTATGAAAAGTCATAGTGAGAAATGCTATGAAATGCTTTCTAAACTTCTTTTGGCAGCTAAGCAACAAGAAGGGCTTAGACAACAAATTGTGGAGAGCTTAGATGAAGGTACAATTCCTGCATCAATATACATGTTAAAAACTATCTTGGACAATAATTTAGAGAGATTTAGTTCTGTTATAAGAGCCTTAGATACATGGACAGGACTTGGTTTTTCAGACCAAAAACCCGGAATAATACGTAAGTGCTTAGAACTTTCATATAAATCATTAACTGATGAAAATTTCCGTACAGAATCAGTTAATAGTGATGATAATCTTGAAATTTATTTTGCTTTATGGTCTACTGCAACTTACAATATATATGACTCTTACTCTCTTATTGAAGATTTACTTTCTTGTCAGGAAAAATATAAAAAACTTGTAGGTCTTTACTTCTTGTCACATACAGAAAGTACATATTTCAAACACTCAATAGCATCTAAAAATATCAAGGGAGATGATTTAGAAATTCTAGCATGGGTAATTAGAAATTTCTATGTAGAAAGTTCTGTTGGCTACTACTATAATTGGCAAAAAAGAGAAACTGACTTTGACCTGTCAAACACTCCAATTGATAAAGACTTTAGTGCTAGAAAAGAACAATTTGAAAATTTAAAACATACTTTAGAAATTTTAAATTCAAAGACTAAATCTTTTTCAGGAAGCGTATTTCCATGGACTTGGATTGAAATTTCTTCTCACGATATACTTAAATGTATGATGACATTAACAGCATACGATATGAATGCCCAATTTATAGACACTCTTATGGAAAATTGTCATCTTATGAGCTCAGACTTAAGAGCTTCACTTATAGTCAACTTCATAAATGAACCAAAAACGGATAGACAACGTGAGTTCTTACTAGAATGTTTAAGTGATAAGAGTGTTTCCAATAGAGAAACTGTATTAAGTCTACTTAGAAAGCTTGAACTAACAGATATAGAGCTAGACAAAATAACCAATCTACTTTCTTTAAAGACAAGCTCTATTAGACAAACTGTAATAAAAATTTTACTTGAACAAGATGATTCAAAATTAGAGAACATCGCTTCCTCTCTTATAAAATCTTCAAATTCACAAAAATGTCTTGGAGGTCTTGAAATTGTAAACTTATTAAAAGACAATACTAATAGACAAAAACTATATAATAAGCTTATTTTACTGATAGAAGATATTGATAAATCTAAAAAGAATACATCTCAAGTTCAAATATTAATTGATAATTTATTAGGTAAAGCAAAAAATGATTATTGTAAAGAAAATGGGTTTGGAATATATAATCCTAAAGACAAGGTTCAAATTCCTGAACAATTTACTTTTAAAGATGATTCTTCTACTCCATCAAAACTTAATAAAATTATTTCAAATATAAGTTTATCTTCAGGTGAAGAATCTATTTCTATATCAACAAAAAAAGAAGCTAAAAAAATTCTTGATACAGACATAAATAAAATAATACAAGTTTATGAAAAATTTGATGAACTTATTACTGAAAATGCAGACTATGAATATGAAGTTGAAAGATGGTCAGGTAATGTAGAAAAAGTACTTTTAGGTTACTCTACTTATAATCTGACTCCTATTAAATATAAGACTTCTAATGATACTCTTGATAATTATCCATTGGCAGGACTTTGGAGGGGAATTAGTAAAAAACTCGATTTAGACTACAAATTAATACTTGATATTTTATTTTATAATATAAATACATGCGGATATAATGAAATAGAAAAAAGTTGGTTTTCGTCTATCTATTCAAATGTTCTTGACTATAAAAAACAAAAGAAAATATATGCAAGACTTGATAAATTAAAATTCGATGCACTTACAAGAAGACTTCTAAGAGTTTTACTAAATGAGTTTGACCATAAAGAGATATTTGACTATTGTTTAGATATATATTATAAACTAAGAAATTTATTAACTACAGAACAATGTAAAAAACAAAGAGTTGAATTTACTAAAAACTATTATAGACAAAATGAATACTGCCCTGCTTTGGATGCCCCTATTTTAAATTATTGGCTTGATAAAGCAAATTCATTTATTTATGATGATATTTCTTTTACTAAGTTTTTCTATACTACATTTTCAAATTATCAGTTATTAGAATATAAGTTTCCTTTTTATACTAGCATAGGTGTATTTGCTCGTGCTCATGAATTAGGATTAATGACTGAAGAACAAGTTAATAGAGAAATTATAAGTGGATACAATTCATCAAATATAATAAGAACACTAACAAATCCTAGATGGGCTGGCGACACATTAGAAAAGTATCCTTGGCTTAAAAACAATTTAAAAACTGTTACAAATAGAGTTATAGAAATTGAATCACGTAGAGGTGATATGCCAACAGAAGTTTCTCATCTAGCTAATAACATACAATATTTTGAAGGTATAAATTATTTTGTAAATCTATTAGTTGCTCTTGGTAAAGAAACTTTTCAAAGGGGATATTCATATGGTAACAATTATTCAAAGAAAGATGTTTTAAGTTCTCTACTTAAAAATTGTTATCCTACTAAAGAAGATGACTCAAAAGAATTAAAAAAATTGCTTAAAGACACTGATATTACTGAATTAAGATTGATAGAAGCTGCTATGTATGCTCCTCAATGGGTCAATATAATTGAAAAGTATTTAAACTGGAAGGGTCTAAAGAGTACAATTTGGTACTTCCATGCACACATAAATGAAGGATTTTCTGCGCAAAAAGAATCAGAAGTTGCTCTATTCTCCCCTATTTCACCACGTAGTTTTATCGATGGGGCTTTTGATATAGACTGGTTTTTGGATTCATATAAGACCATTGGTGAAGAAAGATTCAATCTACTTTACAAATCAGCTAAGTATATAACTAGTGGTGGAAACTCTCATAGACGTGCACAACTTTATGCTGATGCTACACTCGGTAAACTTGATAAGGACATGTTAATGAAGGAAATTGAAACAAATAGAAATCAAGACAAGCTGAGAAGTTTTTCTTTACTTCCTATGAAAAAAGGAGACCTTAAAGAAGCAACTTTCCGTTATGAATTTATCCAAAAATTTGCTAAAGAAAGTAAACAATTTGGAGCACAACGTCGTGAAAGTGAATCGAAAGCTTGTACAATAGCGCTAGAAAATCTAGCTCGAAGTGCTGGATTTGGAGATGTCAATCGTATGATGTGGGCTCTTGAAACTGAAAAACTAAATGAAGTCTCTCATTTATTTAAGCCAAAAGATATTGATGGAACTTCAATTTGGATAGATGTTGATGAAAATGGTAAAGCATCTACTAAAGTCCAGAAAGGTAATAAAGCTTTAAAAAGTATACCAAAAGCCATTGCCAAACATCCATATGTACTTGAACTTAAATCTGTTCAAAAAGATTTAAAGAGTCAGTATTCTCGTGCAAAACAGAGTTTAGAACAAGCTATGAAAAATGAAATAATATTTACAGTTAAAGAAATCTCCAATATTTATAAAAACCCAGTTATCTGCCCTTTGATTAAGAATCTAGTGTGGGTGTGCGATGATAATATTGGATATGTTTATAATGATAAGTCTAAGTTCTTTATTTGCAATATAGAGGGCGAGACTTCTAAATTAACAGCAAAAAATAAATTAAAACTTGCACATCCGGTTCATCTTTTTGAATCTGGTAAATGGAGTGAATTCCAACATGACTTATTTAATAAGCAAATTGTTCAGCCATTTAAGCAAGTATTTCGCGAGTATTATAGAATAAATAGTGATGAATTATCTGAAAAAACTATATCTCGTAGATATGCTGGACACCAAATCCAGCCAAAGAAAACTGTAGCACTTCTTAGAAATCAGCTTTGGACTGTTGATTATGAAGAAGGTTTACAAAAAGTGTTTTATAAAGAAAATATAGTAGCAAAAATGTTTGCACTTGCTGATTGGTTTTCGCCAGCAGATATTGAGCCCCCTACTATTGAAACAGTAGAATTCTTTGATAGAAAGACTTATAAAAGCTTAGAATTGGCTTCAATACCTCCAATTTTATTTTCAGAAGTTATGCGTGATATAGACCTCGTTGTAAGTGTCGCTCATGCTGGTGGTGTTGACCCTGAAACAAGCCATTCTACTGTAGAGATGCGTATAGCAATTGCTAAAGAATTGCTATTATTGTTAAAGATTAAAAATGTCAATTTTGAAGGGTCTCATGCTCTTATAGTAGGCAATTTAGGTGAGTATTCTGTACATATGGGTTCTGGTATCGTACATAAAAAAGGAATGGGTGCTTTAAATATACTTCCTGTACATTCTCAAAGTAGAGGAAAGATATTCCTTCCTTTTGCTGATGAAGACCCTAAGACTGCTGAGATTATGTCTAAAATCTTATTACTTGCTGAAGATAATAAGATTAAAGACCCTAGTATCTTAAGCAACTTATAAATATAAGATTTATCTCTAAAACATATTGGGCTTTCTAATTTTCCATGAAAGTCCAATATGTTTTATATTATATTTTATATTATATTTTATACGAATTAATTTATAACTATAGCAAATTTATATGATATCTTCATCATACATATTGTATATCACTGAAAATTTTTTTCTTCATTAAAACCTTTTAACCCTATAAAATCTGTATAGAAAATCTTTTTCTAAAGATTTATTTAAAGTAGCACTTTCTTGAAAATTTATAAATTTTATCTCTAAAGAAGACTTATTTATAGGTATAACCTTATGTATAAGTCTTAAATTTACTATGTATTGTCTATGAGTCATAAAGAAATTAGGAGGTAGGCGTTTTTTTAAATCATCAAAGTTTTCATAAAATTTTATCGTATCTTCATCTCTAGTATATAAATTAATAGCTCTTGAATTTTTCTCAAACATGACTATATCATCAAAATTAATCATATGTATCTGTTTCCTTATTTTATATACAAAAAGAGTATCTTCTATAAAATTATTTTTTGCAATTTTATGAGAGTTAATGTGGTCTATTGCTATATTAATTGAATCAAGTATTTTTTCTTTTTTAAACGGCTTAACTATAAAATCTATAGGATGTACTTTAAAGCTCTCAAGACTATAGTCAGCAAAACCTGTTACAAAAACTATATGTATATCTTTATCTATAGAAAGAATTTCTTTGGCAGAATCAATCCCATTTTTATATGGCATATCAATGTCAATAATCAATAAGTCTATTTTCTCACTTTTTATAAATTCAATTGCTTCTATACCATCCTTGACTTTCTTAACATAATCTACATATCCAGACTCTTTAACTATATTTGCTATATCATCTCTTACAATTTTATCATCATCACAAATCAAAACTTTTATCACAGACTTCTCTCCTCCTAACTAATAATATTTTGGTATTAAAATTACAAATTCAGTTAAAAAATCGTCACTATTTACAAGTATACTATAATCATACTTATCTAGTATATTTTTAACTAGATATAGCCCAAAACCTCTGTCTTGCCCTTCTTTAGTGCTAAATCCATCCAAAAATATACTTTCGACATTATGTATTTTAGGACCATTATTTTTTATGGCTATAATATACTGAAATTCATCTTCATATGCATGTAATCTTATATACTTCTTTTCCTTTTGTATAGCAGACAAAGATTCTATTGCATTGTCTATTATGTTTAATAGCACTGAACTCATATCATTAGGTTCAATCTCTAAATTATCCATAAAATCTTGGATATATACATCAAAAGATATGTTCTTTTCAAGACATTCCTCATATTTTAAGGAAGCTATAGCATCTAAATAAGATACTTTCCCATATCTTGAATTTTTTGATTTAAAGCTATTTGATATATTCGTTATATATTCTTTGGCATCTTCAGCTAAGCCAGTATTTAATAGAGAATATACTACTTGTAAATGTTTTAAATAGTCATGTTTTTGACTTCTTAATTTTACGATTATATTGTCCTTATGATTTATTTTACTGTCTAATTTTTGTAGCTTATACTCTTGTTTATTGTTATTGTCTAGTAATCTTATAAATTTAAATCCTATATAAAAGCTTAAAATAATTAAAATTAAAAAAAGTACAATATTTAATACTCCTTCAAGTAAAAAATTATATCCTAAACTTAATTGTATATACTCAATACCCTCCATGAATAAAATCCATACAAAACACGATACAAAAAACGTTAATATTCCTCTTTTTAATATGTCTAATTCTTTATAAAACCTGTATTTATTCATTATAAGATTACTAAATATAAACAAAGTTAGTATTACTATAGGAAATATAAAATTATTCTCCATAATTCCCCTCCCATCTACACTTTATATGAGGATTATATCATTTTAGAAAAATTATGTAAAAAGTCAAAATTTACATGTACATTAATTAAACTTGTAAATATGCATATAAATTTGTACAATTAAGTACTCAAAACTTGAAGATACTTACTTTGATATATATTTTAAATAAACATATAATTGATTTAGCTAAGAAAGGAAGTGGTAAATATGAAAGATAATTTGAAAATAGTACTAAGATACATAAAAAGTTATAAAGCAAGGTCTTTAGCAATTGCTCTAAGTATAATTCTTGCTACATCACTCATTGTTGGTATTGGTACCCTCTCAAGAAGTGCTCAACAAGCAGAGGTAGATAGATCAAAGAGAGAGCTTGGAACTGACCATGCATACTTTAAAGATATAAAGAGAAATCAATTAGAATCCATAAAATCTGGTAAAGATATTAAAAACCTAGGTATAACATCTTATTATGCATCTACAGATGTTAATGAAAAATTACCTATAAACATACAATATGCAAATAAAAATTACTTAACTAATCAATCTAAACTTATAAAAGGTCACCTCCCAAAAGCTAACAATGAGGTGGTGGTAGAAAAATGGGTTTTAAATAGTATGGGTTTAAAGTCAGAAATAAATCAAAACCTTACTTTTAAATTATATCAAAAAGAAAAACCAGAGACCTTTAAAGTTGTAGGAATACTTGAAGATAGATTTATAGAGAAACAAAAGGGGAAATGTGAAATTTTTTTAAACCTACATGAATCAAAATTGAATAAGTTTACAGCTTCTATTGAATTTAATGAAGGCAGTGATATAAATACAAACATAGACAATATAGTAAAAAATGCTATGTTGGATGAGAAAAGCGTAGGAAGAAACTCAATGCTTATAGACGCTACTATGGAAAATGGTACTTTAGATAATTCAAGTAAATATGTTGCAATTGCTATGAGTATATTTTCTGGTATTGTAATCTATAGTATCTATGTTATATCAATATACCAAAGAGTACAAGAATATGGTATCTTAAGAGCTATTGGCTCCACTAACTTTAGGATTTTCAAACTTATGTTTTATGAACTTTTCATACTTGCTCTGATAGCAATGCCTCTAGGTATATGTACAGGTATGGGAGGTGCACAAATATTTAATAGGTTTGCAGGAAATATTCAATTTGAAGGAAATATAAATGTTACTCCTTTTGTTATTCCAGATAAAATAATCCTCTTATCAATTGCATGTATAATACTGACAATACTCATTATAAGTTTCTTTACATATTTAAAGATAAGAAGAATTTCTCCTATTGATGCTATAAGAAAAACTTTTGGAACTGATAAAAATATAATCAAAGTTAATTCTTTAATATCAAAATTGACTTTAAATATGTCAGTAACAAAATCTATATCTGCAAAAAACATCTTTAGAAATAAAAAGGGATTCCTTATAATTGTATTATCTATGAGTATAGGAGGTATAATTGTCATAAAAGACAATTATAAATATTCTTTTTTAGATGTCAAAAACAAAAACATTCAAGAGCAAGTATATATGAATGCAGATTTTATTCTATCAAATACTTATCTCAATGAAATTGGTAGCAATACCTCTTTTAAAGATATAAGGGGATTTAATGATAATCAGATAGATAAAATTAAAAATATAGATGGAATTGACAAAGTCAAAACTGCTAGCATCTTAAACACGAGAATAGAGGTAAATAAAATAAATAGATTAGATTACTACGAAGCTATAAATTCAGCTCCTTATTATAAGAAAAATCCTTTATTTATAAAAAATAAGACTACTGGAAAATATACATTAAAACAAAAGTTAAAAGGTTATAATGATGAGATGATAAATTCATTAGAAGATTACTTAGTAAGTGGAAGTATAAACTTGAAAAAAATGAAAAAAGAAAACTTAGCTATAGTATATGTACCAGAAATTTCTAAAACACAAAAATATACAAAGACCTTTACTCCTGGTGAAGGGACACCAGCTATAGATATAAAGGTAGGTGATACTATAAAAGTTAAATACCCGAAGGCTGGAATGGATACAGGACTTTATGAAAGTTTAAAAGATAATTATGAATACTTAGAATATGAATTTAAAGTTGGAGCTATTATAAGTTATCCTTTTGCAGATAATGGTATGTACTCTGGAGATGATGGTGTAGATGTAATAACGAGTAGCGAATATCTAAAAAAATTAACTGGTGTAGATAAGTATAACTTAGTTTATACAGACATTAATGAAAATGCAAACAAGAAAAAAATAAATAGACTTCTAGGTAAAATTGGAAGTGAAGTTCCTGGAACTACAACAGTAGATATGATGGTAGAAAAAGAAAATTCTGATAAGATGACATCTAGGTCTTTGATTTATAGTTATGGCATAGTAACAGTAATGTTTATAATTAGTGTACTTAACATAATAAATAACATAAGTTATAACTTAACTTCAAGAACTAGTGAATTTGGAATGTTGAGAGCTATTGGTATTTCTGAGAGAGGCTTTAAAAATATGATACTCTATGAAGGAATATTATATGGAACACTCTCAAGTGTAATTACCATCATTTCAGGACTTATAATACAGTTTAAAATGTATTATATGCAAGGCTTTGTATCATATGGCTTGGGATTTTCAATAGATTACAAAATATATATCCTAGTTGTTTTAGCAAACATAATTGTAGGTATCCTAGCTACATATATTCCATTAAGGAAAATAAATAAAATTAGTATAGTTGAAGCTATAAACATTACAGAATAGGAGGATTAATTATGCCTATATTAGAGATTCTTAACTTAGGTAAGATTTATGGAAAAAAGGAAACAGCTGTACATGCACTAAAGGATGCAAATTTAAAAATAAATAAGGGTGAATTTGTTGCGATAATTGGTCCAAGTGGAAGTGGAAAAAGCACATTTCTACATTTAGTAGGCGGTCTTGAGAGACCAAGTAGCGGGACTATAAAAGTCGATGGTAAAGATATATGTTGCCTTTCAGATAAAAGATTAGCAAAATATAGAAGACAAAAAGTAGGATTTGTCTTTCAACAGTATAACCTAATTCCAGTATTAAATGTAAAAGAAAATATAGAATTACCACTAAAGTTAGACAATAAAAAAGTCGATGAAGAATATATCGAAGACATTATAAATTTATTGGGTCTTGGTGAGAGGAAAAATCATCTTCCAAATCAATTATCTGGTGGTCAACAACAAAGAGTTGCTATTGCACGCGCTTTATCTGCAAAACCGAGTATAATACTAGCAGATGAACCAACAGGAAATTTGGATAGTAAAACTACAGAAGAAGTCATGGATTTACTAAAAAATTCTATAAAAAAATATAACCAAACTCTTATAATAATAACACATAATGAAAATATTGCTAGAAAAGCAGATAGAATTATATCTATAATAGATGGAGAGCTTAGTTAAACTAATACTCTAAAACTACTTATAGAAAAGAGGATTTAAATGTTATTGGTTTTAGGTAATTTAAATTTAGACTTGGATTTTGACTATAGAATAATAAGAGAAGAAAACGATGATGTAGATGTATTTATAGATATTAATTATCGTAGCTTAGATATAGATACTGACGGTTCTAACTTATTTAATTCTAGAATCCAATTTCCCTTTGTAAGAGCATTGATTCTAAGGGTAAATAAGAACAATCAATGTATGACAATTCATTTATTAAGGGACATAGATTTATTCTCTGCTTTTGCTAACTTTGAAGTAGATTATACTGATTCTATAATAAATATAAAAAATCAAAGTGAGAAAGTTATTCTAAATAAATCTATCAAAAAGTAGTAAGGGGGCCTTAATAGGCCCCAATTCTTTTTGTTTTCTAAACTTATTATATCATGATAAATAAATTAGTCAATAGAATTTTCTGAATATTTTTATAATTTTTTCATAAAGTTTTTTATATATTCTGCTTTAAAATTATATGTAATAAAAAAATTTTCCGACTAATTTTAAAGTTAATTGATTAAATACACATATTCAAAATCAATATGAATTTCTTAACTTTTTATCATTTCCGTTTAAGATTTAAGTTATAATGTATTATTAAAAACTATTTATATACGACTCTAATAAAAATCTATTTATATTCAAATCTAATAATTTATATTCAAGTCTAATAGAACCTATATTGTACAATAAATATTATTTACCATAATAAACTTTTAAATATATCTCTTTTAATTCACTCATCAATGGGTATCTAGGATTAGCTCCTGTACATTGGTCATCAAAAGCTTGTTCAACCATAGCATCTAATCCTTCTAAGAATTTAGATTCTTCTACCCCAGCCTCTTTTATAGTTTTAGGAAGTCCTACTCTTGCCTTTAATTCATCTATTGCTTTTATAAGGTTATCTACTTTTTCTTGGTCTGTATTTCCCTTGATTCCTGCAAAAGAAGCAAATTCAGCATATCTTTGTATACAATCAGGATATCTGTATTGTGAGAATGCACCCATCTTATTTGGAGCTTCTGCACAATTGAACTTAATTACTTCATTTATTAATAATGCATTTGCAACACCATGTTGAACGTGGTGGAATGCACCCAGTTTATGTGCTAGAGAGTGACAAATTCCTAAGAAAGCATTTGCGAAAGACATCCCAGCCATAGTAGATGCCATTGCCATTTTTTCTCTTGCTTCTTTATCATTCTTTCCATTTTTGTATGCACGAGGTAGATATTCAAATATTATTTTACCTGCTTGAAGTGCTAATCCATCAGCTGGTTCAGTTCTTAACATAGACACATATGCTTCTAGTGCATGTGTTAAGGCATCAACACCTGATGCTGCTGTTAATCTTGGTGGCATCTCCATCATCATGTCAGCATCGATTATAGCCATGTTTGGCATTAATTCATAATCTGCTAATGGATATTTTACACCTGAATCTTGGTCAGTTATAACTGCAAATGGAGTTACCTCTGAACCAGTACCTGCTGATGTTGGGATAGCAGCAAAGTATGCTTTTTCACCCATTTTAGGGAATGCATATACTCTTTTTCTTATATCCATAAATCTCATAGCCAAATCTTGGAAGTCTACCTCTGGATGCTCATACATTACCCACATTATCTTACCAGCATCCATTGCACTACCTCCACCTACAGCTATTATTAAATCTGGTTGGAAATCAGCCATAGCCTTAGCTCCTTCTCTTGCACAAGCTAATGTTGGGTCTGGAGCAACATCAAAGAATGTAGTATGCTTAATTCCCATCTCATCTAACAAATCAGTTAGCTTCTTAGTGTATCCATTATTGTAAAGGAAAGAATCTGTTACTATAAAGGCTTTCTTTTTATCCATAACATCTTTAAATTCTCTTGCTGCTACACCTAAACAACCTTTTTTGAAATAAACCTTTTCTGGTGCTCTAAACCAAAGCATATTCTCTCTCCTTTCAGCTACTGTCTTGATATTAAGTAAATGTTTCACTCCTACGTTTTCAGATACTGAGTTTCCACCCCAAGAACCACAACCAAGAGTAAGAGATGGTGCTAATTTAAAGTTATATAAGTCACCTATACCACCTTGTGACGATGGAGTATTAACTAATACTCTACAAGTTTTCATAGCATTTACAAACTTCTCTACTCTATCTGGATGATTTATAGAGTCTGCATATAACGAAGATGTATGGCCATATCCACCATCTGCAACTAATTTTTCAGCTTTAGCAACTGCATCTTCAAAACTTTTAGATTTGTACATTGCAAGTACTGGAGAAAGTTTTTCATGTGCAAAAGGTTCTTCTACTTCAACAGATTCTACTTCACCAATTATTATTCTAGCTGTTTTTGGAACTTCTACATCAGCCATTTTAGCTATCACATGAGCTGGCTGACCAACTATCTTAGCATTTAATGAACCATCAATTATTACTACTTTTCCTACTTTTTCTGTTTCTTCTTTATTTAAGAAATGTGCTCCACGATATTTAAATTCTTTTTTAACTTCTTCATATATTTTTTCTGGCACTATTACTGCTTGCTCAGAAGCACATATCATACCATTATCAAATGATTTTGATACTAATATTGAACTAACAGCCATTTTTACATCTGCACTCTCATCTATTATTGCAGGTACATTTCCAGGTCCAACTCCAACAGCTGGCTTTCCTGAAGAATATGCAGATTTAACCATTCCAGGTCCACCAGTAGCCAATATAAGGTCTGCCTCTGCCATAACAACGTTAGTAAGTTCAATTGAAGGTACATCTACCCAACCTATAAGTCCTTTTGGGGCACCTGCTTTAACTGCTGCATCATGTACAACTTTAGCTGCTTCTATAGTACAGTTTTTAGCTCTTGGATGAGGAGAGAAAATTATACCATTTCTAGTTTTTAGTGCTATTAGGGACTTAAATATTGCAGTCGATGTAGGATTAGTTGTTGGTATAACTGCTGATAAAACACCTACTGGTTCAGCAATTCTTGTGAAACCAAATGCTTCATCTTTTTCTATAACACCACAAGTTTTAGTGTCTTTATAAGCATTATAAATATACTCTGAAGCAAAATGATTTTTTATAACCTTATCTTCAACAATACCCATACCAGTTTCTTCTACTGCCATTTTTGCTAGAGGTATTCTTTGTTGATTTGCTGCAGTTGAAGCAGCTAAGAAAATTTTATCTACTTGCTCTTGTGTAAATGTTGCAAATTCTTTTTGTGCTAGTCTGATTTCTTCTAGCCTCATTTTTAATGTCTCAACACTATTGACAATTTCAGGACTACATACTTCAACATTTAATTTTTCTACAGCTTTTTCTTTCTTCTCCATACTAAAAACCTCCCTAAATAATTATGTATCGCCTATTTTTATAAATCTTAAATACATCATCTATATTTTAACTTATACTTAAAATATTTTTATAGATTTCATGTCTATACCTTAGATTTTATTTACTTTGTCTCTCTAGGTCAAGAAGTTTTTTTCTGAATATTTTGTCAATTTATTTTTTAACAAATACATTATTTTTTTTACTTTTATTTAAATTTTTTATTTAAATGAGATATTTTTCATTTGAATAATTTACTTTGACTAAATAAAATACTAAAATGATAATTTATATCTTTCACTTTTTTTACTTATTAAATTTTATATGTTATTTATGTATTATTTGCATAAATAACATATAAAATTTTTGTCATATTTTCATAAAATAACACTTATTTTTGACTTATATGCAATTTTTCGTTCTACAACATCCGTATAATTTTAAAAAATATATAAACTGAAATTAGTATAGTTTATATAAGTTATTTTTAAATCAATACATACTTAGTATACTTTTCATATCTATAAATAATTTTTATGTTAAATCCGTTAATTTTTTACTTATAACATATATACAAAAATTTTTATAGTATAAAATATTTATAAATTTTTAGTTTATTATCATATTAATTAATTTTTTCGCAGGTATATTTAATCGATTTATTTCAAATAAAAGTAAATTTAATTGAGAATATAATTGGGTAAAAGTATAATATCATAATGATTTTTATATCAAATTCATTGTATTTATGTAAGAAATAAAATTTTATATAATATTTTTTCATTAAATTTTTTTCTTTTTACAACATATACCCACAACCTTTTGATATAATATTTTTATCAATTATTATTTATATTCAAGTTTTGAAAGGAGTATTAAAATGAGTTTATTAGTTTTCGGACATAAAAATCCAGATACAGATTCAATATGTTCTGCAATTTCATTAGCACATTTAAAGAACAAACTAGGAATAAAAGCAACAGCTTATGCTTTGGGAGATATCAGAAAAGAGGCTAAATATGCCTTAGATTACTTTAAGGTAGATGCACCTGAAATTTTAGATAATGTTAGAATACAAGTTAGAGATTTAAATTATGATAAAGTAGTTCCTTTAACTCCAACTTCATCTATATTAGAAGCTTATAATCTTATGGATGAAAAAAATGTTAAGACACTACCTGTAACTTATGATGATGGAACTTTTGCTGGTATCATTACTATGAAAGAAATAGCTAAAAACCTACTTCATCAACACTTTACAACTATACACACATCACTATCAAATATTTGTAAAAACCTTAATGGTACTATTCTTGTGGATTGTGGTGAAGATGTAAAAGGTAGAGTGGTTACTCTATCATTTGGTATGGAAACTCTAATAGAGACTCTAAAAGAGGGAGACATAGCTATTGTTGGCGATAGATATGATAGTATTGAATATGCTATTGATACAAAAGTTAAACTTTTAATACTTACTAATCATACAGAAATTTCAAAAGATTTACTAGCTCTTGCTAAAATAAATGGAGTTTCTGTTGTTTCTGTTGAAAGTGATAACTATAAAACTTCTAATGTGATAAATCAATGTAGTTTCTTAGACTCTATAGAGGCTACAGAAAATTTAATTACATTCAAAGAAGATGATTACATGGATGAAATTAAAGAAATCATGCTAGAGACAAACTTCAGATCTTATCCTATATTAGATGATGATAATAAGTTTTTAGGATTGATTTCAAAAGGGCATCTATTGAACCCAACTAAAAAGAATGTTGTTTTAGTTGACCATAATGAATATGCCCAAAGTGCTGATGGAATTGAACAAGCAAATATAGTTGAAATAATTGACCATCATAAACTTGGTGGTATTTCTACTGATGTTCCTATGTCTTTTAGAGTTATGCCTGTTGGATGTAATAGTACTATAATTTACCAAATGTATAAAGAAAATAATGTTGAGATACCTTATGAAATAGCTGGACTTCTTTTATCTGCTATATTATCTGATACATTATTATTCAAATCTCCAACAACAACTGACATGGATAAAAAAGCATGTGAAGAACTAAGCAAAATAGCAAATGTAGATATGGAAAAATATGCTATGGATATGTTTAAATGTGGTACTTCTTTAGATGAATATACTATAGAAGAAATAGTAAATATGGACTTTAAAGAATTCAATATGAGTGGATATAAAGTTGGTATTGGACAAGTATTTACTTTAGATATAGATTCTATATTTGCTAAAAAAGATGAATTTTTATCTTATATAAATTCAACTGATTATGATAAATTAGTTATTGCAGTTACAGACATAATTAAAGAAGGCTCTTATTTAATCTATAAGGCAGAAGATAGATTAATTGCTGATGCATTTAGTGTTGAAGGTGTTCAAGGTACATTTGCACCAGGTGTTGTATCTAGAAAGAAACAACTAGTGCCTAATTTAACTACTGCAATCAAGAACTTTAAATAATATAAAATTTTTAAACAGAAAAACTGTTTCAAATATATATTTGAAACAGTTTTTTATTATACATATATTAATATTAAATATAAAGTTAAGTCATAATAGTATCAGCTATTCTAAATATAGTCAAAGCTGCCGCTGTCCCTGCTGATTGACCATTTCTTATTCCTACAGACACAGATGAAAAATTATTTATAGTAAATGTAGTTCCACCAAATAGAAAACCAGCGAAATATCCAGAAACCACACCTCCACCACCTGGCTCAGTAGTGATACCTGCTAAATCTCTCCCTCCTAAAATAGGAAATAAGAAAGAAAAAGAGTATTGATTTATACTTGATGAACCTGGTTGCAATGCTAATGAAACTGAAATGTAGTACACACCATTTTCTTCTACTTTAAATGTACCATTTGCATCCACTGTTATACTTGAACTATTCCCCAATACTGCTTGCCAATTTTTTATAGCTTCCCCATTATTTAAGATTTGTGCAGATGGAGCATTTACAAGAAAATTAGCAATTGGCTGTGAGAAATTACCTGTTGCTCCAGTATTTCCGGTTGGTCCTGTCGCTCCTGTTGCTCCTGTGTTTCCTGTTGGTCCTATTTCTCCTGTTACTCCTGTATTTCCGGTTGGTCCTGTTGGTCCTGTCACTCCTGTGTTTCCTATTGGACCTGTTGCTCCGGTTGGTCCTATTTCTCCAGTTGCTCCTGTGTTCCCTGTTGGACCTGTTGCTCCGGTTGCTCCTATTTCTCCAGTTGGTCCTGTGTTTCCTATTGGACCTGTTGCTCCGGTTGGTCCTATTTCTCCAGTTGCTCCTGTGTTTCCTATTGGACCTGTTGCTCCGGTTGGTCCTATTTCTCCAGTTGCTCCTGTGTTTCCAGTTGGACCAGTCGCTCCAGGTGGTCCTATTTCTCCGGTATTTCCGGTTGGGCCTGTTGCTCCCATTGGACCTTCTAACCCTGTATTTCCAGTTGCTCCTGTGTTTCCAGTTGGGCCTGTTGCTCCCATTGGGCCTTCTAATCCTGTGTTTCCTGTTGAGCCAGTTGCTCCAGTTGGCCCTATCTCTCCTGTATTCCCTGTTGGACCTGTTGCTCCAGTTGGCCCTATCTCTCCTGTATTCCCTGTTGGACCTGTTGCTCCAGTTGCTCCTGTGTTCCCTGTTGGACCTGTTGCCCCGGTTGGTCCTATTTCTCCAGTATTTCCGGTTGGGCCTGTTGGACCTATTTCTCCGGTATTTCCGGTTGGACCTGTTGCTCCGGTTGGCCCTATTCCTCCAGTTGGTCCTGTGTTTCCTATTGGACCTGTTGCTCCGGTTGGTCCTATTTCTCCAGTTGCTCCTGTGTTCCCGGTTGGACCTGTTGCTCCGGTTGCTCCTATTTCTCCAGTTGCTCCTGTGTTCCCGGTTGGACCTGTTGCTCCGGTTGCTCCTATTTCTCCAGTATTTCCGGTTGGGCCTGTTGCTCCAGTTGGTCCTGTGTTTCCTATTGGTCCTGTCGCTCCAGTTGGTCCTATTTCTCCAGTTGCTCCTGTGTTCCCGGTTGGACCTGTTGCTCCGGTTGCTCCTATTTCTCCAGTATTTCCGATTGGTCCTGTTGCTCCTGTTGTTCCTGTGTTTCCTGTTGTTCCTGTGTTTCCTGTTGTTCCTGTGTTTCCTGTTGGGCCTGTTGCTCCGGTTGGTCCTATTTCTCCAGTATTTCCGGTTGGTCCTGTTGCTCCCATTGAACCTTCTAATCCTGTATTTCCGGTTGGTCCTGTTGGACCTATTTCTCCAGTATTTCCGGTTGGGCCTGTTGCTCCAGTTGGTCCTGTGTTTCCTATTGGACCTGTTGCTCCGGTTGGGCCTATTTCTCCAGTTACTCCTGTGTTTCCTGTTGAACCAGTCGCTCCAGTTGACCCTGTTATTCCTGCGTTTCCAGTTGGACCAGTCGCTCCTGTTGGCCCTATTTCTCCGGTATTTCCGGTTGGTCCTGTTGCTCCTGTGCTTCCCATTGGGCCTCTTGGTCCGGTTGGACCTGTAACTCTAATTGGAGGACATCCGAATTTAGGAGGACAGCACTCTTTTTTTCTTTCTTCAAATGTTATAAGTATATATGGTTTGTTACGACCTCTACTAGATGTAAACTCTATAATCTTACAAGGATAATTTAAAGATAAAGCTAATCCATAATTAGGATACTTGCCCACCGCCCATGCTTTTACAATACTTGTAATATTTAAACATATATAGTTAGATGTATCACTTATACCAATTGGTAAATATCCTTCAATATTTTCTATAGGCAATTTATCATTCCATGATATAGTCCTTGAATTATAATATTCGGTTATTCTTTTTACTTCAATATCTATTTTTTCATTAAAAATATAATTATTATCTGAATTAATATGAATAAATAACTCTGCTTTTAGTATATTTTTATCTTTTAATATTTCTGGTATTCTTACTTTGAAAAAAGTAAGAAGTTTTTCTTCTACAAAAGTACTTGAATATTTAGTTCCTATTAAACAATATTCTAAAAAACTAAAGTTTTTATCTGGATATTTTCTTGATATAAAGGTATCATCATTTAAATAAAGTATAATATTTCTCATTTATAATCCCTCCATTTTGGGTCTATATTATACTATGTTAAAAAACGTACTTAGTTACAACAAAGTTAAAAATTTACTTTCTTAAATATTTATATAATAATACCAATTTCTGCAAAAAAGAACCTGTAATTAGAAGATTCTAATTACAGGTTCTTTTTCATTGTTATATATTACACTTTAAATTATTCCTTGACTGGCCTAGCTGGTGTAAACTAAACCAGTCTCTCTCAAATATTAAGCACTTTTTTCTTCTTATGTTTTTTAGGATTTATTGTCTCTATTATTGTAAACCAAAGTTATAAAATTGTAAATAGAAGATATTTCCATGATGATATTTTTTTATAAATAAAAAACATAGAAAAACTTATTTTTCTTAAATAAAATAGATAAAATAGCTTAAAAAGACACTGGAATAATTGTTTTCCATATGTCTTCCATATTTATTTAATATATTATTATATACAAACTTGGATAAAAATATTTTTAGTAAAATTTTTTTAACTGTACTTTATTTTTTAATTAAAATTTTATGATACTAATTTTATGGAATAAGTATCATAAAAATCCAATGTTATTTCTAGTTGGTATATTTTGTAATTTATTATTTTAATACACAATTTCTTATTATATAGAATAAATAAAAAATGAGATGTATTCGTCTAAAGACGTAACTACATCCCATTTTATCTTCAATAAACAACATATATTTTGACTTTTACTTATAACTAATTTTTATATATGTTTTAATTTTTTTCTACATCAGAGTAATCTATTCCAAAAGTCTCCACAGTAACAGATTTCATAACTTGTGGAGTTTGTGGCTTATCAGCTGCATCTGTTCTAATTGATGCTATTTCATCAACAACCTCTATACCTTCTATTACTCTACCAAATCCTGCATATTGACCATCTAAATGTGGTGAATTTTTATGCATTATGAAAAATTGAGAACCAGCTGAATTAGGTGCCATAGTTCTAGCCATTGATATGACTCCTCTTTCATGTTTTAAATTATTAGTAAATCCATTCCCACTAAATTCACCTTTTATAGAGTGACCTGGACCACCCATTCCTGTACCATTTGGGCATCCACCTTGTATCATAAATCCTGGTATTACTCTATGAAATATTATTCCATTATAATATCCCTCATTTACTAATGATACAAAGTTTTTAACTGTATTTGGTGCTATATTTGGGTACAACTCAATTTTAATTTCTTTTCCATTTTCCATTTCTATAGTTACTATAGGATTTTTATTTTCCATAATTCATTACCTTCCTTTTCCTTAGTTAAATTATACAATTACATTTATTATATTATACTCTAAATTAAAGTCTATCAAGTATATTTTTTCCTATTTCATATCCTTCTTGATAAATAGCTTTACAAAACTCATCATCAAAATTAAGAGTGTCTTTAGGTGCGAACTGAGTATTTGGTCTAACTACTATTATTCTGTCTTCATCGTATGTTTTTTTAATATCTTCTGGCAATTCATAATTATATTTCGTTGATATTAAAATAATCTTATCCACATTATCCACAATTAAAGGTTCAATCAATGCACTCCTAATTAGACCTCCATCTAATTTAAAACCATCATATAGTCCTTCTTGAACATCTTTTGCAAATTGTTCTTTAAAACCAAGAGTGGCCTTTGGATTTGATGGTAACAATCCACTGTATGAAATACTGATAATTGCTTCATCACGAGTCATTTTTGATACATCAACAATCTTTTCTGATACTACCTTATTATTGACTTCTACATAGTTAACATAAAACTTCATTTCTTCAATTTTACTATCATCTAGTTCCCTCAAATTGTCTATAGCAGGAGAATTATCCACAGTATTATTTACTATTTTTACATTTCCATTCTGGATATCTTTTATATTTGTCCACATTTTTTCTAAGTTATCAACATTACCTGTGTACAAATAATATCCATTTATTGCTCCTATCGATGTCCCTGAAATTGAATAAAATTTATTTATTCCTCCATCATATAATGCCTTTACTACTCCTGCTTGGTAAGCCCCTTTTGCGCCTCCACCTTCTAAGCATAATCCTAATTTCATAGTCTCATCTCCAAATTGTTTATCTTATATTTATATTTCAAAAAACTTGCTAAACGTTTTATATATACTATAATGGTCTTCAACATTTCCTAATTCTCTTATAGAGTGCATTGCCAAAATTGGACTTCCCACATCCACAGATGGTATATCTATATGAGTTGAAGATATTGGACCTATAGTACTTCCACCTCTTTCATCTGACCTATTAACAAATTCTTGATACTCAACATTAGCTTCTCTACATATATTCTTATAAACAGCTATAGAATACCCATCACTTGTATATGCCTGACTAGCATTTATCTTTATAACAGGTCCTTTTCCCATAACTGGTTTATTAGTTGGGTCATGTTTTTCTGGAGTATTTGGATGGATAGCATGAGCCAAATCTGATGATATCATAAAAGATGAATAAATAGACTCAAAGAACTCTTCCCTATCTTTACCTATTGATAAACAAATTCTTTCCAATATATTTAATAGCATGTTTGAATCTGCACCTTGTTTAGTAGAGCTACCAACTTCTTCATTATCAAATACGGCCATTACATTTACGCCATTTTGACCTTTAGTATCGATAAGAGCATTCAAACTAGCATGTACCATAGCAAGATTGTCTTGTCTTCCTATAGATATAAATTCATCATTAGCCCCTATTAAACTTCCTTTTTCAAATTCATATAAAAACAAATCAAAATCTATGACATCTTCCATATTTACATCCAAATTAGATGCTATTTGTTTTAAAAGGAAGTTATCTTTTTCTAATGTATCATTCAACAAACCAACTAAAGGTAACATATCCTTTTGCTTATTATATGAATGACCATCATTTATACTTCTATTTAAGTGTATAGCTAGGTTTGGTATTATACAAATTGGCTTTTGAAAGTTTATAAGTCTTTCGCTTGGCTTTAATACATTATCACTCTTTAAAACTACCCTGCCAGCTATGCCAAGAGGTCTATCTAACCATGTGCTCAATATTGCTCCTCCATAGCACTCTGTATTCAACTTCAAATAAGATTTTTCAGCTTCTATTTCTGCATTTGGTTTAATGCTAAATGTAGGAGAATCTGAATGAGAACCTATTATTCTAAAACCATCTTTCTCTATGTCTTCTGAATTAACTACAAAAGCTACTATAGCAGATAAATTTTTAGTAACATAGTATTTTCCACCCACTTTTAGGTTCCACTTATGATTTAAAGCTAACTCTTCAAATCCATTTTTATCTAGAATTTCTTTAGCACTATCAACTGCATGAAAAGATGATGGACTATCATATATGAAGTCTATTAAGTTCTTAGCAAAATTTATACTATCCATTCCCTATATTAACCTCCATTATAAAATATTTAGTGTTGTATATTCTTTGTTTATTTTTTTAATTCCTTGCTTGTCAAAAGCTATAGTAACATCTGTGCCAATTATAGATACTACTGTCCCAACCCCAAATTTAGGATGATGCACTTTAGAACCAAGTTTTATATCATCTGGATTAGTTTCTTTATTGGAATCTTTTATTGTAGCATTAACCTTGTCAGCAACTTTAGATTTACTTATAGTATTCATATACTTTTTAGTATATTTATCTAACATATTATAGCTTGCTTTAGAATAACTCAGTTCTTTCTTTACTTTGTACAATCTTTCTATACATTCTTCTGGTAACTCCTCCATAAATCTCGAAGCTATTGCAACATTTGTTTTACCATATAATGTCCTCTTCTCTGTCAATGACATATATAACTCTTCTTTAGCTCTAGTTATACCAACATAACAAAGTCTTCTCTCTTCTTCTATCTGTGAATCACTTAGAGACTTTATAGCTCTTGATATAGGGAATAATCCTTCTTCCATACCTATTAGGAATACTACAGGGAATTCTAGCCCTTTAGATGTATGAATTGTCATAAGAGAAACCCTATCATTGTCTTCTTCATCATTTGATTCAGATGTAAGTGCTATACTAGTTAAGAATGTTTCTAAGTCTTTGTTTTCATAATTCTCATCATTACTACTTTCAAACTCCAAAGCTATAGATATGAATTCTCTTAAGTTGTCAATTCTATCTTGAGCTTCCTCTCCCTTACCAGTCAAATCTTTTTCATTTTTATTCCTTATCTCTACAAGTTCATCCATATATCCTGTAGTATCTAAGACCTTTTCTATAAGTTTACTAACAGGATAAACTTCTTTTATAGTTCTAAGTGTACCTATAATATCAACAAATCCACTTATACTTGCTCTTGCTTTAGTAGATATATCTGAATTTGTCTCTATATCAATTAATACTGAATATATACTTTCCTGCTTTAAATTAGCTCTATCTTCAATTTTTTCTATTGTTCTAAGCCCTATACCCCTTCTAGGTACGTTTATAATTCTTTTTATAGATATATCATCTTGTGGATTTTGAATAACTCTTAAATACGCTAATAAATCCTTTATCTCTTTTCTCTCGTAAAATTTTGTACCACCATATATATTATATGGTATTTGACTTCTATTTAAAGCATCCTCTACAGGTCTAGCTTGTGCATTTGCTCTATAAAGTACTGCAAAGTCTTTATATGGTCTCTTCTCTTTTCTAGCTATTTGTGCAATTGAATCAGCAATGAAATCAGCTTCTTCTATTTCACTACCAGTTAATTGTATCTTTATAAGCTCTCCTTCTTTTTTTTCACTCCAAAGCTTTTTCCTTTTTCTTTCTATATTATTAGATATAACTTTATTAGCTGCATCTAATATCACTTGTGTAGACCTATAATTTTGCTCCAATTTTACAACATGTACATTATCATAATCTTTCTCAAATTCAAGTATATTTCTTATATCTGCGCCTCTCCATCCATAAATACTTTGGTCATCATCTCCAACAACACAAATATTTTGATGTTCTCTTGCTAATAATTTTATCAATTCATACTGAGCTTTACTTGTATCTTGATACTCATCTACCATTATGTATCTAAATCTACTTCTATAATATGCTAAAACTTCTTCATTAGCCTTAAAAAGCTCTACAGTTTTAAGTATTAAATCATCAAAATCAAGTGCACTATTTCTTTTTAAACGGTCTTGATATAATGCATAAATATCTGCAATTTTACTCATTCTATTATCTGCCATGTTAATGTCTTTAAACTGTTTTGGAGTATAAAGCTTATCTTTTGCTCCTGAAATAGCACTTATAACTGCTTTTGGTTCAAACACCTTATCACTTAAGTTTAGTTCTTTAAGACAGTCTTTAACCAATGTAACTTGGTCTGCTGCATCATAAATTACAAAACTCCTGTTGTAACCAATCTTATTTATATCTTTTCTAAGTATACGAACACAGCAAGAATGGAATGTACTTATCCACATTTCCTTAGTCTCAGAACCTATATTTTGTTCAACTCTTTCTCTCATTTCATTTGCAGCTTTGTTTGTAAATGTTATCGCTAATATATTTGGTGGTTGTACACCTTTATCTTCTATAAGGTATGCCATTCTCGTTGTTAATACCTTAGTTTTACCTGAACCAGCTCCAGCCAGTATAAGTACTGGACCTTCAGTCTTTTCTACTGCTTCTCTTTGAGCAGGATTTAATGTATCTAAATTCATATTTCTCCTCCTGTTAACAGCCATAAATATATTTTAATCTAAAATATGAATTACTTCAAATTATAATTATGTATTATACTAATAGATTATTTCCAATATATTACAATTAAATAACACTTTACATATAATTTATTTTATTATTTAATAAAAAAATAACCTTATGATTTGGGGAATCATAAGGCACCTTTAAGGGGTCTAGGTTAAGGGTTATTATATATAAATCTATTTTTTTAAAATAGGTTTAGGGCTTAATTATTTGTTTGTATTAAGTTCTCTTTCTTTCCAGTACTTATACAAATCTTCTTCTTTCTTAAATAAAGGTAGGTTCATATTTTTGTGTACCTTTACTAGCCATGGGGATTCTAAGCCAGCTTGTATAATGTTATTTTCATTTACAAATACATTTTCTGCCTTTCCTTCATCAATTAAAATCCCCTTATCCAATACATATATATAATCGCATATTTCATACATTAAATTCATATCATGACTGGATATTACTATTTTTATATTATCTTTATTCAATCCCTTTATTATATCTACAATAGACCTAGTACTTACTGGGTCTAAACCAGCTGTAGGCTCATCAAGCAATATAATTTCATTTTCCATTGCTATAACTGATGCTATCGCTACCCTTTTTTTCTGACCATAACTTAAAAAATGTACTGGTCTATCTATAAAATCTATTCCATTAACAGCTACTAGAGCTTTATTTATTCTCTCTTTAATTATTTTTTCATCTATACCAATATTTCTCATTGCAAATGCTATATCATCGTATACTTTTGAATAGAAAATTTGTTTTTCTGGGTCTTGAAAGACAATACCCACATTTTTTCTAAGATTATACAAACTTTTCTTATCATATTTTAATTTTTCTTCTTTAAAAAGAATTTCTCCAGATGTAGGTTTTAATATACCCATTAAATTCATAAATAATGTTGATTTTCCTGAACCATTTGAACCTATTATACCTATAACATTTCCCTTTGAGAAATCCATATTAATGTTTAATAATGCATTGGCATTCTTTTCATATTGATAAGTTAAATTATTTATTTTAAACATCATTATCCCCTACTATGTGAAATTTACCATCATACAATTTTATGTCTAATGATATACACATATCATCATACCTTGTCATAAGTCTTTTGTACAGCATACTTCCAAGAATTCCTAAGGATTTATATGAAGTTTTTAAATTTATGTACCCAAATCTTAGTTCTTGTGACTTATATATTTCTGAAAATTCTTCTAAAAATATGAATATAAACCTATATATTAACATTGATAGCTCAACAAAAGTATCAGGTAAATGCATTTTTTTAAAGAAGAATATTAATTGATTAAAAGGTGTTGTAAGTATACAAAAGTATACACAAGTCAAACAAGACATAGCTCTAAATAACACATGAATAGACATGTCAATAGATGCTTTTGATATTCCTACATTGAAACTAAAAATTTCAAAACTATATAATAAGTCTGCCTTATTAAAAGATATATTTACAAGAGTTATTCCTATACTAAGAAATAAAAAGTACATTGGTATTCTGAGTAATTTTAAATAATTCTTTAAATCTATTCCAGCTACACAAACAACTAGAATACTCATTAAAATCATAATTCCACTTAAAACAAATATATTTTTTATTACCATAGAAGCAATCAGAAAGATTACTCCTATGGCTACTTTTTTATTTGGATTTACTTTACTTAATCTATTTGTATATGCATATTTATCAATTATAAGCATAATTAACTTCTCTTTCCTTTTTGAACACCTAATATGTACCCTATTACACCAGCACCTAACGCTGCTTGTGCAGAGAATAATAAACTTTCTATTTCTCCACTTGGTGGCTCATATGGGCTACTAAACCATGGTTCATAATCTGGATTTATCTTAGTAATTTCACTCTCAGCTTGACCATCTGCTCCTCCATATTCAGCTCCCGAATTAACAAGTAATGGGAATATGATAAGAGCTACTACTAATAAAAGTAGTAATATATTAGTTTTCGTCTTTGTTTTAGCACTCATTAGCTTTAACTCCTTTATCATTATTTTCTAGTATGCTTTTTTCTCCATTTTCTGTAATTAAATTATATACAATTACAGTAAGTATACCTTCTGCTATCGCTATTGGTATTTGAGTCATAAAGAAAATTCCTAAAAACTTAATTGCTGAAGCCATCACTCCACCTGATGGGTCTGGGAAAGCCAGTGCTAACTGTATCGAAGTTACTGTATATGTAGCCAAATCTCCTATTGCTGCTGCAAGAAATACTGGCATTGCATTATTTCCGTCTTTTTTCTTTAATGCTTTAAATATTAAGAATGATATAATTGGTCCTATAATAGCCATTGAAAAAGCATTAGCTCCTAAAGTAGTTATTCCTCCATGTGCCAATAGTAATGCTTGGAATATTAGAACTATAGTTCCAAGAACAAACATTACACTTGGTCCAAACATTATTGCTCCAAGACCTACTCCAGTAGGATGTGAACAACTTCCTGTTACTGAAGGTATCTTTAGTGCTGACAATACAAATACAAATGCTCCACACAGCGCTAATAATACTTTCTTTTTAGGGTCTTGCTTTACTATTTTTCCTATTGATTTTAGTCCTACTAAAAAAAATGGTATAAATATAACTCCCCATGCTATAGACCATTTTACTGGTAAGTATCCTTCCATTATGTGCATTGCATTCGATGTAACTGGAGTTAAAATGATTAACATAAGTGCAGCTATAACCCCTAATTTGATATTTTGTTTCATTTTACTATCCCCTCTCTCCCTTTCTAATAATTAAAATATAAATAATATATGTCTGATTTATTTTAAAAATAAAAATAAAAAAGCCTAACTCGATGGCTAGGCTTCTAATTTTCGACAATCCAAATACAAACACATAAAATGAACATATCTGTATAATTATTATAAGAAACTTTCTCCATCCCCGAAGAAATTACTTTAATATTTTAGGCAGGTCTCCTGACTTAGCTTCTTCCTACTCCTCTTCCTTCCCATGAAATATAAAAGTATATCATCATAGTGGCTAACAAAAGTTTCGTCTGCATCACAGTAGCGGGGGCTGTAAAGGAATTTAACCTTTTTCCCTATTAATCTTGCTTGAAGAACCTATAATATTATATATTTAATTTTTAAATTATTCTTAAAACATTTGCTATATAAATCATTGTATACCTTTTCTGTGAAAATTTCTACATTTTTTACAAATTTTATTCATTTTTATATTTTTATGTATATAAATTATTTTTTATAATCTTGATTAATTTCTAATTATCTTCTTTAAATACATCGAAACCACATCAGAAAATCTAGTTATATCTCTTGAATATATAAAATCGTTTCCATATATTAATCTTTCAGCCTCAAGCTCTGATTCTTTCCCTGTGAATACTCCTAATACTAATATATTTTGTTTCCTAGCTTTTCTTACTTCATTAGCTGTATCTCTTAAACCAACTATCCCTCTATAAGCTTTTTCTCCTCTTAAGGTTCTCTCACTATTTTTTCCTATCTTTACATCATTGGGTCTTCCATCACTAAGAACTATCAAAATTTTATTTTCTTCATCTCTATTTATTAGACCACTACATATAGATTTTATAGCTAAACCATCTCTATTATTACCAGCACAAAAGTATTCAAATATATTTTCACTATTTTTTAAACTATCATCATAATCTTTAAATCTTTTTAATATTGTATAATCCAAAAAACTAGAAAATCCCATAACTCTATTTGGTATGCCAACCTCTGTTAAGGCATTTGCAATTATATACGCCTGAATTGCCACATTTCCTTGATTTCTACTTTGAGAACCACTTGCATCTAATAATATATCAATAACATACTTTCCTTTTTCATTTTCTATATCTTTATAAAATATTTTATTATTATTACTTCTACCCACTCTCCAAGCCCTATTTGCTAATATAGTTCCACAATCAGAGTATACTCTTGTTTTAGCATTTTCTTCTATCAAAATTCTAGCTAGACTTTCTTTTAATCTCTTTATCTGCTGTCTATACATTCTAGCATGCTCTCTAAATTTCCCTAAATTATTTTCTTTTTGCCTTGTCACATATTTTAACTGGAATACATTATTACACTCACTTCTAAGAACTCCATCTGTAAAGTGTATTCTACACCCTTCATGAACATTTCTACAATTTTGTGTTTCAATCTTCTTAATTTCACCTTTACTCAAATAAGTTTTCCCATAATAATGTTCTATCTTTGAATATATCTTATTTGCAGTCTCTTCATCAACATATATTACTCTGTCTGCTGAATTGCTAGATTGAGAATCCTCAAAATCTCCTACTCCCTCTATAAGCATAGATGAAGATATAGAGTCTATATCACTTTCAATAATATTTTCTTCTTCATCACTATAAAGTTCTTCATACATAAAATCAGCAAATGTATCAAAATTTACATCAACATCTTTTACATTATTTTCATCATATGTAGAACTACTTTCTTCTCCATTTAACATATATTCAAAATAAGTTAAATATATAACATCTAATGCTTTTAAAATCTCCATAATATCTTGATTTGTATCTATATTCCTTATGTCATTAACTATTCTTCTAGTTAGGCTATCTAATGCTGGATGCTTGTCCATATTATAAAGTACAAAGGCATATTTAATTTTATCCATAATATTGTCATTGTGTATTTTGGTAAAACGTGAAACAATATCTTTATAAGCATTTCTTCTTATATCTTCTATCCCTGGTCTATCTTTAATAGCCTTTTCTTCAACTATTGTATTTAATATGACTTGAATCAGACCCAATATAATATCTTTGTCATATCCTTTTCGTATTCTATTTGTAAGGTATTTTTTTACTATGTCCCAATCTACATACTTTCTTCTAGCACCTGCAATTATTGCAAAATATAAACCTATTTCTTTTGAAGAATAATCCTTTTCTGATATGTCTATACTTTCATTGTAATCTCCAGCTATTGTCCAAGATAAATTATTTGCTCTGTTTTCAAATTCATAATCATCATATATCCATTTCATAATCTCACCTATATTAAATATGACTTATTGGAAATACATCTATACTCTCCCATTTATTAGGTATTCTAGTTTTAATTACATCTCCAACCATTTCTTTCTCATATATATCGAAGGTCTTTCCTGTAAGTCCCATGTTAATTGCAAGAGTTGGTTTCAACCCTCTTCTTATAGTCTTAAGTGATGCCATGAGACCACGCAAGTCAATAGCTTTACTAGATATTTCACCATTTTGAGACTTCAACTGTAAATCTAGAAATATTCCTGCAAAATGCATTAATTTTTCTTCATCAGCATCTGGAAATTCATTTTTTAAAATCATCATCAACTTATCTTCTTCTATAGGAGGAATATCTATTACCATAAATCTAGATACTAGTGCCTCATTAAGTTCTTTTGTTCCTGCATATTCATAATTCATAGTTCCAATAAATCTCGTTGCTGGATGCAGATTTACTCTTTCATATCCAGGAACATCAATCAGTCTTCTATAATCTAAAGCTGAATGTACTACAACTACAGCATCATTCTTTGCCATATTAATTTCATCAAATACACCAAATCCCCCATTGATGGCACATTCATAAACAGAACCCCTTCTAAGCTTAACTTCATTATCTATAAATGTGTCTGTACCTATAAGTGTTGAACTATCTGTATTTATGTGAAATGATGTATTCCATTGAGGTCTATTAAATATCTCACCCAAGTTGTCAGCAAGTAAGTTTTTTCCTGTTGCTTTTGGTCCTGATAATAATATATTTTCTTCTTCCAAAATAGCTGCTATACACATAGACAAAATATCTCTTCCATAAAAATAAGTTTTAGACTTCGTTACCCTATATTCTAAATCTTTCTCTAGAGCATAATAACGTCTAAAATATAGTACATCTTCAATAAGTTTCTCATCTACCCCTTGTACCCTTAGATTATCTATTATATCCATATTCTTACCCCTTTTATATAAATAGTATTTGTTTCATTTCTTAACACCATTTTAGCATAAAAAGATATAAGGTGACTAACATATAAATTATTGTATTATTCTCTCTTTTATATTTATTATCTTGACAAGACTGATTTATAGGCCTATACTGTACTTAACTAACAAGTACAGTAAGTACAGTATAGGAGGATTAAATGGAAATAATCATTAGTAATAGTAGTGATAAACCTATATATGAACAAATATGTTTGCAGATTAAAAGTCTTATAATGAATGGAACATTATCTGCTGGTGAGATGCTACCATCTATGAGAAGTCTAGCAAAAGATTTACATATAAGTGTAATTACTGTTCAACGGGCATACGAGGATTTAACTCGTGATGGATTTATTGAAACTGTGTCTGGTAAAGGTAGTTTTGTATCTAGTCAAAATAAAGAGTTCATCCAAGAAGAACAGTTACGAATAGCAGAAGAATTATTGCAAAAAGTTTCAGAAATTGGTCGAACACATGGTATATCTTATGAGCAGATGACCAATATTCTCAAATTATTCTATGAAGATTAAGGGGATGTAAACTATGGAAAAGAATAATGTTTTAGTTCAAAACTTATATAAAAATTTTGATGATTTTTCATTAAAAGATGTTTCATTTTGTATTCCAAAAGGTAGAATTGTCGGCTTTATTGGAGAGAATGGAGCTGGTAAAAGTACCACAATTAATTTGATACTGAATGAATTGAAAAAAGATGCTGGAAAAATTGAGATATTTGGGGTAGACAATGCAACGTATTCAATTAAAAATGATATTGGTATTGTCTTTGATGAGTGCAATTTCCATGATATTTTTACTGTAAAACATATCAGTAAAATACTATCTGGCATATATACGTCATGGGATGATACACTTTATCAACATTATCTAGAAAAATTCAAGCTTCCATTAAAAAAAACTATTGGCTCATTTTCCAAAGGAATGAAAATGAAACTTTCTATTATATGTGCTATGGCTCATAGACCAAAACTTCTAATTTTAGATGAAGCAACAACTGGGCTTGACCCTGTTAGTAGAGATGAAATATTGGATTTGTTTTTGGAATTCATACAAGATGAAGAACACTCTATTTTCTTTTCATCCCATATCACATCAGATATACAAAAAATTGCAGATTATGTAATACTAATTCATAAAGGAGAAATTGTTTTTGAAGAACAAAAAGATAACTTAATCTACAATTATGGAATTATTAGATGTGGAAAAGAAAAATTTAAAACTATCTCACAAGATGATTATCTTATTTGCAAACAGACAAATATGAGTATAGAATGCTTAGTTGATGATAAAGAAACTGCAAGAAGAAAATATAAGGATGTAGTTGTTGATAATGCGACATTGGAAGATATTATGCTTTTCTATATTAAAGGAGGAATATTATGCGAGGATTAATTTACAAAGACTTCTATCTTTTTTTTAAAAGTATTGATAAGAAACTTATTATAATTGCAATATTGGCTATTATCCTTCTCATTATGAATATGGGGATATATGCTGGATTAATGACTTCAATTATGTTTTCTATTTCAATAGGTATGCAAAACATTATAAGTTTTGCAAGTGATGAGAATGTAAACTGGAAAAAATATCAATTAGCTATGCCTGTTAGTGGATATTCTGTAGTGGCAAGCAAATATATTTCTGTTATATGCACATTGGTTTTTAGTTTATCTGGAAGCATTATATTTAGTTTGATGAGCAGTATTTTCTATGGTAATTTTGAAATCAGTATATTGGGCTTATCTATTATTGCAGCAATTATTTTGCCACTTACTTGTACTGCTATTTGCTTACCTCTTACATATTGGTTTGGTTTCCGTTCAGCACAAACAATAGGATTACTTTTCGTCGTTCCTATTTTCTATTTTATCAAATATTTTGAGGATGGACCTGGACTTTCTACCATTATGACTTCTACTCAATCCTATTTGTTGATGGCTTTCACTACAGTTATAGTCTTATTCATTGTTTCTTTTGTAATAAGTGTACTTGGATATTCAAGAAAAAATAGCTGTATATAAAAATAAAGCTGATAATTAATTGCTCTTAACTACTACTCAATATGTTATTTCATTATTAAATTTAACTTATTCATTACAATTTGACATTAAATATCCCCGTTTCTACATTGTACTAAAAACGGGGATTTTGATTATTAGAAATTATCTCAAACACTTAAATCTTACAGTAAGTATAAAAAATGATGAAAAAATCTATTAATTTTTTATAATCTTAACTTATGATGTTTTTTATGTATATATGACTTAATAGTAAATCCAATAAGAATTAAAGCTATTGGTATAATTAGAACTAGGAATTTATAATCATTATAATGGGACATTATTTTTACCCAACTCTCTGAGAAAATATACCCTATGCTAATTAGTGAAGTATTCCATATGGTAATTCCTACAATAGATGATACTACAAAAGTTATAATATTCTGACCTGCTATACCTGCTATAAAAGATATGTATGTTCTACATAATGGAATTAATCTACATACACAAACAGAAATAGAAGAATATTTATTAAAATAGTCCTGAGATGCAAATATTCCTTTCTTTGCCTTTGGACAAATCTCTACTATTTTATTTATGATAGATTTCCCACCCCAATTTCCTACTGTATAACAAAATATTGACCCAAGTATACCTGCAATTATACTCAAAATCAAAATTGTCAAAAACCCAAAATGATTCCTTGCGGCAATTGCTCCACATAATGGCAATACAACTTCGCTAGGTAATGGAAAACAAGCATACTCAATCATAATTAATACAAATACAGAGATTAATCCATATTGTAGAATAAAACTATTGATTACAGACACTTACTTATCTATCTCCTTTCTTATTTAAAAGTACATATCTATAAGAGCTCGCCACTCTGTATTTAAAGAATCAATCTCTTTAAACTATTATATGTATTTATACAAAGTATTTATAACATACTTTGAAAATAGTACTTTAAAAATAAGAAACTTATATAAAT